>DAOUHS010000196.1:0-15634 GCA_034428415.1 Dehalococcoidia bacterium
TGATCCTCTGCGACCTTGGCGCCGAAGTGGTCAAGGTCGAGCGACCGCCGCATGGCGATGTCGCACGCACGACGGGACCATTCGTCAACAACGAATCGATGTACTTCCAATCGGTCAATCGGGGGAAGCGGAGCATCTCGATCGACCTACGGTCCGATGAAGGCCGCGATCTGTTCCTAAGGCTGGTCGACCAGGCCGATGTCGTGATGGAGAACTTCACGCCTGGAGTGATGGACAAACTGGGTATTGGTCCAGAGGCACTGCTTAAGCGCAATCCTCGCCTGATATTCGCGTCGACATCCGGATTCGGACAGACTGGTCCCTGGCGCGACCGACCGGCGCTCGACATCATTGTGCAGGGTATGGGCGGCGTGATGAGCATTACCGGGTATCCGGACGAGCCGCCCGCTCGGCCGGGAACTTCGATCGGGGACATTTGCGGGGGGCTCTACACGGCGATTGGCATTCTCGCGGCGTTGCGCGAGCGCGATCAGAGTGGTCAGGGTCAGTCGGTCGACATCTCGATGCTGGATTGCCAGATTGCCATCCTCGAGAACGCGGTGGCTCGCTACTTCACGACCGGCCAGGAGCCGGGACCGCTCGGCACCCGGCATCCTTCGGCGACTCCATTCCAGGCCTTCCCAACCGCCGATGGGTGGATGGTCGTGGCGCTGTCCTGGGGCATCGCGACGCAGTGGGAGATCTTCTGCGCGGAACTTGGATTGCCGGAGCTGGTCGGGGATGAGCGCTTCGACACATCGTTCAAGCGAACCGAGAATCACGCCGAGCTTGAGCCGGTGCTGTTTGAGGCAACCCGCAAACAGACCACCGATCATTGGGTGACGCTGTTTGCGCAATACGGCATCCCGATCGGGCCACTCAACACGATTGGTCAAGCGGTTCAGCAAGAGCAGATCGCAGCGCGTGAGATGATCACGACCGTCCACCATCCGATCGCCGGGGATGTGACGATGGCCGCCTCGCCGCTCAAGCTGTCGCGGACTCCGGGTCGGGTGTACGGCCACGGGCCGCAGTTCGGGCAAGACACATGCGCCGTGCTGGACGAGTGGCTGGGCATTTCCGAAGCTGAGACCGCTGCGCTGGCGGAGTCCGGGGTCGTGCTGACCGAAGGCGGACCGGACATCGCTGCCTACTTGAGCGCGTGACGTGACGCTCAAGGCCCGAGTGGCGAAGATCGGGGCGGCGCTCAAGCAGCGGCTGCGTCCTGAGCCGATCGAGATCGAGCTGGACGTCGTTGAGCAGCTCATCGCCCAGCACCTGCTGCTCGTGGACCAAGCCTCGTTTGACGAACTCGTTGATGCAGTGCTCGTCTCGCGGCCGACTGCCAATCAACAGCAGGTGCGGCTGTCATTAGTCCGCTTTGAGTCGTTTCGCCTGATCAACAGGATTCTGCACCCGGAGCTGGAGCCTGGGAAGCAGATGTCGTTTACGCTCACTGCTGACGGTCGGCGGCTCAAGGCGGTCATCCCGGCGGTGCCACGATCACGGATTCAGACCTGGTTGTAGACGCATATTGCGTTGGAGGAGTTCTCGATGGCGAAGTTCAAGGTGTACCACGTTGATTCGCGCCCGGAGCGTCAGCCGCATGTCGCGGAGTCCGAGCAACTGGCCAAGGCCGACGCTGAGCTTGTGGCGCTGACGCTCGAACAGCAAGAGGACATTCCCGCCCATGTCACTGACGCGGACGGCATCATCTGTGGCTATCGACAGGTCGGCAAGGAGGTTTTCGTCGCCGCTCCGAACCTCAAGGTCGTGGTTCGCTATGGGATCGGCTTCGACAACATCGACTGGCAGACCGCGGTCGACTACGGCATCGTCGTTTGCAACATCACCGACTACTGCATCAATGAAGTCGCGACACATGCGATATCGCTGTTGCTGGCGCTCAACCGGAAGCTGGTCGCTCACAACGACGCTGCTCGCTCGGGCGATCGAGTTCCGCTCGGGCCATCGGGGCCGCTCTACGGCGAGACGCTGGGGCTCGTGGCGTTTGGACACATCGCGCAGCAGGCGGCGATTCGCGCCCAGGCGTTCGGGCTGAACGTGATCGCCTATGACCCCTTCCAGGACCCGGCAGTCGCCGAGTCCGCCGGAGTGAGACTCACCTCGCTGGAAGAGGTGATGCAAGCCGACTACGTCTCGGTTCACCCTCCGCTGAGTCCAGAGACGCGGGGACTTGTCGGAGCCGAGCAACTGGCCATGATGAAGCCAAGCGCCTACCTGATCACGACCTGTCGTGGTGGTGTCGTGAGCGAATCTGCGCTCTACGACGCGCTCAAGAACGGTCAGATTGCAGGCGCCGGCGTTGACGTCTGGGATCCGGAGCCGGTGCACAAGGATCACCCTTTGCTCGAGTTCGACAATGTGATCGCCACGCCTCACTCCGCGTTCTACTCCGACAACTCGATGCCGCTGCTACTGCAGCGTGTCGGCGAGGCTGCGGCCGATGTGCTGCAGGGCTACATGCCCCGCTCGGTCGTGAACAAAGCTGTGCTGGACCAGGTGTCGCTCTCGCCGCATCCAGATCGCTAGTCCTCGAGCAGCTCCACGTCTGCGTACCAGGCGGTCACGGTGCCGCCTGAGCCGTCGTAGTTGCGACTGACCGGCCGACCGACGATCTCGCCGGGTCGGGCGGCGATGGGCCGATCAAACATTGGACCGTCGATCACGCACGTGTGGAACTCACCCATCTCGCCGAGCGGGTCGGTGCCTTCGGGCAGATCGTCGAGGAACGACTGATTGAACCAGCGGCCGGCGAAGCTGCGATCGAGCTTTGACGTTGGGCTGACAGCGGTCACGATCGCCTTGAGGCCGGAGTTCAGCATCGTTTGCGCCAACTCATCGGTCGGCAGTCCCCAGACCGGGAAGATAGCGTCAAAGCCAGTGCCCTTGAGGTTGGTCTGGCGGTACTCGCGGATGTCCTCGAGGAAGAGGTCGCCGAACGCGAAGGTGTCGGCGGCCTGCTCTGATGGCAGACCTCGCACTCGGTCGAGGAACTGGCGCATAGCTGCTTCGTAGGCCTCGTTTGGGCAGGGATATGGGATTGGAATCTCATAGAGGGGCAACCCCAGCCGCTCCGCCTGGATCTGCAACACCCGTCGTGGTGTGGCCTGGATTGAGACGCGCTCGAAGTGCGGCGTGACGGTAGTGAAGATGCCTCGTACGTCGTATCGATCAGGCTGTTGACGGAGGACATGGAGAGCCCAGGCGGAGTCTTTTCCCGAGGACCAGGAGACCAACACGGGACGAGGTGTCATAGAGGGAATCTTAAATTCATCGTGTACGCTTTTTGCAACGTAGGTGACAGATCCCCTCTTGGCTAGCGGAGGTACTCGATGCGACCGAACACGGTGAAACAGCTGTGGGCCGAAGGCAAGCCGGCGTTCGGCGCCTGGCTCGGCACCTGCTCGCCGCTCGCCGCGGAATCCATGGCCCATCAGGGTTGGGACTGGCTCGTCGTCGACGGCGAACACTCGCCCGTCGACCTCCAGACCATGATCCAGATGTTCCAGGCCATCTCGACCACCGACACCATTCCGATGGCGCGAGCGCAGTGGAACGACCCGGTGACCATCAAGCGCATCCTCGACGGCGGCGCCTATGGCGTCGTCATTCCCTGGGTCAACAACCGCGCCGAGGCCGAGCAGGCAGTTTCCGCCTGCCGTTACCCACCCGACGGACTCCGTGGCTTCGGTGCATACCGAGGCTTCCTCTACGGCGGCCCCGACTACGGCGACGAGGCCAACAACGAAATCGCCTGCATCATTCAGATTGAAACGATCGAGGCCGTCGAGCGAATCGACGAGATTCTCTCTGTCCCTGGCATCGACGCGACCTGCATCGGCCCGGCCGACCTGGCCAAGTCGATGGGCATTCCGGTCCGGCCCGACAACCCCCACCCGGACCATGTCGCCGCATGCGCCGAGGTGCTGGCCGCCTCACAGCGGATCGACAACCGTGTTGCCCCGGGCATTTTCACCTCGGGTCCGGTCGAAGCCAAGCGCCGCGCCGA
The DNA here is from genome assembly GCA_034428415.1 of Dehalococcoidia bacterium. Lineage (GTDB taxonomy): Bacteria > Chloroflexota > Dehalococcoidia > Bin125 > Bin125 > Bin125. Next base: position 4,034 of record DAOUHS010000196.1, read on the forward strand.
GGAAGGCTGGCTCTACATTCCCTCCGGCAGTGACGGACAGTTCATGGCACAGGCATCAGCGCAGGGACTGCGCACCGTCCGCAGCTACGGCCAGGACTAATCTCGTGGCCTGGACCGGGCTCGATGGGCCCGAGACCCGCCAGCGATTTGACGCCTCGGACCTGCGAGGCTTCACCGCTGCCGTATTGCAGTCATACGGCGTGCCTGCTGACGACGCCAGTATTGGCGCCGATGTGCTGATCGACGCCGACCTGGTTGGTATCGAGTCGCACGGCATCGCACATCTGCCCTGGCACATTGGCTATGCGCCCGGATTCGAATCGGGCGTGGTCAATCCGACTCCCGAGATTAAGGTGCTGCGCGAGACGCCGGTCTCGGCCGCCTGGGATGGCGATGGCGGCTTCGGCACGATTGTCTGTCAGAAAGCCATGTCGTCTTGCATTGACAAGGCCAAGGCCAGCGGCATGGGCATGGTTACTGTCCGCAACGGCCGACATTTCGGAGCGGCAGGCTACTACGCACACATGGCGGTCGAGCACGATTTGATCGGCATGGCGATGTGTAACGTCCCGCCGATCGCGGTGGCGGCCGGCGGCAAGGGTCGCGCATTCGGCACCAACCCAATCGCAATGGCCGCGCCAATCGCCGACGGCACACCGTTCCGCCTGGACATTGCGACGACCGCTGTCGCGGGCGGGAAACTGGAGATCGCGGGCCGGCAGAGCAAGCCGTTGCCCGAGGGTTGGGCTGTCGACGAGGATGGCGAACATAGCGACGATCCGTTCATCATGCGCAAGAACGGCGCCCTGCTACCGCTTGGTTCGACGCTGACCACCAGCTCTCACAAGGGCTACGGACTTGGTCTGATGGTCGACATCATGTCGGGTGTGCTTTCCGGTGATGGCTCGGGTCTGTTTTCCCCGCGGGGCCAGAACTTAGTCCAGGGACAGTGGTTCGCCGCTTGGCGGATCGACCTGTTCTGCGATCCGGACGAATTCAAGTCCAGCATGAAGGAAATGGCCGACGCGATCCGCGAGATCCCGCCGGTTGAAGGGGTCGAACGCGTCGTGATTCCGGGTGACCCGGAGGAAATGGCGAGGGCGGACCGTGCGATCAACGGCGTCCCGCTCGACGAAGAGACCATCGAGCAGCTGACTGCGCTGGGCGAACAGCGCAAAACTCCATTCCCGGCCCCAGTACACGAAGGCGCTTCATCATGACGATGGTCAATGCCAAAATCGAGGCGGTAGTCGAGAAGATTCTCGACAATTACGGTCGTGCCGCCGGAATATTCGATCCCAATCGCCTGGAAGTCTGGGAAGAACTCGGGCTGACGATGTCTCAGCTTCGTGTCCTTTACATGCTGCAGGCCGCTCCCGGAACGCCTGCAGGCGCCGTCGCGACCCAGCTCAAGGTCCGGCCCTCCACGGCTACCGGCATCATCGACCGCCTGGTTGACAAGCAGAAGTTGGTCAGGCGCGAGCGCGACGACTCCGACCGTCGGCGCGTACGGATCTTCCTGACTGAACGCGGGCACAAGGTGATCACCGAACTGGACGTCCGCAAACGCGCCGTGATCTGGAAGATCTTCCGGAACTTCAGCGAGCAAGACCTGTCCGATATCGACCGGACCTTCACATTGCTAACCTCGGAGGCAGAACGCCAGGGTGTGCTGGCCCCCTGGCCGCCTGATCCTGAGGTGATGTAATGTCCGTGGGGCCGCCACAACCTGCCAATGGTCGTGATGGCGCCCGCGGCGCACTGCCGCCAACACACCAGACAGGTTCACCGGCGATACCGGGCGGCGGCCCGCCTCCCGGCGCCTCACCCATGACGGGCATGGGTGAGGTCCCTCCAGGCTGGATGTTGCCCCAGCGCCGCAAGGTGCTGATCATGGTCTGCGTCATGCTGGCGCTGTTCCTGGCCGCGCTCGACCAGACGATCTGGAGCGTGGCAGCCCCGAAGGCCGTCGGCGACCTCGGCGGTCTAGACCTCTTTGCCTGGCCCGCAACCTCGTACCTGCTTGGCTCGACGGTCATCGTTCCGATCATCGGTAAACTCTCCGATGCCCACGGGCGCAAGCCGTACCTGCTCGCCGGTATCGTCGTTTTCCTGATCGCCTCCGCCCTGTGCGGCGCTTCAGGGTCCATGTGGGAGCTGATTGGCTTCCGGCTCCTGCAGGGTTTCGGCGCCGCCTGCATCATGGCCAACGCCTTCACGACCATGGGCGATTACTTCGCTCCAGCCGAGCGCGGACGCTGGGCCGGCATCATTGGCGGGACCTTCGCCCTGGCCAGCATCATCGGCCCGCTCGCCGGTGGCGTGCTGACTGATGAACTCTCCTGGCGCTGGGTCTTCTACATCAACATCCCGGTTGGCGGCCTGGGCCTCCTGGCAATCGCAATGATCATGCCAAGGCAAAAGCCACAGCATCCAAACCGCCAGCCGACCGACTGGATGGGCGCCGGACTCCTGATCGTCGCGGCGACGCCGTTGCTGCTTGCATTCTCAATGGGCGGCAATCAGTTCGGCTGGCTTGATTCCCCGATCGTGGCCTGCCTGATCATCGCAGTCGTCGCCGCGTTCGCCTGGTGGAAGACGGCCCGACGCAAAGGCGACGACGGCATCATGCCCCTGCCGATGTTCCAGAACAAAGTCTATATGTTCTGCACCGTCGTGATGTTCCTGATCGGCATCGCAATGATGGGCGCAATGTTCAACCTGCCCTTCTTCCTCCAGGGTGCGCAGGGCATCTCGGCCACCAACTCCGGACTGGTCACGTTGCCGATGAGCATCGGCGTCGTGCCCGCCTCGATCATCACCGGCCAGATCCTCGCGCGCACCGGACACTACAAACTCCTCGCGATCATCGGCGGCGCTGGAGCGACATTCGCGCTGTTCATGCTGTCTCAGCTCAACGTCGACTCCGATCTAAACCTGGCCCGGCTCTACATGTTCGTGATGGGCGCATCGATGGGCATGCTGATGCCGCTGTACTCGCTACTGATGCAGAACTCCCTCCCCTTCAGGTTGCTTGGTGTAGGCACAGCGACCAATCAGTTCTTCCGCCAGATGGGCGCTGCCATGGGCATCTCATTGTTCGGCGCCATGATTGTCTCCGGTTTCTCTTCGCAACTGACCAAGGCGTTCCCCGTCGGCTTCGACCAGCTCAAAGAGCAACCAGAGGTGTTGTTGAATCCCGAAGCTCTCGAAGGGTTCCGCGAGCAGCTTGAACGGCAATCCCCTGGCTCTGCAGACGCCGTCATCCAGACCGCTCGCGAGGCGCTGGCCGTGCCCGTGACCGACGTATTCCTCTACGGTGCCATCGTCATGGCCATCGTGCTTGCGATCGCGGTGGTGCTGCCGAAGGTCAGATTCCAGACACAAGAGGAAATGATGGCCAACGCGAGGGCCATGGCCGCGGCCAACCGTGCGCCGGGACCTCCTCCAGCCGCGCCTGTGCCGACCTCCGGGCAACCGCAATCTAGTTTGCCGACCCCGCTGCCTGAAAGTCCTAGAGTGACACCCATACCGACGACGTCGGCCGGTACCGATCCCGCAGCCAACGGCGCTTCATCCGCTGATGGGCTGCATGAGTCGGTCCCGCTGATCGCGTCGTGGGCGCGCCAGCGTCCGAATCCGCTCGACACAGTCAGTTAGTCGGAGCCCCGATGACCACCCCCAACGGCCAACACACCGCAGACCCCAACGGAGCGGCGATACAGGCGACGAGCACCGTGCTCGCCCTTGACGGCTGGGGGCCAGTCGTGCCCGATACGCCCGCGAACGGCGCTAATGGCACTGAACCGGAAGTCATGCTTGAAACTGAGCCGATGATCGAATCGCCGGGCACCCGCCAGGAATCCTGGGAGTCCATTCGGTCGCGATGGACCGGACAACTACGTCGACCAACGATTGACCCGCAGTTGATCCGGATCTTGGCCCCGGCCGTCGCCATGCTGATCGCCGTGGTCGTCGCCATCAGGGTCGGCTCCGTCTGGCGCGTGGAGAGCGCCCCTGCGCCCGAGCCGGCAACGCCGGATCAACTGACCGCGCTGCGGCGCAAGGTCGCCCTGGCAATTGATCCGTCACTGACGCCGGTTGAGACCCAGCGTCGCGGATTGCTCGAACTGATTCCCTGGTAGACGACCCAAGACCGCGCGAGTCTGCTACTCCTGCGTCGCGAGTGCCTTGGCCTGTTCTTCCGCCCGCTCCCGCAGCACGCGCTTGTAGTCGCGCGGGATGATCTTCACCATCTGACGCAGCACGACATCCCAGTTCTCCAGGATTTCGCTCGCGAACGGGCTGCCCGTTCGTTCCCAGTGTGTTTCGATCATCTCCTCCAGCATCACGGCGTCATTGCCGTCCTCGACCGGTTCAAGATCGACCATCGCCGGATTAACGGAGTGCTCGAGCGTGCCCTCTGCGTCCCAGACGTAGGCGATACCGCCGCTCATGCCGGCCGCAAAGTTTCGCCCGACCGGTCCAAGCACTACAACCGTTCCGCCGGTCATGTACTCGCAGCCATGGTCGCCGACCCCTTCCACCACCGCGCGAGCACCTGAATTGCGAACCGCGAATCGCTCCCCTGCCCGACCCGCGACCCAGAGCGTGCCTCCGGTCGCCCCGTAGAGCACTGTATTGCCGACCAGTACCGCATCGCGGCCACGGAATCCTGCCCCTTGCTCCGGAGCCACTGCAATCATCCCGCCGGCCATGCCTTTGCCGACGTAGTCGTTCGCCTCTCCGCGCAGATAGAGACGCATGCCGCGAACCAGGAATGCGCCAAAGGACTGTCCAGCCGAGCCGTTGAAATGGAGTTCGATCGTGCCCCGCTGCATCCCGAGATCGCCGTATTGCTGAGCAATCCGCCCAGAGATCCTGGCGCCGACCGTCCGATGTTTGTTCGTGATCTCATACCTGGCCGAGATGTGCTCGCTCTTCTGGATGTGCGGCTCGAGGATCTCCAGGAGGTCGTCGTCAAGTCGAAGGTCGTCCAGGCGCTCATTGCGGTCCAGGACACGCATGCGAGGGAAAGAGGGATCTGCCTCAATCGGGGCGAGCAGCTTCGTCAAATCGACCGACTTGGCTCGCTCGCCGGAGCGCGGCGGAACCTGCTGCAGCAAGTCGCTGCGGCCGATGATTTCCTCGATCGAGCGATAACCGAGTTCGGCCAGGATGACCCGCACCTCCTCGGCAACGTGCAACAGGAAATCGATCAGCATCTGCGGCTTGCCGAAGTACTTGGCTCGCAGGTCTTCGCGCTGCGTCGCCACGCCGACGGGACAGGTGTTCAGGTGGCACTGACGCGCCATCTTGCAACCCAGCGCGACGAGCGCCGCTGTGCCGAAGCCGTATGCTTCGGCGCCCAGCATCGCCGCTATGACAACGTCACGTCCGGTGTGGAAGCCCCCGTCTGTGCGCAGTCGAATTCGCCCGCGCAGCCCATTGACCACGAGCGCCTCGTGCGCCTCCTTGACGCCCAGCTCCCAGGGCGCGCCGGCGTACTTCACTGAGGACAGCGGCGACGCTCCGGTGCCGCCGTCAGCGCCGGAGATATGCACGACGTCCGCATAGGCCTTGGCCACACCGGTCGCGATCGTGCCGACGCCTTCGCAGGCGACCAGCTTCACGCAGACGCGGGCTCTCGGATTGGCAATCTTCAGGTCGTAGATCAGCTGCGACAAGTCCTCAATGGAGTAGATGTCGTGGTGCGGCGGCGGCGAGATCAGTTCCACGCCGGGCGTCGAGTGACGCAGCATGGCGATGTAGGCGGTCACCTTGTGACCAGGCAGCTGACCGCCCTCGCCGGGCTTGGATCCCTGCGCGATCTTGATCTCGATCTCGCTGGCGCTGCCGAGATATGCGGGCGTCACACCGAAGCGTCCCGAGGCGATCTGCTTGATGTACGAGTTGGCGTCCGATTTGTCGCCGGAGTCGCGGAAGCGCCGCGAATCCTCGCCGCCTTCTCCTGTGTTAGATGCCGCTCCCAGCTCGTTCATCGCGCGGGCGATGTCTTCGTGTGTCTCCGGGCTCAGAGCGCCCAGCGACATCGCGCCGGTGCTGAATCTCGGCGTGATCGCGTCATGCGGCTCGACCTCATCCAGAGTGATCGGCTCACGGTCCGGCTTGAAGTCGAGCATGTCGCGCAGCGCCGTCGGCTGGCGATTGTTGGCTCGTTCGGCGTAGGTCGCGTATTCCTTTGCGCCTCCACCCTGGACGGTCTTATGCAACGCCCGCCAGATCGGCGGTTCGTTCGCGTGGTAGTCGGCGTTGCGTCGGTAGCGATACCAGCCACCGGCGTCGAGCCCCTCTGCCGGATACGCCTGCTCGTGCCGCGACAGCGCGTCAGCGCCGATCTCGGCAAAGCCGATCCCGCCAATTCGCGAAAGTGTGCCGGGGAACGAGCGCTCGACGACCTCCTGGCCGATACCGAGTGCCTCGAAGATCTGGGCCCCGTGATAGGAGGCTCGCGCCGCGATGCCCATCTTGGACATGATCTTGAGGATGCCTGCGTCTACTGCCTGAACGTACTGCTCGATAACTTCATTTGCATCCATGTCTTCGAACTCGCCCTCAGCATGGAGAGCGTTCAAGGTCTGCAAGGCGAGATAGGGATGGACGGCGTCGGCGCCGAAGCCGATTAAGCAAGAGATCTGGTGAACGTCGCGCGCGTCGCCGCAACTGGCCACGATTGACGCCGACAACCGCTGGCCGCTGGTAATCAAGTGATGATGAACGGTCGAGACAGCCAACAACATAGGAATCGGGGCACGATCTTGTCCGATCTCCTCGTCGGTCAAGAGGATCAGCGAGTGACCATCTTCAATGGCATTGTCGACGTGGTCGCAAAGCGCGTCGAGCGCGGCTTCGATTCCGCAAGGACCATCCTCAACCGGAAACGAGGCATCAACCACGGCGGCCGAGAACCCTGGCTGTTTGAAGTTGAGCAATGCGCGCAGCTCGTCGCTCAACAACAACGGCGATTTGAGATGCACCAGACGAGCTGCCTCAGGCGCCTCTTCAAGCAGCGACTGCCGGCGGCCCAACCAGGTGTCCAGCGACATCACGTTGCGCTCGCGGATAGAGTCGATCGGCGGGTTGGTGACCTGGGCGAACTTCTGCTTGAAGTAGGTGTACAGCGGCCGCGCGGGATCATGCAGTACCGAGAGCGGGGTGTCGTCGCCCATTGATCCGACCGGTTCTTTCGCCTGCCGGGCCATCGGCTTCAGCACGTATTCGATCTCTTCCCTGCTGAAACCATGCAGGATCTGCCGCGACAGCAGTTCGCCTTCGTCGGGTTGTGGAATCAATGAGGCGTCGATGCCACCGACCCGCTGCAACCTGCCCATGTATTGGCGGACCCAGCGCGAATAGGGCATGCGAGAGGATATGCGCCGTTTGATGTCGTCGTTGCGCAAAATCTCGTGCCGCTCAGTGTCGACCGCGACCATCTGGCCAGGGCCGAGTCTGCCCGATTCGATGATCTCTGACTGATCGAGTGCTATCAGTCCGACCTCCGAGCCCATCACGACCAGACCACTTCTCGTGACCTGGTAACGCGCAGGGCGGAGACCGTTGCGATCCATTGCCGCAGCGGCAAGCTTGCCGTCGGTGAACGCCATCGCCGCGGGACCGTCCCATGGCTCGGAGAGGCAGGCGTGGTACTCGTAGAAGCCATGCAACTCGGGATCCATGTCCTCAAGCTGCTCCCAGGCCTCGGGAATCAGCATCATCATCGCGTGCAGCGGTCCCCGACCCGAGGCCACCAGCAACTCAAAGGCCTCGTCGAAGGCCTGCGAATCGGACCCCACCTCGCCCAAGACTGGATGCAACTCCGAAACTGTGTCGCCCCAGACGTCGGACTGCAGCGCAGGGCCTCGGGCCTGCATCCACAGGCGATTGCCGAGCAGCGTGTTGATCTCGCCGTTATGTGCGATGTAGCGAAACGGCTGCGCGATCTTCCAGTTGGGCAGCGTGTTGGTCGCGTAACGCTGGTGGAAGAGGGCGACGGCGGTGACGGTCTCGGGATTAGTCAGGTCCGGATAGAATCGGCTCAACTGCGGAGCAACCATCAGACCCTTGTAGACAACCGTCCTCGTCGACATTGAAACGATGTATGTTCCGGCGGCCAGATCTTCCGTGTCGGCATCACGCAGAGCCTGATACTCAGCGTCGGCGCGGCGTCGAGCAAGGTACAACCGACGGCCAAACTCATCCTCCCCAATCCCAGCAGGTCGAGAGATCAGCAACTGCTCAATACGCGGCGCCTCACGCAGCGCCCAACTGCCAAGCACCGAGGGATCGGTGGGGACGACACGCCAGCCGATCACATTGAGCCCGGACCTGGCCAGCGCCGTCCCGAGGATGTCTCGTCCGCGCGCGGCCGCGTCCTCGTCCATCGGCAGGAAGACCATGGCCAATGCCAGCTCCGCATTGGGTAGGTTGGCATAGCCCATACGCGCCAGGTCGTCCTGCAGGATTGCGTAGGGAATGCTGATCGTGACGCCAGCGCCGTCGCCGGTTTCGGGGTCAGCGTTGACCGCTCCCCGGTGCGTCAGACTGACCACACCTTCAACCGCTTGCTCGACCAACTCGTGCGTCGCGACGCCGTCGAGCCGAGCGATAAACCCAGTACCGCAGGCATCACGGAAGCTCTGCGGATCATGAAGGCCCGCGTAGTCGGTCTGGCTCGCTCGATTGGATTCGTACCTGGATTTCATATTGGCAGCGTCTATCGATTCCAAGCTACTCACTAGCGTAATCGATGCGAAACTGGGCATCCGTGCGGATATTACGTGAATATTCGCACAAACTCCCCGGTCAGGCTAGCGACTCGATTACAGGCCGACGCGCGATGAATTCCGACACCGGGAGTCAGAAAATTTCGTCGCGTCTCAGGTCCGACAGGGCCGCTCCGAACCTATTGATTGTTGCGTCGATGTCAGCCTCGGTGTGCACGCAGGAGACCAACGCTCCCATTCCCATGAGGTCGACGCCGTGGTTGATCAACGAGCGTCGGAAGGGCCAGATCACCTCAGCGGGAGTGGTTGGAAGCGACGAGCTGGCGCCACCGTGCGCATCCCAATCCCAGGTCATGCCGTCGTCGGGGCGGGCGACATCCGCGCCGAGGATGATGTGCACCATCGATGCATCCGCCCATGCGCAACCCATCACTTCAGCTTCGAGCAAGGCCTGGTTCAAGCCTCGGGAAAGCTGGCCGGCGCGCTCGTTTGCCTGTGAGACGGGATCTTCCTCGGCAACCGCTCGGAGTGCGCGCTCACCGGCGACTGCCGAGAGCGGATTTGCGTTGAATGTCCCCGGATGGGCAACCCGTCCCCCGCCGGCGTCGAAACTGATCTGGTCGAGCAAATCGGCTCGACCGACGACGGCCCCTCCCGGCAGCCCGCCGGCGGCGATCTTGGCCAGGGTGGTCAGGTCGGGCTTGACGCCGATTCGTTCTTGCGCACCGCCTTGACTCGCTCGGAAGCCGGTCACTACTTCGTCGAAGATGAGCAATGTGCCGTGCTGCTCTGTCATTTGTCGCAGTTCCTGCGGGACCGCGGGCTCGAGTGGGCAGGTTCCCCAGGAGTAGCCGGTCGGCTCCATGATCAGCGCGGCGAACTGCTCAGTGGCCAGAGCGGCTGCGATCCCGGCAATATCGGTCTGATCGAAGACGGTGATTAGATCTTGCATCGCCGTGGGCTGACCGTTGGCGGCAATCGGTCCGGCGGATGTGCGTCCGGCGGCGAAGACGCTGTCGTTCCAGCCGTGGAAATGATGGCGCAGGCGCAGGAGCTGGTCACGGCCGGTCGCCGCCCGTGCCAAGCGCACGGCCATCATCGTCGCCTCGGTCCCCGACGAGGTGAATCGCACCTTCTCAGCGCTCGGGATCAGTCGCTGAATCGCCTGGGCCCACCGGCGCTCGAGGTCGCTGGAGCCTCCCATGTGGGTGCCCTTCGCGACTTGCTCGGTGACTGCTTCGACCAAGTATGGATGGCTGTGGCCAAAGAGCAGTGCTCCGTGACCCATGACGTAGTCGATGTATTCGTTGCCGTCGATGTCCCATTTTCGGGGGCCGATGGCGCGGTCGACGACGATTCCGAACGGCTCGAAGTGGCGTGCGTCGTGTGTGACGCCACCGGGGAAGATAGTGCGCGCCTCCTCGGCCCGGCGCGCCGACTGGGCGTGCTTCGCGAAGAATTCCCGGTCAATCGCCGATGTCGCACTCATGGCGTTCCTCCTGGGTGACCCTGCATTCGACACTATCGCACAGAGGCGTGCCCGTTTTGGGTCGGAAGTCAAACTAGAGTGACGACATGCAGAACTGGCTGACGGACCGCCGCCGCCTGGCGATCCTGGCCCTGGCCGCTGTCGCCGTCATCGCCATTCTTGTCGGGGCATACCTGGCCTACGAACGCTGGTTCCCCTGGGACCAGCATGAGATCGAAGCCTGGATCGACGACTTCGGCGTCTGGGGACCGATCGTTTACATCGTCGTCTTCGCGTTGTCGATGCTGTTTGCTCCGTTGCCGACGGCGCCGATGCCCCTGATTGCTGCCGCCGTGTTCGGACCGGCGCTTGGGTTCCTGTATACGATTTCGGCCACCGCGATCGGCTCGACGATTTGCTTCTGGGTGGCGCGACGGCTGGGTCGTCCGGCGCTGAGGCGTCTGACCTCGGAAGCTGCGCTCGACAAGATCGACCAACTTGGTGAACGACTTGGGATTCGGCTGCTGATCGTCCTGCGGCTCTTCCCGGTCGCTGGCGTGGACTACGTCTCCTACGCGGCCGGGCTGACGCAGATGCGATTCGCTTCCTACATCGTGATCTCCGTGCTGGCATCGTCGCCGATCCTGATTCTCGCCGCCGTGCTTGGTGACGCGGTGCTGGAGCGCAACCGTGAGATCCTGATCGGCGCGTTTGTCGCGATCGTCCTGTTCTTCGCCGCACCGGTCGTCTGGGTCTGGTGGCGGCAGAGGCGGCAACGCGAACAGCCTGCAGCGACGGAGCGTTAGCCTCTCGACATGCCGCTCGCCGATGCTCCTTCGTTGCTCACGCTGATGTGGTCTCCGCTGACTGTGGTCACGGCGGCTCATGATGGGGCTCGCGGCGGACAGATTGCTGTGGGCGCATTCGCCGCGTCGATTGTGCCTGCCCAACCTCGGGTCCTGGTCCAGATTCAGAAGCGTAACCACACCAACTCGCTGATTGAGGCGTCCGGTCGGCTGGCCGTCCACGTCATGGCGCGTGAGCAGTGGCAGTGGGTGCGGCACTGGGGCTTCCGCTCGCAAACTGAGGTCGACAAGTTTGAGGGGCTCGACTGGTTCGAACACGACAGTGGACTGCCCATCCTGGACGGCGTGCTCGGCTGGATGACCTGTCGAGTCGTCAACTGCATGGACGGCGGCGACATGGCGATCTGGCTAGCCGACGTCACCGACGCCGCGCGCAACACTCGCGCTCAGCCGATTCGCTGGCATGAGGTGCAGCAGGTCCTTCCGCCTGACTGGGCCGAGGAGTACGGCCGGAAACTCAGCCACGATGTGCCCGACTCCGGCCGTCGGATGTCTGAACTTTCGGCCAACCCGCCCTGGAAAC
>DAOUHS010000197.1:0-16257 GCA_034428415.1 Dehalococcoidia bacterium
CATGATCAATCGAGTCGTGCCGGACGAGGACCTCCAGTCGGAAGCGCACGCCCTGGCCGCACAGCTCGCCGCCGGTCCAACCGAGTCGATCGGAGCCGCCAAGCGCCTCTACCACAAGTCCTGGAACGAGGGTCTGGAAACGCAGATGGAGTGGGAAACCCGGGAAATCTGCGACGCCGCCCGTCGTCCTGAGGCGAAGGAAGGCATGACCGCCTTCTTCGAGAAGCGAGATCCGGTGTTCCGCTGAAGGTACTGCTTCGAGGACTAGAGTCCCCCGAGCGGAACTGCCTCGATGCGCAGAGGCCGGACATCCCAGTGACGCGACGCAATGGAGCATAAGATGACTGATGAACTGGAGTCCTTGGAATTCCCCTTGTTGTGGAGGGGTGACATGCGATTTGGGGATGAGGGGTTGTACATGGCAACTGGGTTGGGCGATCCTGATGCCATGACGTTGAGGCCTGTCGCGCGTTTGTCGTTTCACGGCCTGACTGAAGATGAAATGAACGACGCAATCGCTCAGCACCTAGTTTCCCTTCAGATGATGCTCGGTCTAATGGATGACGAGGAGGGTCCACGCCGCATGGTGCTCGACGAAGAGGGCGCTCGCATAGTGATTGATCCATCCGAGGCCTGAGGCTTACCTCCATCTTGGTCGCTCAACTCATTGCCACTCGACCTAACTTGTCCCTCACTCTGACAATTGGCTCTGTGTGATTGATCCCAGGGACCCGCTGCTCCCCTTCCTCGCTGGCGAAGTCAAGCGGATTGAGCAGCTGGTTGACTCGCGGTTGCCCTGGCCGGACCACACAGCCGCTGGCAGCGTGGAGCAGACGGGCCAGCTCGTTCGCTGGTCCTATCGCTTCACCTGGCAGGAGGTCGAACGCGGCCGACGCTATGTCATGCCATTGCCCATCAACCGCGCCATCTATGCGCGTCGGAGCGTGTGGGAAGAAACGCGCAGTCTCGCAAACAGCAGTCCCCTGGTCATCCAGCCGGTCACGCCGCGGATCACCTACAGAGCCCGGCTGAACTCCTATGAGGTGTCCTGTGCAGTGCGTGCCGCGCCCGCCAGGCGCTGAGTTTTGTTAGCTTCTGCTCAGATTCGAAAGAGCACAGATCCTGGTAAGGAGTTGAATGATGAAAGCCGTCGTGATGGAAGGCGTCCGAGAGCCGCTGGTCGTCAGGGAATTCGATGACCCGGTGATTGGGCCGAAGGATGCGTTGGTCCGTGTCGAAGCCTGCGGCGTCTGTCGCTCCGACTGGCACCTCTGGCAAGGCGACCTCTCCTGGGTCGGATTCGAGCTGCCGCTGCCCGTCGTGCTCGGTCACGAATGGGCCGGCACCGTCGAGGCAGTCGGCGACGATGTTGAGCACATCCGGCCCGGCATGCGCGTACTGACCCCGTTCCACAACGGCTGCGGCAACTGCAACATCTGCCGCAGCGGCCTGCCCAACATCTGCGACACCCAAGCTGGGTTCGCCGGCGGCTTCGCGCAAAAGGCCGCGATCTACAACGCCGACTTCAACGCCATCCCGCTGCCCGACAACGTCTCGTTTGAGGCCGGCGCGGCGATGGGCTGCCGCTTCATGACCTCCTACCACGGCGTTGCCGACCGCGGCGAAGTCTCGGGTGGCGACTGGGTCGTCGTCAATGGTTGCGGTGGCATCGGCCTCTCGGCGGTTCAGGTCGCCGCCTCGCTCGGAGCTCAGGTGATCGCTGTTGACCTCGAAGAGGGCAAGCTCTCGCTGGCCCGATCGCAGGGCGCCGTCGAGACGATCAACGCCATGGAATCCGACGTTCCGATGCGAGTGCGCGAGATCACCGACGGCGGCGCCGACGTCTCGGTTGACGCGCTGGGCATCAAGGCAACGATGCTGAACTCCGTCAACTCGCTGCGCAAGGGCGGCGTCCACGTGCAGATTGGCATCACCTCGGCCGACGAAGCAGGCGAAGTCGGTCTGCCGATCGACTTCATCACGATGTCCGAGATCGAGTTCCGCGGCTCGCTCGGGCTGCCCAACCAGAACTACCCCTCGATGCTCAACATGGTCGCCTCCGGCAAGCTCCAGCCCGAGACGATCGTGACCGAGACCATCTCAATCGACCAGGTCCCAGACGTCGTCGACTCGATGACCACCTTCCAGACCACCGGCTTCGTCACCATTACGGACTTCGCCTAGTCGCCGGAGAACAACTTCGCCGGTGATTTGCTCCCCCTTCCTGGGGGAGCTCCCGCGAAGCGGGTGAGGGGGTCGGATCAACGCGAGCCCTCACTGAGCCCCTGCGCAACGCTTCCCCAGGGGGGAGCTCTGCGGCGTGAAAGGCCGAGATCATGCCCAACGACTGCCCCCACTGCGGATGGTCCGGCGAGCGCCGATTCTGCCCCGCCTGCGGAGCCGCCCTCTGGTCGCCCGACACCGACGATGGCGCGGCCGAGTGCAGTGTCGTGCTCTCCTTTGATGTCGACGGCTCTTCGGGCATGATCAACCGAGATCCACGCATCGAGCATCGACCCTCGGCCCGCTCCTTCGGCGACTACGGACCGAGCGTCGCCGTGCCGCACATCCTCGCGGCGCTTGCCAGGGCGGAGGTGCCGGCCTCGTTCTACATCCCCGGCTGGGTCGCAGAGCGCAATCCAGCGACCGTCGAGCAGATCGCCGCTGCAGGCCACGAGATCGGACACCACGGCTACCTGCACGAACCCCCGGCCACGCTCTCTGCCGAGGAAGAGGCCGAAGTACTCGACAAGGGCAGCGAAATCCTGCGCGGCATTGTCGGTCAAGCGCCTGTCGGGTACCGCTCGCCCTCATGGGAGCTGAGCGACGTATCGCTCGACCTGATGTCGGACCGCGGCTTTCGTTACGACTCGTCGCTGATGGGCTCGGATGCGCCCTATTGGGTGAGCGCAGGCGAAACCGCGCTGGTCGAGTTGCCGATTCACTGGGCGCTCGACGACTATCCCTACTTCGTCTTCGCCCCAACCGATGGCCGCCGCCTGCAGGCCGCCCCTGAGCACGTTGAGTCGACCTGGCGAGCCGCATTCGACGAACTGCGCCGCCGAGGCGGCGTCTTCACCCTGACGATGCACCCCTACATCATCGGCCGACCGGGCCGTGTTGCCATGCTGGAGCGTCTGATCCGGTACATGGGGTCCAAATCGCGCGTCACCTTCGCCCCGGCGGTGGACGTGTGCGATCAATTCGCGTCGCAGTGGGCCTCAGCACGACCCGGCTGAGATGCCAGTACGACGGCATATAGGCTGGTCTCGTTGCGGAGATACGAGACTTGACTGACGGCTTCGATCAAGATCGCCTCCAACAGGCCCTAGCGGCAATCGACGCGGCCAACGCCGACGATCCGTACACGCTCACGATCGACGGTCGGGCAAGGCCCAAAGAATTGACCCACGCCGAGATGATGACTCGTTGGGTCCAAGAGTTGGATCCGGAAGCGTCGGAAGAGCTGCTGTTGGCCGCTCGGGCGCATCACATTCGGCGCTGGATGATTCCCCGCTCCGCCTTCCCGGCAGGTCGCACATCCTACCTGCGCTGGCGACGCGCGCTGCACGCGGTCCACGCCGAGTTGACCGCCGCCATCCTCGAAGATTGCGGGTATCCCCGTCGATCGGTCGATCAAGTCGCAGCGCTGGTCGCCAAGGCCGACCTCTTGCAAGCCGGCGATCCCGACGCCCAGACGCTGGAGGATGCGCTCTCCCTGGTCTTTTTCGACACGCAGCTGGAGCCGCTGCTGGACGACCTCGACGAGCGCCAACTGCGGCGGGCGCTCGGCCGGACCTGGCGTAAGATGTCGCCCAACGGCCAAGCCGCGGCGCGAAGCTTGGCGCTCTCCCAGCGTGCGGTCGAAACACTGAGCAGACTGGTCGACGGATTCGCGGATGACTGACAAGCCGCGGGATCGCTACACCCATGGCCACCACGAGTCGGTCGTGCAGTCACACGCGCGCCGCCGCGCCGAGGTGGAAGCCTGGTTCCTCTTGCCCAGACTCAAGCCCGGAATGCGCCTGCTCGACGCCGGCTGCGGTCCCGGCACCGTGACAGCAGGTCTGGCCCGAGCCGTCGCGCCCGGCGAGGTAATCGGACTCGACGTCGCGCCCGGAGTACTCGAACATGCGCGTGCGCACGCGGCGGAGGAAGCGGTCGACAACGTCAGTTTCGTCGCCGGCGACATCTACCATCTCGACTTCGCCGATGCCGAGTTCGACGTTGTCTACGCCAATCAGCTCCTCCAACACCTGACCGACCCGGTGAGCGCGATCCGCGAGATTCGCCGAGTGCTTAGGCCCGGCGGACTCCTGGCAGTCCGCGACGCCGACTACGCCACGATGTCCCCTCACCCGAAGTTCCCCGAGTTCCTCGACTGGAACCAGCTCTACCACGAAGTCGCGTACCGAAACCACGCCGAGCCCGACGCTGGCCGAATCCTCCCCGCTTGGGTCAGAGCCGCAGGCTTCCCCGACATCGAGATTTACCCCAACGTTGTCGCCATGGACGGCGAAGAGGCGCGAATCTGGGGTCGAACCTGGTCGCAGAGAATCCTCTACAGCGGCATCGCCGACCAGGCCCTCGAGTACGGATTCGCGGATCAGGCTGAGCTGGAAAGAATCTCAAACGGCTGGGCAACCTGGGCCGAGTCCAGCGAACCCTTCTTCATGTTCACCCAGATCGCCGTGCTGGCAACCCGCTAGTCGGCGACTTCGGCCTGATTGGCTTCGCGTTCTCTACGCTTCGCACGAATCACCTCCAGCGCGTAACTGCGAACCAACTCGATCGAGGATCGACCGGTCACACGCTCCTCCTCGCTAACCTCGCGAAACTCCTCTCGATCGAAACGCACCTGCATGACGAGGCCCGGATTCTCGGCGACCAGCACCTCGACGGGTTCGTCTTCAAAGTCCTCGTCAGGGAATCGCGGATCGTGTGTCATGGTCGGTTTCGCTTGCCTCCAGGTCGATAGTAGCGAGTGTAGTCCGCAGTCGACGACCGCCATCCCGTGACGATGTGACCAACTCGTTGCTCGTCAGGTCCTTCGACGACAATCGTTAGTAGCTCACCGCGGTTGCTCCTACCGACCATTTTCCAACGAGGGCGCATTCCCTGCCGAACACGACGCCGCTTTCCCCTGTCAGGAAAGAACTTCGGCGAGCTTTCAAACGCTTCGATCGCGTTAGCAACGCGCAAGCCGTGTCCGCCCAGTTCATCGATGGTGGCCTGGTTGTAGGTCAATTCGACGATGAAGGGCGGCATCCCGGCTGCTAGTCAGTCGAACACCACCTCGATCAGCGGCGAGCCATCGACCCAATCCTGCACGTTGTCCTCGTTGATGTACTCACCCAGCTTCTTCGCCGAGAGAAACACCGATCGCTTCTCGGCCGGATCCGTCACCGCTCGGACAGTCCCCTCCAGGTCTGCCTCCGTCGATTCCTTCAAGTGGAATGTGATCGCTGGATTGGCGACGACATTCGCATACCACGAGCGCGGACCGGGCCGGCCGGTGATGTAGTAGCGATCATCGACGTTGTGAAACCAGATCTCGAGCCGCTTCGGCTCGCCACTGCTGCGACCGGTCGTGGTGATATCGATCACCAGGTCGTTCGCCAGGGCCGCCGCTACGGCCGGGTCGGATGCTGAAGCCATTACTCGTGTCCGTTCTTGATCATGGGCATGTGATTGCGCTCGTGCTCAAGGAACCATTCTTTGCGATGCAGACCGCCGCCGTAACCGCCGAGGCCACCATCCGAGCGCACGATTCGGTGGCAGGGTACGGCGATCCCCAGCGGATTTCGCCCAGTCGCCGTCCCCACGGCACGATAGGCCGACGGCTTGCCGACTGCCTGCGCGATTTCCTGGTACGACGCCGTCTGCCCGGCGGGCACCTCGCGGATCGCCTGCCAGACCGCTCGCTGGAAGTCCGTGCCTTCCGGTTCGATCTCGATGTCGTCAATCGCCTCGACATCGCCGTCGAAATAACCCGCGACCGCGTCGCGAACGAACCTGGCCTCGCTCGACAGCGCATCTGCATCTTCGTCATCATCAGGCGACAGCACCGGTCGTGCCCAGGTCTCGACGAAGCCCGCCTCACGCAGTGCACCATCCTCGATCGACAGGAACATCGTTCCCAGGGGGGTATCGATCCAGCAGTGTTCGTTCATCGCTGCTCTCCTCTCGTTGTCCACCTGCGACAGGATATGCCGCTGACCAATAGAACGCAAGTACTATCCCCTCCGCGTCAAGAAGCCGCGATAGTCTGCGATTGAGATTGGAGCGTCGACCCAACATGTCCGATCGCGACAACCGAGCCGTCCGCCTCACCGACCTCGCGCGCTGCGGCGGTTGAGGATCCAAGTTCGGCCCAGAGGGCCTGGCTCACGTGTTGAGCCATCTCGGTCCCCAGTTCCCGCCGTCCGAGCACCCCGAGCTGCTCGTCGGACTCGCACGCCCCGATGACGCCGCGGTCTACGCCATCGACGACGACCGCGCGCTCGTACAAACGCTCGATTTCTTCGCCCCGCTCGTCGACGACCCCTACCAGTTCGGTGCGATCGCCGCCGCCAACGCCATGTCCGACGTCTACGCCATGGGCGGACGCGTTCTCTTCGCCCTCAACATCGCCGCCTTCCCAGAGGACCTGCCGCCCGAAGTCATCGCCGACGTTCTCCGAGGCGGCGCCGACAAAGTCCGAGAAGCCGGCGCAGTCGTCGCCGGCGGTCACACGATCATCGACGAAGAGCCCAAGTTCGGCCTCGCCGTGACCGGCGAAGTCGCCCGAGACCTGATCCGCACGACCGGCGGCGCACAGCCCGGCGACACGATCATCCTGACCAAGGAAATCGGCACCGGAGTCCTGATCGGAGCCAACCAGCAGGGCGCCGTCTCCGAAGACCACTGGAACGCGGCCATCTCGCAGATGATGGCCCTCAACCGCGACGCCGCCGAAGCCGCCTCCAACCCCGACCTCGCCCATGGGGTCCATGCCATCGCCGACGTCACCGGCTTCGGCCTCGCCGGACACCTCCACGAAATGGCCGAACTCAGCCAAGCCGCCATTGAAATCGACCTCGGCGCAGCCCCCGCCCTCGGCGGACTCTCCGAAGCCGTCGCCGCCGGATTCGGCAGCGGCGGACAGAGTCGCAACCGCGAGTACTACGGCGCGCGCCTAACCGTCGAGAGCAACCGCGAACTGACCACTTTCGAAGAAGCCCTGCTCTACGACCCCCAGACCTCCGGAGGCCTGCTCATCGCCGCCGGCATCATCGAGGCCCCACACCTCATCCACGAACTCCAACAGCGCAGAGTAAAGGCGACACCCGTCGCCCACGTGTCCGACCACGCCGAAGGCGGACGCCTCAGCGTCCGCCCAACGGAGACGCCGCGTGTCTGAGCTTGACGCCGACGTCGCCGTCATCGGCGCCGGCATCCTCGGACTCTCCACCGCCATGGCCCTCGCCACCAGACACCAGGGTCTCCGAGTCATCGCCCTCGAGCAGGAATCCGGCGTCGGCCGACACCAGAGCGGCAACAACTCCGGCGTCATCCACTCCGGCCTCTACTACCGACCCGGCTCCGCCAAAGCACGCATGGCCGTCGTCGGCGCTGAGCGAATGTACGCCTTCTGCGACGAACACGGCATCGGAGCCGAGCGCTGCGGCAAAGTCGTCGTCGCCACCCACGAGTCCGAGCTCGAGCGCATGCGCGAACTCCACCGCCGAGGCGACGCCAACGGAGTCCCCGACATCCGAGAACTCGGACCCGACGAGCTACGCGAGTTCGAACCCAACGCCGCCGGAGTCGCCGCGCTCCACATCCCCTCAACCGGCATCGCCGACTACCGAGCCGTCTGCGAGAAGTACCGCGAACTCCTCGAATCGGCCGGCGGCTCCGTCCGCCTCCGCTCCCGAGCCTCAGGCGTCCGCATCGACCCCGACGGCGTCCAGCTCTCAACCACCACTGGAATCGTCCGCGCCAGGTACGCCGTCAACTGCGCCGGACTCCAGGCCGATCGCATCGCCCGCCGCGCCCGCGCGCCCGAAGCCCGCGACCTCCGCATCGTCCCCTTCCGCGGCGAGTACTACGACCTCGTCCCCGACGCCCGACACATGCTCAAGAACCTCATCTATCCCGTCCCTGACCCCGCCTTCCCCTTCCTCGGCGTCCACTTCACACGACGTCTCGACGGCACCGTCGAAGCCGGACCCAACGCCGTCCTCGCCCTCAAGCGCGAGGGCTACCGCTGGCGCGACATCTCCCCCCGCGACGCCGCCGAGTCCCTCACCTGGCCCGGCTTCCTCCGCCTCGCCCGAGACCACTGGCAAACCGGCCTCGGAGAAGTCTGGCGCAGCGCCAACAAGTCCGCCTTCGTCAACGCCCTCCAGCGCCTCATGCCTAACCTCCAACCCAACCAACTCGTCCAAGGAGGAGCCGGAGTCAGAGCCCAGGCCCTCCGCCGAGACGGCTCCCTCGCCGACGACTTCGAAATCGCCAACCAAGATCGCCTCATCCACATTCTCAACGCCCCCAGCCCCGGTGCCACCGCCAGCCTCCTCATCGGGGAAGAGATCGCAGCGACGGCAGAGTCCGCCTGGCTCGGCGGGTAATCTGTCGTTATGGCAATCGCAATCCCGATCTGGTCCGACGAGTTTCTCGAATCCGACATTCGAGACCAGGACGAGTACAAGGCTTCCGTTGCGGACAGCACCGACTTCGATGCCTTTGTCGAGGCTGCCCGGGCTGCTCTCAATACGATCCAGAGCGTCCATGAACCGGACGAAGAGATCACGATCGAACTGGTCATTGGCCCAATCCTGGATGCGCTCGGCTGGCCCGCCAGACGCGCCAAGCGGTCGCTCACCACCCGCGACGAGGTTGATCTCGCTATCTACGCGGACGCCGACGAAGCCGAACGCTTGCTGGCTCAACCGGAACGAGCGCAGGTCCTCGGAGCCACGGGCATCGTCGAGTGCAAGCGCTGGCGGCGCGACTTCGACGCCTCCGGTAGCGGC
The DNA here is from genome assembly GCA_034428415.1 of Dehalococcoidia bacterium. GTDB lineage: Bacteria > Chloroflexota > Dehalococcoidia > Bin125 > Bin125 > Bin125. The sequence goes on from DAOUHS010000197.1 coordinate 9,021, forward strand.
AGCAGGGCCGGCGAAACCGCAGCCCAACAGACACAGCGCTACTTGCTGATCGGTTCGGCGGACTCCGGCGAGTCGCTGCGTTGGGGCATCCTCACCAATGGCGCGCGTTGGCGGCTGTACTCCGCTCGCGCCCGGCCGAGAGAGCGAACCTGGGAGATCGATCTCGCCGCCCTGCTATCGACAACCGATTTGTTTAGCCAGGTGCTGGACGACAATGCGATCCACAGCCTGCGCACTGCGTTTCTCCTGCTGCGCTGCGATTCGTGGGTACCCGCCGAGGGCGCGCGCGAATCGTTCATCGACCGCCTGCTCGAAGCAGGCCGGCATCGCAACGCCGAAGTCGCAGACGACCTCTCCGAAGTGATCTTCAAGAATGTCTACCCGGCAATCGTCCGCCTCTTCTGGACCAAGCGGCCTGAGGAGACCAGCGACCGGATTGCGCGTGCCGCACTACTCTTCCTCTACCGACTGCTCTTCCTCTACTACGCCGAAGACCGCAACATCCTCAACACCGACGAGTCATCCCCATATCGCCCCTACAGTCTTCGCCACGGCGTCCGTGATCCAGTAGCGCAACGGCACGGCAAATCCGAATTCTCCACCCGCTCGCGAGCCTTCTGGCAGCATCTCTCCACCCTCCGTGACATCATCGATCAGGGCGACCCTGCCATCGACGTGCCGCCGTACAACGGCGGACTGTTTCAGAGCGACCACGTCATCCTTGACGAACTGGAACTCTCCGATGCCGAACTAGCGCCGATCATCCACGACCTCAGCAATACTTCAGCCGGCGTCTACGTTTCATACCGGAATCTTGAGGTACAACAACTGGGGAGCATCTACGAGCGACTGCTGGAGCAAGTCCCCAGTCGGGGCAGCGATGGCAACATTGATGTCGCAATCTCGCCTTACGCGCGCAAAGACTCCGGTTCCTACTACACGCCGCAAGAGTTGGTCGACCTGATCGTCGAGCAGACGCTCAGACCGTTGGTCGACGATCGCGTCCAGGAGTTCCGCGATGATCCGTCCGACGACAACGACCCCGCCGCTGCGATCCTTAGACTGCGCGTGCTCGATCCCGCGATGGGCTCCGGACACTTCCTGATCACCGCCATCGACTGGTTGACCAGGGAATTGGCTTCGCTGGCCGACCGCGAGTGGGACGAGAAACCGGGCCACGTCTCCCCTGTGCGCGAGCAACTCTGGGAGTTGCAAGAGGCCTACCCGACGCTGAGCGACGAAACGCTGCTCCAGCGTATGGTGCTCAAACGTTGCATCTACGGCGTCGACAAGAATCCCATGGCCGTCGAACTGGCCCAGGTCGCGCTCTGGCTGCACACCTTCACCGGCGACCTGCCGCTGCCCCATCTCGAGCACCGCATCGTTGAGGGCGACTCCTTGCTCGGCATTCGCGGCGAACAAGCCGAGCAATACATCAGCGAGTGGGGCGAGTACCCACTTGGCGACACCTTTGCCGAGGATGTGCGCGGCGCTGCGAGCCAGGCCGACCAGGTCGATGCACAGCTCGACATGACCATCGACGAGGTCCGGCAATCGCTGCAACTCAGCGACAGCGCCGATGCGCATCGCACCGATCGACAGCGCCGCGTCCTCAACCTCGTCGCCGGTCTGCGCTGGCAGTCCGCGGGAATGAAGCAGCGCGAGCGTAAGGCGTTCCACGAACCCCTGGCTCGCATCTTGCGAGGCGATCCGGGCCGCGCAATCAGCGTGATGTACAACGGCGAGAGCCGAGGCCGCCGCAGCCGCGCCGGCCCTGAGTACGGCAAGATCCGCGACGCCGCCTTCGAGATTGCCGGGCGAGAGAACATCCTCCACTGGGAAATCGCGTTCCCCCACGTCATGCTCGACGGCGGCTTCGACGCCGTGATCGGCAATCCGCCCTGGGACAAGATCAAGCTTGAGGATGTCGAGTGGTGGACAGCCCGCGACGTTACAGTCGCCAAAGTAGAGCCAAAGGCAAAGCGAGATCAGGTCATCGCAAAACGGAGGGATCTAGGCGATCCTGTTGTAGCTGAGTACGACGAGGCAAATCAACGGGCTAATCAACTCTCCACGCTCGTAGCAAGAAGTAGCGACTTTCCGTTGTTGGGTGCTGGGGACGTTAACCTCTACGGTCTCTTCGTCGAGAGATCGCTTTCCCTCCTCAAGCCCGACGGTATCTGCGGCCTGTTGACGCCATCTGGCATCTTCGCTGACAAGACATGCGCGCGGTACTTCCGTTCGATTTCAACAGCGGGGAGATTGGGCGGCATCTACGACTTTCAGAACCGTCGAGCAGGCAGTCCGGACGACAAGAAGTCGAAGTGGTTCCCTGACGTGCATCCACAGTTCAAATTCTGCGCGACCGTGACTGGTGGTGCAGAGCGTCGATTTGACCAAGCGGAGTGTGGATTCTTCCTTGACGGGCAAGCGGATCTTCAAGATCCGGACAGTGTCTTCCTCATTGAACCTAGTGACTTCGTTCGAATGAACCCGAATACAGGAACGGCTACCGTCATCCTGGACCGTCGCGATGCCGACATTCTAACCCGCATTTACCGTCATCATCCTGTCCTAGTCGATCGTTCGAGCGACAAAAGCCGAAGCCTGTTTCCAGTTCGATATCACCGCATGTTCGACATGTCCAATGATTCGAACCTGTTTGTGACAGCCGCAGAGTTGGAGGCCGCAGGCGCGTACAAGGTGATTGGTAACAGATTCAAACGAGGATCCGAGGAGTGGCTTCCTCTCTTTCAGGGCCGGATCATTGGAGCGTTCGACCATCGCGAAAACTCTGTTGGATTCAACCCAAGGAACATCCGTCGTCCTTACGTAAGCATCAGAACAACTCTTGACGAACACCAAGATCCAGATTTCGTCGCTGGCGTGCAATCGTATGTCCCTCTAGCCAACTGTCGTGAGTCGTTCCACACTGAACACAGATGGGTAATCGCCTATCGCCGCTCTTCCAAAGAGACAAACTCTCGAGGCATGATTGCCACGATTGGTCCAGAGGCAGCTTACGCAGACAGCGTGTTTCTTTATATGGCGGCACAAGGGTTTAACGCCGTGCAAGCGTGTTTCATTGTTGCAAACTTCAACTCGTTTGCCGCCGACTTCGTGCTTCGAAAAAAACTTCAAGGCACGAACTTAAGCAAGTACATCGTCGAACAACTGCCAATGATCCACCCCGACGACTTCGATCGTCGCTTCGGCGACCTAACCGCCCGCGAACTGGTCCGAGACCATGTCCTGCGTCTGACCTACACCGCCTACGACCTGACCCCCTTCGCCCGAGACCTCGGCTACGACGGCGATCCATTCATCTGGAACCCAGCCGAGCGCCGGCAACTCCGAGCCCGCCTCGATGCTCTCTACTTCCACCTCTACGGACTCTCGTATGACGACGCCGACTACATCCTCGACCAGTTCCCCGTGCTCGCAAAGAGCGAGCGCAAGGAGTTCGGCCACTACCTGACCAAACAACTCGTTCTGGGCCACTACCGCGCCCTCGATGCTGGCGACACCTCCACTCCAATCTCTGAGTCACCGTCTACTGTCTGACTAGTCGCAGCACTCCTCGCCAACATCCAACCGACAGAAACAAGACGCCTGAACCTGGACATCCGCCCGAGCCTGCGCCAGGCTCAGCCGCTGCCGAGCCACCCCGGCCAGCTCATCCTGACCAGTCCGCTCCAGGCACTCCACATACCCGCTCAGGCTCCACACATTGTCAAGATGCTGCCGCGGCCGGCTCACCTGAGAGTCATACCCCAGGTCCGCCCGATACACATCCAGCGCCTCCTCAACCCGACCCTGCTCCAGCAGCAACGCCCCCAGCGCATGCCGGACCGGCTGCATCCAGCCCCACGGCTCGTCGTAATGCAGGTGGTCATCCAGTTCCACCGCACGCCGCAACTCCGAGAACGCCGAGTCAAACTCACCCTGCCGATAAGCAATCTCACCCCGCATCATCGCCTGGGCAATCTCAAGAATGTCCCGGCTCGGGTTGTTGAACTGATACCGAGTCTCCGGCACCCGATCGTACGCACGCTCAAACTCCGCCGCCTCCGCGACCGCCTCATCGGTCCGACCCAGCGTCGCCAGCGCAATCGCCCGCGCATACCGCATCGTCGCCGTCGTCACGCAGTACAACTCCCGATCCTCCGGCAGCTCCTGCTCCAGAATCTCCTCCCACTTGCCAAACCGCACCAGCACATGCTGGTTGATCGGCACAAACGCCTCCAGCCAGTCCGCCATGTTCGGCGACTCCATCCGCAGCAGCTCCTCGGGAATCTGCTCCCTCATCGCCCGCGCCGTCTCCATCGCCGGGCCAAACTGACCCAGGAACATCGCGCCGTAGATCTTGAAGTGATAGTTGTGCGCCCGGTACATCGTGTAGAAGTTGAACGGCCCCCGAGCCTCCAGGTAAGGCCGGTCCGCCTGGATCGCCCGCTCATTCCAATTGACCACATTCACGTAATCGCCGCAGAGCACATCGATATGCGTCGACATGTGTTGCAAATGCCCCGAGTGCGGAGCAATCCCCCGCAACTGGTCGGCCGCCAGCAGCGCCTGCTCGGGAAACGGCGACATCTCCATCAAGTGGATGTACATATGCAGGACGCCCGGGTGCGGAGCCTCCCCGCAGTGAGCAATCTGCGCCATCGCCTCCTCAAGCACCCCGCGAGCCTCATCGGTGTCAGCGCCCTCCGCCGGCTCGCCCGAGCGCAGGTCCCACAGAGACCACGGAGTCCGATTCATCATCGCCTCAGCAGACAGAGAAGCGATGTCCAAATCGTCCGAGTGCTTGCCGTAAACCTCACGCATCGCGTCGGCATAGTCGTCGACCCAGCCCATCATGTCGTCCAGAGGCTCCGCCTGCGGATACCGATGCTGCAACGCCGCAATCAGATCACGCTCCGCCACCGTGCAACCGTCAGACAGTGACACCGCAAGATTGGCCTCCTCGAAAGCAGTCGCCAGCGCCGACGCAACCTCCTTCCGACCAAACGCCTCCCAAGGCTTGTTGTAGTTAGGCCCAATCGCATAAGCAACGCCCCAGTGAGCCATCGCACACTCAGGATCAGCCGCCACCGCCTGCTGGAAGCAGAACACCGCCTCGTCATGGTTGAATCCATAAGTCCAGATCAACCCCCGGTCAAACCAGACCTGAGCCTCGGGAGAGGATGTGGTGATGGTCCGGCTGTACGAACCGAGGTCGTAGTCATAGGTCATGGTGTGGATCTTCCCAATCGAGCGTGTGACGCGGCCGCTCCCTGGATCGTAGAGCGAGGGACGGCGGCAGCCAGGTCATTCCCTCAACATCCGCATCTTGATACCCTCGGGTACGGGAGAGCACCATGCAACGCCTGACTCTGACCGCTGAAATCTACTTCCAGGACAACGGGTATGTCTCAGACTGCCCTGAACTGGGGATTGCCAGCCAGGGCGACACCATTGACGAAGCGCGGGAGATGCTGATCGAAGCGGTCGAACTGACCCTGGAAGACATGAGCCAACAAGAGTACGAGGGCCGTCTGAGCGGGGCCTACTTCGCCAACAGCGCGTTCACCGAAGAGGAGATCTTCGAGGACTGCGAGTTGGTCCAAACGGGATTGATCACGGTTAACGCAGATTTGCCGTTCGTCCTCGCTCGCTAGACATGCGCGTCCTCTCGTGGCAGCAAGTCAGCCAGATTCTGGAACAGCAAGGGTTCGTCTTCCTCCGGCAACGTGGAAGCCACATGCGCTTTCGAGGCTACGTGGATGGTGAAGAAATGAATGTCAGTGTGCCTCGGCACCGTGAACTGAGGCCCGGCACACTCAGACAGATCATCCGACAGTCTGGCCTCCCCCGCGACCTATTCGAATAGCCCCCGTATCCTCCTCCGCATGACAACCAACCACCTCCGACCGCCCCTCGACGGCATCACCGTCATCAACGCCGGACAAATCCTCGCCGCTCCTCACTGCGCCACCATGCTCGCCGAGTTCGGCGCCGACGTGATCAAAGTCGAGCGCCCGGGCACCGGCGAGCCAAACCACGGCACCATCTCCTACGTCCAGGAGAATCGCTCGCAACGCGGAGTGACCTGCAACCTCGCCGATCCTCGGGGCAAGGAACTCTTCCGCAAGCTTTGCGCACGCGCCGACGTCCTGATCGAGAACTTCCGCCCCGGCACCCTCGAGAAAATGGATCTCGCGCCCGACTCGCTACGCGAAATCAACCCCGGCCTCGTCGTCACCCGAGTCTCCGGCTACGGACAGACCGGTCCCTACCGCGAGCGAGCCGGCTTCGACCGAGTCGCCCTCGGCTTCGCCGGCATGACCTATCAGACCGGCTGGGCCGACGGCCCGCCGGTCCGACCCGGCTACATGGTTGCCGACTACAGCGCCGGCGTCTTCGCCGCGATGGGCACGCTCATGGCCCTCCGCGGCCGCGACGTCAACGGCGGCGTCGGTCAGGATGTCGACGTCGCGCTCTACGAGGCGATCTGGAAGCAGTCCGGCACTCATGCCTCGCAGTACGCCAGGTCCAGCGAAAACCGAGAGCGCAGCGGCAACTACTGGCCCGGCGTCGTCCCCGCCGAGCAGTGGGAGACCGCCGACGGCCATCACCTGATCATCAACGCCACCACCCAGGGAACCTTCGAACGCCTCGTCGCCGCGATGAAGCAGCCCGAGCTGCTCAGCGACCCACGCTTCGAGGTCCACCGAGACCGGCGCAAGAACTACGAAGCAATCCACGAGATCGTCGGCATGTGGATCGCATCCCTCACCTTGGAACAGGCCCAATACCTGCTCGACAAGCACGGGGTCCCCGCAACCAAGGTCTACGCGACCTCAGACGTCATGGCCGACGAGCACTACGTCGCCCGAGAACAAATCGTCGACGTCCCCTCAGAGCAGCACGGAGATCTCCCCCAACCCGGAATCGTCCCCCGACTCTCAAAGACTCCCGGCGCCGTCAAACACCGAGCCCCAACCCTCGGAGAACACAACCGGGAAATCTACGGCGGCCTCCTCGGAGTCAGCGACGAGGAGCTGCAGCAACTCTCGGCGGACGGCGTCATCTAGCGATTCACCGCTTGCTACGATCGCGGCATCCCTTGGAGATGGCATGACCACCACCGCTCCTCCCCACGCACCACCTCTGCCTGGTCTGATCCGACTCGGCGGCCGCTTCGGAACGCTCAGCGACGAAGAACTCAGACGCATCAGCGACGACAATCCCG
>DAOUHS010000198.1:0-28263 GCA_034428415.1 Dehalococcoidia bacterium
ACGCCATGGAACCTCTGGTGAAGCACGGCTGACGTGTGGCACCACAGCAGCCGCAGCGAAAGATCATCCACTGTCGGAATCGGGGCCTCGTCGCTCAGATGGGCGAGTCGATCTTCGATGTTCTCCTGCCGGGTCGTCGCGACGAATTCCAACTCGACGAACATCGGCTGAGGCCGAGCGACGATGCTCGGAGGAGGTTGTTCATCGTCGTCCCAGACCAAAAGGTGGCCAGGGTCTCCTCCCTCGCCTAGCGCAGCCGAAGCGTGGAGGCATCGTCCCATTTCAGCCTCGATGCGGGCCTAGAAAGAAACTCATCGATCGCCTGCCGCGAAGCTATGTCCAGCGCCGCCTCGAGCCGCCAGCGCCGGGGGCTCATCGCGACCAGCAGGAGTGTCATGACGATCGCGACCAGCGCGCCGATCGTGACGCCGTTGCCGAGCAGTGCACGTAAATCGTCGCCGAACGGATCGGTCATGATTGGATGTTCATGCAGACCCAGCCCCAGCGCGCTAGCCAGAGCCAACACGACCATGCGCCGCGGATCCAGTCCATCGCGCAGGATCGTCTGCCATCCGCCGACGAATAGTATCGCCATGGCAAGCATCGGGACGGCTCTCACGACGGGCCCGGGGATCGTAAGCAGGATCGCCGCAAGTTTGGAGAAGAACGTCATGAACAGGATGACGACAGCCACACCGATTCCGACACGGCGAGTGGCGACCTGGGTGAGGTTGATCAAGTGCAGGCTGTAGGAGGCGTTAGCCATCGGGGGAAGCGTCGCGGCGAAGATGCCCCGGGTCAGCCAGGTGTCTTCGAGCCCGGAAGCGCGAAACGCGATCGCGACGTTGAGCACGGTGAGCGCCAGAACCATCGCGGCGCCCTAGAATCCGACCGTCAAAGCGATCGTCGGAGGACAGGCCTCTTCGGGCTCATGCTGGATGGGCTGGCTGGCGCTGCCGGCAGGCAATGGCAAGCCATTGCCCAATTGTCTTAGCTGCAGGACAGCTTCTGGCGTGGTCGCTCAGGGTGACGTTCGAGATACGACTAGTGAGTGCTTGACGCTCGGAGTCTGGCATTGGAGCCGTGCACACTGCCCGACCGATCTGAGGCCGCCCGAGCGCCAACCACGCCCATACCAAGAGCGCGAAGTTAACGCTATGCGGGCATCGCCCGTGCGGCGTTGCGATATGCTCGGAAGTGTCTCGACCTGTCGACGGCCGGGCCGGTTCACTGGCCTGACGCCGCTATTGAGGGAAGAAGATGGGCGGCTCACGATTCAAGCGCAGTTTCCTGATCTATCTGCTGATCTTCGTGGTTCTGATTATCGTCGTGTTCTCCGTCTTCCCGCGCGGCGGCGGATCGAATGAGATCCCGCTGGCCGGCGGTACCGAATCGCTGCTTGGCCGGATCGAGAACGATGTCGGGTCGATCGAAACGATTCGTGTCTCGTCAGACAAAGTGGTGGTTGACTATCGCGACGGTTCGGAATCGTACGAGACCAATGTCCCCGAGACCAGCTTTGATTTCTTCGAGTTCCTCTCGCGGGAAGGGATCGATGTCGGTGGGCAAGGCTTCCCCGATGTTGAGGTCGGTGGCGGCGGCGGCTTCGGCTCGACCATCGCCGGCGTGTTCATCAATCTCCTGCCATTCCTTCTGATCTTCGGTTTGATCTTCTTCTTCCTGCGCCAGGCACAGGGACAGGGTTCGCAGGCGATGTCGTTCGGTAAGAGCAAGGCGCGCCTGGTTACGGCCAACCGACCCTCGGTCACCTTCAACGATGTCGCCGGAGCAGACGAGGCCAAGGAAGAACTGCAAGAAGTGGTCGAGTTCCTCAAGTTCCCCGAGCGCTTCGCCTCGCTCGGCGCGCGTATTCCACGCGGCTGCCTGCTGGTCGGCCCGCCCGGAACCGGCAAGACGCTGATCGCCCGCGCCGTGGCCGGCGAGGCCGGCGTGCCCTTCTTCTCGATTTCCGGCTCCGAGTTCGTCGAGATGTTCGTCGGCGTGGGCGCGAGCCGGGTACGCGATCTGTTTGAGCAGGCCAAGCGCAACGCGCCCTGCATCGTCTTCGTCGACGAGATCGACGCCGTCGGCCGCCAGCGCGGCGCCGGCGTCGGCGGTTCGCACGACGAGCGCGAGCAGACCCTCAACCAGATCCTGGTCGAGATGGACGGCTTCGACACCAACACCAACGTGATCGTGGTCGCCGCCACCAACCGGCCCGACATCCTCGACCCCGCGCTGCTGCGCCCGGGCCGCTTCGACCGCCGAGTCGTGCTCGACGCGCCCGACGTCAAGGGCCGTGTCGCGATCCTCGATGTCCACGTGCGGGGCAAGCCACTGGCCGACGAGGTCGACCTGCATACGATCGCCAAGGAAACGCCCGGCTTCTCCGGCGCAGAACTGGCCAACCTGCTCAACGAGGCGGCGATCCTCGCTGCCCGGCGACAGAAGAAGCACATCACCCAGGCCGAAGTCGAAGAAGCCGTCGACCGCGTGATGGCCGGTCCGGAGCGAAAATCGCGCCTGCTGGTCGGGCGAGAGAAGGAGATCGTCGCCTTCCACGAGGCGGGACACGCGCTCGTTGCGTCTCATATTCCCGGTCACGATCCAGTGCACAAGGTGACGATCGTGCCGCGCGGCATGGCCGGCGGCTACACGCGTTACTTGCCCGAGTCGGAGCACCGACTCGCCGGCAAGACCTATTACGAGGGATTCATGTCCTCTGCGCTCGGAGGACACGCCGCCGAAGAGATCGTGTTCGGCGAAATGACGACCGGTGCTCACGACGACCTAAGCAAGGTCACCCAAATCGCGCGGGCGATGATCACCCAGTGGGGCATGTCTGAGCGGCTCGGCGCTCGCACCTTCGGCAAGAAAGAGTCGATGGTCTTCCTCGGCCGCGACATCTCCGAGCAGCGCGACTACTCGGAGATGGTCGCCGAGCAGATCGACGAGGAGTTGCGCGAGATCATCGACCGGGCGCGCGACCGGGCGCGGACCATCCTGCGCCGCAACCGCGAACAGCTCGACCTGCTCGCGACGCGCCTGATGGAGGTTGAGACGCTCGAGGGCGACGACCTGCGCGCGATTCTCGCCTGGCAGCCGGGCGACGCGATCCCGCAACCGACGCCGCCACCGCCGGCTCCCGATCCGACGCCGCCCGCGCCGCCCAGCGGCACGACCTCGGAAGAAGAGCGCGAACCGCTGATGCCGCCCAAGCCGGGACTCGCCTGGGGCGGCAACCAGAACAGCAGCTCGCTCGACTGAGGTATCGGCCGTGTTCTGCGATCGAGGTACAGCGTGTTGTGTCGGCTGGTCGCTTGACGCCTGTCATGCGCTCGATAGGCTGGACACTCTAGGAAAAACGAACCGATCTCCCCGATGATCATCGCGAGATCGATGCGAGACGACAATGAGCACTGATTCGTCCGAGGTCTACGCTGTGATTCGCAGCGGCGGCAAGCAGTACCGGGTCGCGCCCGGCCAGCGAGTCAGGCTGGAACGGCTCGACGGAGACGCCGGCGACGCGATCAGGTTCGACGAGGTGCTGCTGGTCAGCGGCGGTGGCGAGGTCGCCGTCGGCGCGCCAATCGTGGAGTCGGCCAGCGTCAGCGGTGAGATCCTGGAGCAGGGCCGCGGCCGCAAGATCAACGTCTTCAAATACAAGAACAAGACCCGCTATCGCCGCTTGCGCGGTCACCGACAGCTTCACACCGCAGTGCTCGTCAACGAGGTCTCGTTGGGCGACCAGACCTGGACCGCCCCGGTCAGGGAAGATCTGTTGGAATCTGCGGCCGATGAAGCAGAGGAACCTGTGGAAGCTATCGAGGAAGCCGAATCCGACACCGTCGCCGATCCAGCGGACGAATCAACAGGCGGCGAAGAGTCCGAGGAATAGAGGAGCGCGATGGCTCACAAGAAAGGCGTTGGCTCGTCGCGCAACGGCCGCGACAGCAACTCCAAGCGACTGGGCGTGAAACTGTTCGACGGCGAGGTTGTGCGAACCGGCGGGATCATCGTGCGGCAGCGCGGTACCCGGATTCACGCGGGTGACCACGTCGGCGTCGGCCGTGACCACACGTTGTTCGCACTCACGGACGGCACGGTCAAGTTCTCGCCCCATGCCCGTGGACGGCGCAAGAAGGTCTCGGTCATTCCGGCCGAGCTCGAGGCGGTGGGGGCATGAAGGCTGAGATTCACCCAGAGTACGTCGACGCGACGATCACCTGCGGCTGCGGTAACTCCTGGCAGACCCGCGCAACGAAGCCGGACATCCGGATCGAGATCTGTTCGACCTGCCATCCGTTCTTCACCGGAGAGCAGCGCATCGTTGACACTGCCGGTCGGGTCGAACGCTTCCGCCGCCGCTATGGCATCGAAGAAGACGAAAACTAGACCCGCTCCGCGCTAGACGACAGCGACCTAACCGTCTCCTGAGTCCGCCGTTCGCCCGAGCGACGGGCGTTCAGTCTTCGCCGAGGTCCCGATAGAAACAAGACCGATTGCCTGTGTGACAGGTCGGTCCATGTGGGACGGCGCGGACGAGCAGCGCATCAACGTCGCAGTCCTTACGGATATTGACCAACTCCAGCACGTTGCCGCTGGTCTCTCCCTTGGTCCAGAACTCCTGTCGACTGCGGCTCCAGAACGTGACCAGCCGCTTGTCCAGCGTCATCCGCAGCGACTGGGCGTTCATATGGCCCAGCATCAGGATTTCGAGCGTCTCATCATCCTGGACAATGGCGGGGATCAACCCGTCGGCGCCGTACTTGAGTTCGGGTACGGCGAACCCGGAGGATTCAGAGGACCTCGTCATAGTCCGCGTGTTCCATTCGCATGGGGATGCCGGCGGCTTGCATCCGCCGCTTGACATCCATGATCGGGTGGGTGCCGAAGTGGAAGATCGAGGCGGCCAGCACGGCGTCAGCATTGCCCACTGTGATTGCTTCGATCATGTGTTGAGCGTTGCCGGCACCGCCGGAAGCGATCACCGGCACGCCCACTGCTTCCGAGACGGCGCGGGTCAGCGGAAGGTCATAGCCGTCCTGGTGGCCGTCGGTGTTCATCGAGGTAAGCATGATCTCCCCCGCACCCCGTTCGACCACTTCCCGGGCCCACTGGACCGCGTCGATTCCGGTCGGTCGGCGACCGCCGTGCGTGTAGACCTGCATCGAGCGATCGGATTCGGTGCGCGCGTCGATCGCGACGACGATGCACTGCGAGCCGAAGCGGCGCGCGCCCTCGGAGATCAGCTCGGGACGTTCCACGGCCGCGGTATTGATCGTGACCTTGTCAGCGCCGGACTCCAGCATCAGCCGCATGTCATCGTCGGAGCGCAGACCGCCGCCAACGGTGAACGGGATGAAAACGCGGTCGGCAGTGCGCCGGACCATGTCGACGACCGTGTTGCGATCCTCGTGCGAGGCGGTGATGTCGAGGAAGACCAGCTCGTCGATGCCCTCATGGTCGTACAGCGCTGCCAGTTCGACCGGATCGCCCGCGTCGCGCAACTCGACGAACGAAATGCCCTTGACCACGCGGCCGTTGTCAACGTCGAAACAGGCGATGATTCGCTTGGTCAGCATCGTGCCAGCATCTTCTCAGCAGGTCCGCTCGCGGCTGCCCGCCGCGGCCGCCTCAAAGGCATCGGCCAGCTTCAGCCGTCCGTCGTACAGCGCTCGTCCGAGCACGACGCCCGCCGCGCCGTTCGCAGCTAGACGGCGTATCTGCATCGGATGCGCGATTCCGCCGGCGGCGATAACTGGACAGCGCGCCGAACCCGCGACGCGGGCGAACTCGTCTTCGTTGTGACCGCCGAGCATGCCGTCAGAGTCGATGTCCGTGTAGATGAAACGTCGCACGCCCAAATCCTCAAGTTGCGGGATCAGGGCCACGGCAGGAAGCCCCGATGCCTCGGTCCACCCGTTCAGCGCAACGCGGCCGCCCTTGGCATCGACCGAAACGGTCAGTGCTGCACCGCAGATGTCGAGCGCATGTCGGAGGAAGTCGCGGTCGGTCACCGCAGCCGTGCCGACGATGATACGCGCGACGCCGGCATCCAGGTAGCGCTGGACGGTGTCCAGCTTGCGAATCCCGCCGCCGACCTGCAGCGGCTTGCCCAGCGCCGCGATCCGTTCGACGAACTCGGCGTTCGCGGCCCGACCTTCTCGCGCCCCGTCGAGATCGATCACATGGAGCATCTCGGCGCCCTCATCGATCCAACGCTGCGCCGGCGCAGTGGGATCGTCGTCAAACACCATTTCGCGTTCGTAATCGCCCTGGACCAACCGCACGCAGCGGCCGCCGCGAATGTCGATCGCCGGCAGGACATCGATCATGTTTGGCGGGGAGGCAGTCATGCGCTGACGTGTTCGCGCAGGAAATTGCGATAGATGCGGAGGCCGTAGGCCCCGCTCTTCTCGGGGTGGAATTGCGTCGCCGCCAGCCGGCCGCGTTCGACGACGGCCGTCACGTCTGCGCCGTAATCGGCGACGGCCACCACATCCTCCGGGTCGGCCATATCGCAGTAGTAGGAGTGGACGAAGTAGAAGTGCGCGCCATCCGGGATACCGTCGAACAGCGGGGTCGGGCGACGTTGCTCCACTCGATTCCAGCCCATGTGTGGGATCTTTCGACCCTCAGGCAGCCGCACGACTCGGCCTTCGAGCACGTCCAGGCAAGGATGCTCGCCGCCCTCCAGGGAGACCGTCATCAGAGCCTGTAGACCCATGCAGACGCCGAGAAACGGCCGATCGGCAGCGATGTACTCGTGGATGGGTTCGACCAGTTGCCGATCACGCAGGTTGTACATGGTGTCCGCCGCCGCGCCCACGCCGGGCAGGATGACCACATCCGCTTCGTCAAGCGCCGCCGGCACCGAGGCCACCTCAGGCTTCGCGCCGACGCGTTCGACCGCACGCACGACGGACCGCAGGTTGCCTGCGCCGTAGTCCAGAATGATTACGTCAAGATCGGCCAGCAGGGGATCGCTCACAGGCCGAGCGTATCAGTAGGATTGCCGCCTACTTCGTTCCTATAGTGAACTCGATGTCAACACAATCATCAGTCAGCGACACCGAAATCATCGCTGCGCGCGACCGCGTCGAGCTGCTACGCGCCGAAATCCTGCGCCACAATCATCTCTATCATGCGCTCGATTCGCCGGAAGTTTCGGACGCCGAGTACGACGAACTCTTCGCCGAACTCAAGCAACTCGAGACGGCGTTTCCTGAGCACGCGTCTGCCGACAGTCCGACCCAGACCGTTGGCGCACCGCCGGGTCGGACGTTCGCTGTCGTCGAGCACCGGCTGCGCATGCTCTCGCTGGGTAACGCGTTCAACGCCGAAGAACTGCTCGCCTGGCGACAACGCGCCGTTGACCTGCTCGACCGCGAGGAATGGACCTACGTCACCGAGCCTAAGATCGACGGCCTCGCGATCGCACTGGTCTACGAGCGCGGGCGCCTCGTTCAGGCCGCGACTCGCGGCGACGGCCGCGCTGGCGAGGACGTGACCGCCAACCTGCGCGCGATCGAGGCCGTACCCAATGACCTGTCGGGCAATCCGCCGCCCCGCTTCGAGGTCCGCGGCGAGGTCTACATGCCCAAGGCCGGCTTTGAGGCGATGAATGCCAACATCGCCGCCGAAAACGATCGCCGAAGCGAAGCAGGCCGCGCAGCGCTCACGCTCTACGCCAACCCGCGCAACGCCGCTGCTGGCTCGGTCCGCCAGAAGGACGCGTCGGTCACGGCCACGCGGCCGCTCAGCATCGGCATCTACCAACTCGGATGGTGCGACGATGCCGCGACGCCCGACACGCATTGGGAAACGCTCGCCTGGCTCTCCGAGTTCGGCTTCCCCACCACGCCTGAAGCGGCGCACCACGACAGTATCGATGGTGCCCTTGCCGCCTGCGAGCGATGGACTCAGCGTCGCGACTCGCAGGCATTCGAAATGGACGGCGTCGTCGTCAAGGTTGACGACCTCGGCCTGCAGGCCGACCTGGGCATCGTCGGACGTGAGCCGCGTTGGGCGGTCGCCTGGAAGTTCCCGCCGCAGGAGGCATCGACCGTCGTCGAGCAGATCCTCGTCAACGTCGGCCGCACAGGCAGCATCAATCCCTACGCCCGCTTACGGCCCGTGCGCGTCGGCGGCGTCCAGGTGACCAACGCGACGCTGCACAACCTCGACGACATCCGGCGCAAGGACATCCGCGAGGGCGACACCGTCATCATCCGTCGCGCTGGCGAAGTGATCCCGCAGGTCGTCCGACCCGTGCTGGAAAGGCGTCCCGAAGACTCGGCCGAATGGGAGATGCCCTCCATCTGTCCGGGCACCACCTGCGGCGAAGTCAGATGCACTAACGAACACTGCGGCGGCGACCAAGGAATCACCGACGTCTGCGAGGGCGCCTGGTGCGGTGGCAATGTCTCACGGCAAGGCGGCGACGCCGACTTCTACTGCGACAACCGGCTCTGTCCCGCGATTGTCCAGCGAGCGATCGAACACTTCGCAGCGAGAGGCGCAATGGATATC
This sequence comes from Dehalococcoidia bacterium, assembly GCA_034428415.1. GTDB lineage: Bacteria > Chloroflexota > Dehalococcoidia > Bin125 > Bin125 > Bin125. The sequence continues at coordinate 8,536 of DAOUHS010000198.1, forward strand.
CGCGGCCTTGGCGAAAAGATGATTCGCCTCCTGCTGCGCGAACGCGTCATCCAGGACGCGGCCGACATCTACACGATCCCGGATCGGCTGGAGGAGCTGGCAAGAGTGCCCGGGCTTGGCCAGGTCAAACGGCGCAAGGGCGAGGATGTCCATGAGGTGGGGGACCGGCTCCGCAATCTGGCTGCCGCGATCGAGCGCTCGAAGTCCCGAGGTCTGGCCTATCTGCTAGTTGGACTGGGCATCCGCCACATCGGCGGTGAGAACGCCTCGCTGCTGGCAGAAGAGTTCGGCTCACTCGATTCGATCTTGTTGGCGCCGGCCGAGGACTTGGCCGCTGTGGACGGGGTCGGGCCGATCATCGCCGAGAGCATCGTCGATTGGGCCCTGGACGGCAACAACTGGGCGCTGCTGCATCGACTGCAGGCCGCCGGTGTGACCGATGAGGCCCAGCGGAGCGAGGAGGAGCCGCTGGAGACGCCGTTGGAAGGGCTGCGATTCGTCTTGACCGGGCGGTTCGGCGCGATGACCCGCCCAGAGGCCGAGGCGCAGCTCAAGTCGCTCGGTGCGGCCGTGGGCTCCTCCGTCAGCAAGAACACCACGGCATTGTTCGCCGGCGAGGCGGCCGGATCGAAACGGACCAAGGCCGAGTCGTTGGGACTGCCGATCTGGGACGAGGATCGCTTGATCGACGCGCTGGACAACCCGTCCCTGGTCTCTAACTGGTTGACGGAAGCGGAACCATCCACGGCCAGTTGACGTTCTGCTGGTACAGATATCGAACGGTTAACGGCTACGCTGAGCTATGTCGCCTCGGCGCGGCCGCCTGTGCGTATCGTCGACGAGCGCCCCCTATCGTTCGGCATACACGTTGCCGCAACATGAGGAGTCCCGATGGTCTGGTCTCCCTTTGGCTGGTTGGCCCGACGGTTCTCACCCGACGTGGGTGTCGATCTCGGTACCGCCAACACCCTCGTCTCGGTGCGCGGTCGCGGGATCGTGGTCAACGAGCCGTCAGTCGTGGCGATCAATCGTATTGACAACTCCGTCCTCGCGATCGGCAAACAAGCCAAGACCATGGTTGGTCGCACACCGGCGCACATCGTCGCCATCCGACCGCTGCGCGACGGCGTGATCTCCGACTTCGACGTCACTTCAAGGATGCTCAATCACTTCATCCACGACGCGCTGCGGCGCAGCGGGATCGGCATCGGCCGGCCGCGCGTGATGGTCGGCATCCCTGGCGGCGCAACGGAAGTGGAAAAGCGCGCCATCTTCGAAGCGACCCGCTCGGCCGGAGCCCGCGAGGTCCACCTGATCGAAGAACCGATGGCCGCCGCGATCGGCGCCGGTTTGCCGATCTTCGAGGCGACCGGCAGCATCGTGGTCGACATTGGCGGCGGCACGACCGAAGTGGCCGTCTGTTCGATGGGCGGGATGGTCGTCAGCACATCGACCCGCGTCGCCGGCGACGAGATCGACCAAGCGATCATTACCTATGCCAGGCAGGTGCACAACATCCAGATCGGCGATGCATCTGCTGAGAAAATCAAAATCGCCGGCGCATCAGCATTTCCATTGGGAGAAGAGCACGACGTGGTTCTCAGCGGTCGCGACCTTTCGACCTCCATGCCGAAGAGCGTTTCGGTGACCACTGTCGAACTGCGCGACGCGATCTCCAGTGCGGTGTCCTCGATCATGGAGGCGGTGCTCAGGACGATGGAGATCACCCCCGCCGAGCTGATCCCCGACATCATGCAACAGGGGATCGCCCTGGCCGGGGGTGGCGCCTATCTGCCGGGACTCGACCGGCGCATGTCGCAAGAGACGAAGTTCCCGGTGTACAAGGCCGACTCGCCCTTGACCTGCGTGGTTCGAGGCTGCACCGAGGCACTGACGGAGACTCGCGCGCTGGCCGCCGCGGATGGTCAGGTCCTGGCCGGACGCCGCTGAAGCGGAGACAGACGATTGGCAGGTTGACGTGCCTCTGATCGGCGCACTCGTTCGATTCTTGGGCGCGCGAACGCGATGGATCATGGCCATCGTTGCGCTCGTCGCCCTGCTCACCGTCCTGGGCCTGGTCGGGTGGGCGGCGACCATCGAGGACACTGCCGCTACGGCGCTCAATCCTGTCCAACGAGCCTTCCGCCAGGCCGCGGAGCCAATCTCGACCTTGCTCAACGACCTCGACGACTTCGACCGACTGAACACCGAGAACCGCGCGCTGCGCTCGCGAATTGAGCAACTCGAAGCAGAAAATGCAAGATTGCGCGAGGAGCAGAAGCAGGTCACTGCGCGCCAGGCGCTACTCGAAGTCCAGGCCGAAACCAATGCAGTCACGATCGTGGCCAATGTCTCAATCAGAGATCTGACGGGCTTGCGCACGATCATCGGCATCGACCGCGGCTCCAATGACGGGTTGCGCGCCGGACTTCCGGTCCTGGCCGCCGGCGGCACACTGATCGGCCAGATCATCGACGTTCGACCGCGCACGGCCTTTGTCCGGCTGATCACCGATCCGGACAGCGCCGTGCGCGTCTTGCACCAGCCGTCGCGCAGCGAAGTCGTTGCAACCGGCGACACGCTGGGCAATCTCGAAGTTCGCATTCCATGGACATCCGAAGTTGAACTTGGTCACATCTTCGTCACCTCCGGACTCGACGGCCAACTGCCCCAGGGAATACCGGTTGGGCGCGTCTCGGCCGCCCAGGGAACGGTTCAGGACGCGTTCCGACACGTCGTGCTTGCGCCTATCGCGCCACTCGATCAGCTGGAACAGGTCCTCGTGCAGCTCACGATCCCACCTCCCGACCTTCGAATCCTTGACACCGAAGGAACGGACAGCGGCGGGGGCTGAGCATGAATGCAATCCGCTGGCCGCTCTTGCTCCTGGGGCTGTTTGCCCTCGTCGTCTTTCAAACGTCCGCCGGACCATCCTTCCCCATCTTCGGCGTCGGTCCCCAGGTCGTCCTTGTGGTGCTCTGCTGCTGGGCCATGGTCCGTCCGCCGGTCGAGACGCTGGTCATGATCCCGCTGGCCGGGATCGGGCTTGGCTTGCTCGCCTTCCAGGGGATGGCCGAGTCGGTCGCCGCCCTGGCGCCGATCGGCTTCGCTGCGCTGACCAGACAACTCTGGCACGACTCACATGGAGCGTCTCCGCTCGCGCTCGAATGGGCCGCGACGATCGTGCTGATCGCGATTGCCTCGGTCCTGCACTTCATAGTTCACGCGATCACCGTTGAGCTGACCACAGCCGGGGTCAACTGGCTGGCCGCTCTGCGGACCGTGATGTTGGGTGGGCTGCTCGGGAACATGATCCTCGGCGCGGTCGTCTACTGGTTAGTGCGCATTCCCACATCCCGCCCGGCATCGCCGCCGGCGCCGTCGAGAACGGCCGGCTACTAATGCAACGGCGACCGCGAAAGGGTCAGTCCCAAGGCGTCGCACACGAGTACTCCCAGCAACAGGAGCGCGGCGAAGGGTTCCCGGTGCGCGCCAAGGTATGGATCCTGGGCGGCTTCATCCTCTTGTTGTTCGGCATCCTGATCGTTCAACTCGTCCGCCTGCAAGTCCTGCGCCACGACGAGTTTGTCGCCCGCGCTGTCAGCAACCGGGTCAGGACCATCGACATCGCTCCAGCTCGGGGGTTGATCTACGACCGCGACGGCAACCTGCTCGCCGAAAACGCCGCCGCCTACCAGGTCATCCTGATCTCTGCCGACGTTCCCGACCAGGAGGTGCCGCAGGTTGCCGCAGAACTGGCGGCGACGTTCGATCTCCGGGCATGGGACTTGGAGCAGCGGATCTGGGAGCGCAAGTACTCCAACGACCCGTTCTTGCCCTTACTCATCGCGGAAGATCCGACGCCGGCTCAGGTAATCGACGTGAACTCGCGTCGATCGTCGCTTCCGGGCGTTCAGGTCGAGACCGTGGCAATCCGCCGTTACGAGCACGGCCGCCTGCTCGGGCACATTCTGGGCTACACGGGCAAGATCACGGGCGAAGAGTACGAAGACCTCACCGACTCTCGTTACCTCTACAGCGATCAGATCGGACGAGCCGGCGTCGAAGCCGCCTATGAACGCCAACTCCGAGGCAGCCCCGGACGCCAACTGGTCGAAGTCGATGCCGTCGGCAACGTCCTCCGCACGCTCGACACTCGTCCGCCCACTCCGGGACTGAGCGCCGTTCTGACCATCGACATCGAGCTGCAGCGACGGATCGAGGAGATCCTGCTCAAGCATCTGGGCGCCTCGTTGTCTGCCGCCTCCGTCGTGCTCGACATTCACTCCGGGCAGGTGTTGGCCATGGTCTCGGTGCCCAACTACGACGTCAACATCTACCAGGAGATCACGACGCGCGAATATCGGGCCCTGCTGGAAGACCCCGGCCAGCCGCTGACCAACCAGGCGATCCAGGCCCAGTTCCCGCCCGGCTCGATCTTCAAGGTCGTCACGGCCGTCGCCGGGCTGGCCGAAGGAGCGATCACGCCGGAAACGAAAATCTATTCCCCGGGCCTGCTGGAAGTGCACAACGAGCTCTCGCCCGGCATCATCTATCGGTTCGGCGACACAACCCAGGGCGTCTACAACATTCGCACCGCACTAGCCGAGTCGTCCAACGTCTTCTTCTACTACGTCGCGGGCGGCGATCCCTACCGCAATCCCGAGAACCCGCCTCGCCATCCGGCCGAGCAGGAACGGCTCGATCAGCTGTCCGATCAAGGCATCGTCGCCGGAGACGTTGAATTCGAGGGCGCAGGCAACCAGGCGCTCGCCAGGTGGGCCCGCGAAATGGGCTTCGACACTCCGACCGGCGTCGATCTCGTCGGCGAAGCTGCGGGAATCATCACCTCGGCGGAGCAGAAGCTGGAAGCGTTCGGCGAAGAGTGGCGAGCCGGCGACACCTACAACATGGCGATCGGCCAGGGCTTCACCACCGTCACCGTGTTGCAGATGGCTGTCGCCACCGCGGCGATCGCCAACGGCGGCACCATCTATGAACCGCGCGTCGTGCGCGAACTGATCGATAGCAACGGCAACGTCGTGCAACCCTGGCAGCCCGTCATTCGCAACCAGATCGATGTCGACCCGGAGATTCTTCGCATCGTTCGTGAGGGCATGGCGCTTTGCACGCTGGCCGGTACCTGCCATGACGCGCTGGTGGTCATGCCGGAGATGCTGGTCGGTGGCAAGACCGGAACCGCCGAGTTCAACCAGACCGGCACCGCGGTCTCGGGCGAGGAGGAAGGTCCGACGCACGGCTGGTTCATCGCCTTCGCTCCGTTCGACAGCCCCGAAGTTGCGGTCGTGGTCTTCTTCGAGTTCTCCGCCGGATACCTAGCGGCAGGAGCGGCGGGCGAGATCCTTCGCGCCTGGGCCGAGACCAGCGGTGCGCTCGCGACGGCCATTCCGCCCCCCTATGCCAGAGTGGCTCTGACTGAGGAAGAGGACCTGCGGCTGTACGAAGCAATTCGGGAGAGGTCGCGCTGATGCTTGGCCACTCCTGGCGTTACTTCGATCCGCTGATCCTGATCGCGGCGCTCGCACTGGCCGGCTACGGCGCGCTGGTCATCTACTCGGCGTCATTGCCGCGCGGCGCCGAAGGCGTGATCCTCTCCTCGGCCGTGCAACGACACATCATCTTCGCCCTCGTCGGCGCGCTGGTCATGGTGGCCCTGACCCGAGTCGACTATCGCCTCATCGATGCCCTCGGCTGGCCGGCATACGGTTTCGGCATCATCGTGCTCGTCGCCGTGCTCTTCCTGGGTTCGGACGAGTTCGGTTCCCGGCGCTGGTTCGACCTCGGCTTCACTGTTGTCCAGGCCTCCGAAATCGGCAAGCTGATGACGATCATCGGGCTTGGAAAATTCCTCACAGACTACCGTGATCGGCTGCAGGAATTCCGAATCTTCTTGCTCTCTCTCGGGATCGCGTTCTTGCCGGCCGCGCTCGTCTTCATCGAGCCCGACGCCGGTTCGGCGGCCGTGTTCATGGCGCTCTGGCTGGTCATGACGCTGTTCGCGGGCGCCCGCATTCGTCACTACGCGACACTCGCTGCGATTGGCGTCTGCTTGATTCCCGTCGGCCTCGCCGCCGGCGTCCAGGACTACCAGCGCGACCGCATTCGCGCCTTCCTCGATCCCGAGTCCGACCCACAGGGCGCCGGGTTCAACGTGATCCAGGCCGAGACCTCGGTCGGATCAGGTGGCATCTGGGGACAGGGCCTCACCGAAGGCACCCAGACCCAGCTCGACTTCGTCCGCATTCAGACAACCGACTTCATCTTCAGTGTGCTCAGCGAGGAACTCGGCTTCGTCGGCGCGATGGCGCTCTTTGCGCTGTTCTTGCTGCTCCTATTCCGCATGTTGAGAGTGGTCAACCAGGCCGGTGAGCCGCTCGGCCAGCTGCTCGCGGTCGGACTGATCACAATCATCGCCATCCAGGTCTTCATCAACGTTGCGATCAACATCCGTCTGATTCCCGTAACCGGTATTCCCCTGCCCTTCATCAGCACCGGCAATTCCTCGTTGTTGGTATTCTTCTTCGGCTTGGGCCTGCTGCAAAGCGTCCTTGCCTGGCAAGACGACGCCCGCCGCGGCCCCACACCTTGACCGTCCTTGGTTCCGTTCGAGAGGCGTGCATCATGTCCGTTCATCTGTCCATCGTCCCCATCCAGGTTTCCGACCAGCAGGCCGCGCTCAGGTGGTACACCGAGATGCTGGGCATGGAGAAGATCATGGATGACCCGATGGGGCCGGAGCTCCGCTGGATTACCGTCAAACTGCCCGAGGACGAAGTGCAGTTCGTCCTGGCAACCTTCGGAGCGTTCGACCCCGACGGCGCACAACCGGGCTCAACCAACGGCTACGTCCTCTGGACCGACGACATCCAGGCCACCTACGAAGACTGGTCCGCCAAAGGCGTCGAGTTCTCAGAGCCGCCCACCGAGCAGATCTGGGGAACCCAGGCCCTCTTCCACGACCCCGACGGCAACGGCTGGGTCCTGGTCCAACGCCCGGCGAGCGAATGACAGGAACATCTGAAAGCGCCCCTCATTTCTGAGGGGCGCTCGTTTGATCCCAGAGGGAATGCGGACTAGGAAGTGGCGACTGCTTCGCCCTCTTCCTCCTCCTCGCCCGATTCGCCTTCGCTTTCGGCCGCGGCTTCGACCTCGGCGGCGATCTCTTCGGCGCGCGAAAGACCTTCGATGCGCTCGTAGTGCAGCATGTCTTCCTCGACGCCGTTTTCGTTGAGCTCCTTTGAGAGGTCAACACGAATCGTGTCGCCGGCCTGGAAGTCGCCCCTCAGAAGCGCCTCAGACAGCGAGTCTTCGAGCCGCTCCTGAATCACGCGGCGCAACGGTCTGGCGCCGAAGATCGGGTCGTAACCCTTCTCCCCGAGCCAATCACGGGCCCCTTCAGTGACGTCGAGCAGGACTTCCTTCTCCTTGATCCGAGAATCGACCTCCTTGAGCATCATGTCCACGATCTCGCGGATATGCGCCCGACTCAGCGGGTGGAAGACCAACGTCGTGTCGACGCGGTTGAGGAACTCAGGCCGGAAGACGCGCTTCATCTCCTGAAGGACCTTGTCCTTCATCTTCTCGTAGCGCTGCTTCTCGGAAGCATCCTCGTCGTTCACGGTCGAGAAGCCGATCGCCGATTCGCGCCGGATCAGGTCCGAGCCGACGTTCGAGGTCATGATGATGATCGTGTTGCGGAAGTCCACGCGCCGGCCCTTGGCGTCCGTCAGGTGACCGTCGTCGAAGACCTGGAGCAGCATGTTGAAGACTTCCGGGTGCGCCTTCTCGATCTCGTCCAGCAGGATCAGGCAGTACGACTTGCGCCGCACGGTGTCGGTCAGCTGTCCCCCATCGTCGTAACCGACGTATCCAGGAGGCGCGCCGACGAGACGCGCGACCGTGTGCCGCTCCATGAACTCCGACATGTCCAGCCGCACCATGTTGTCGTCCGAGCCGAACATGAAGTCGGCCAGCGCTCTGGCCAGTTCGGTCTTGCCGACCCCGGTCGGTCCCAGGAACATGAACACGCCGATCGGCCGGCGCGGGTCTTTGAGCCCCGCGCGGGCGCGCCGCACGGCCTTGGCCAGCGCGACGATCGGCTCTTCCTGGCCGACGATCCGCTCGTGCAGATCCTCTTCCATGCGCAGCAGCCGCTCGGACTCCTCGGTCGCGATCTGCACCAGCGGGATACCGGTCCACATCGAAACGACCTCGGCGATGTCCTCGGCGAGAACATCCGATGAGTCGCGCTCGCGCTGCTGGTCGAGGTCTTCTTCGAGCTCGGAGATGCGTTGCGTCAGCTTCAGCTCGCGATCCCGCAAATCGGCCGCGTACTCGTACTGCTGCTGGTTGATCGCCTGTTCCTTCTCCTTGCGGATGCCCTCGAGCCCCACGGTCGCTTCCTTGAGCGACGGCGGCGTGTACGAGCGCCGAATCCGCACCCGCGAGGCCGACTCGTCGATCAGGTCGATCGCCTTGTCCGGCAGCGCTCGGTCGGAGATGTAACGCGACGACATCTCCGCCGCCGCGACCAGCGCCTCGTCCGTGATCACCAGCTTGTGATGCTCCTCGTAGCGATCCTTGATCCCGCGCAGAATCTCGACGGTCTCCTCGACCGAGGGTTCTTCCAGAACAATCGGCTGAAAACGCCGCTCAAGCGCGGCGTCGCGTTCGATGTGCTTGCGATAGTCATCCAGCGTCGTCGCGCCGATCGTCTGCAGCTCACCCCGAGCCAGCGACGGCTTGAGGATGTTGGCCGCGTCGACCGCGCCTTCCGCTGCGCCGGCGCCGACGAGCATGTGCAATTCGTCGATGAACAGCACGCAGTTACCCGCGCCCTTGATCTCCTCCACAACCTTCTTCAGCCGCTCCTCAAACTCGCCGCGGTACTTGGTGCCCGCGACCAGCGAGCCGATGTCGAGCGTCAGCAAGCGCTTGCCCTGCAATGTCTCCGGCACGTCGCCCGACGCGATGTGCTGCGCAAGACCTTCGACGACGGCCGTCTTGCCGACCCCCGGCTCGCCAATCAGGACGGGGTTGTTCTTCGTCCGGCGAGAGAGAATCTGTACGACCCGCTGAATCTCCTTCGAGCGCCCAATCACCGGGTCGAGCGTGCCCGCGCGAGCCGCAGCGGTCAGATCGAAGCCGAGTTGGTCGATCGTCGGCGTGCGCGTCGCCGATCGCGATCCGGAACTGCTGCTCGAGCCCGCGCCCGCGCCGGCAGTGGCCGGACCGCTCTGCGAAAGAATCCGCGTCGTCTCGGCCCGCACCCGCTCCAGATTGACGCCCAGCGATTCCAGCACGCCCGCCGCGATCCCTTCGCCCTCGCGCACCAGTCCCAGCAGCAAGTGCTCGGTCCCGATGTAGTGATGGTTCAGCCGCCGCGCCTCGTCAACCGCCAGCTCGATCACCTTCTTCGCTCGCGGAGTCAGACCGATTTCACCCAGAACCGCGCGGTCGCCTCGTCCAATGATGAACTCAACCGCGGAACGTACCTTGCCCAGTTCAACGCCCAGATTGGAGAGCACCTTCGCCGCCACGCCGTCGCCCTCGCGCACCAGACCGAGCAGCAAGTGCTCGGTACCGATGTAGTTGTGGTTGAAGCGCTGGGCTTCTTCCTGCGCGAGCGTCAGGACGCGGCGAGCGCGTTCCGTGAACTTGTCAAACCGGTCTGCCATGGCAGCCTCCAATGCACGATCCGGCTGTCGCACAGCCGCTCGCCGGACAATCTCAGCTTATCAGAGCCATCCCCAGCCAACGCCGGTCTGGGTAGGACCCGTGAGTCGTAATCTTTGCTGCATCCACGAAATGTCGATACCGATGTTCGACGGGGCTCAGCTTACCGATCGCTGCCGAAATCCTGCTCCGTGACGCCGGCGCGCTCAAGCGCTTCCTGCATCGCGGACACGGCGCGCACCGGCTCCGGCGCATCCTCGGGCGGCTGCTCCTCGGCCAAGCCCGACGCTTCCTCCGCCGGCTCCGGCTCGGGCGGCGCCTCGGGCATCGGCTCCTGCGTGATCCCGAACTGCTCCGCAACCTCGTCCGGCACACGCAGCACGTTGCCTTCCTGATTGAACACCCAACCCTGTCGCTCGGCGTCGCTGCGCGCCTGCCGCAACGACAGACCCAGTCGATGCCGATCGCGCTCAATCCGCACGATCTTCGCCGGGATCACATCGTTCTCCAGCACGACCTCGCGCGGATGCGTGATCCGCCGGTCGGCCAACTCCGAAACATGAACCAGACCCTCGACCGGACCTTCAAGCCGCGCAAATGCGCCGAACGTGACCAGCTTGGTCACCACCGACGGCACGATTTCGCCCACCTCGAACTTGGCCACGACTTCGTCCCACTGCTCCGGCGACGCGCGCCGCACCGAAAGGCCGATCTTCTTCGATTCCTTGTCGATCTTCGTGATGTACACGTCGATCGTTTGGCCGATCGTGAACATCGCCTCCGGATCCACGTCCCGCTCCCAGCTCAGCTCCGACAGATGCGCCAGGCCGTCCGCACCGCCCAGGTCGACGAACACCCCGAACGAGCGGATGCTCGTAATCCGGCCCGAGCGAATCTCGCCTTCCTGCAGCTCTTCCAGCAGGCGTTCCTTCTGCTCCGCCCGCCATTCCTGGACGGCCGCGCGCTCCGAAAGAATCACCCGGTTCCGCCGACGGTTAATCTCAATCACCTTGAACCGCAGCGACCGGCCCTCGTACTCCGTCAGCTGCGCGATCGCCTGCTCGCGGTCGCCCGTGATCTCCACGATCTGCGACAGCGGCACGAACGCGTTCACGCCCTCCACGTTGACCAGCAAACCGCCCTTGTTCGAGCCCGTCACCCGCGCGTCGAAGACCTCCGCCTCGTCGTACCGGCGCTGCAACTCGTGCCAGCCCTGCTCGCCCCGCGCCCGGTCGATCGACAGCTCCAGCGAGCCGCCCTCCGACTCCGAGTCCGTCACGAACACGTGCACCGCATCGCCGGTCTTCAGCGCCTCGCGCTCCTGGTCGGTCAGCGAGCGCATCTCCTCATAGTGGACGACGCCCTCCGATTTCGCCCCCACATCGACGATCAACGCCGAACCCGACCAATGCACGACAATGCCTTCGACAATGTCGCCGCGTCTGGGGTTCAGCGGCTCCCGACCGGGTTCGGCCAGGAGTTCGTCCATGGTGGTCGGTTCGGATGCCCCCACTTCCGCTGCGGTGGGGGGCGCTGGGGCGTTCGGATCGATATCGGTGCTGGGTGTGGTCAAGGGTTGGTGAGTTGGGGCGGACAACAATCACGGCAAGCGCAAGGGCCCGCCCCGGCTCCTTTCTGGGGTTTGACGAATCGTACCACAGCGTCGCTCCCGGCCAGGTTCGTCGACTCTCGTTTCTCCCCACGCTCCGCGGGGCGAGACGCCGTAGGCAGAGGGGCTCACACAGCTCCCCCGTAGCCACAACGAAAAACCGCCCGACACCTCGACGAGGCGCCGGACGGCCGATGCACAAGAGCGAGCTGGCGATGGCCTATTTTCCGCAAGGGGTTGCCCCCCCAGTATCGTCGGCGCTGCGGCGTTTCACTTCCGTGTTCGGGATGGGAACGGGTGGGGCCACCGCGCTCCAATCACCAGCTCACCCGCACACTACCACACTCTCACAGACTCCTCTATGCAACTTGGATCACTCCCGATTGCGCGACTCACAGCCCCTGCTTCTCCCCAACCTCATCGATCAGCGAAATGACTGCTTCACGAAGTGCCGTACCCTTCGCCACCTTGTCAGTCCCTCCCAATACCGCATATTCATACAGAACCCGCTCCGAACTCTCCCCGATCACATCCGCAGTCAACTCTTCCACGCTCAGCCGTCCAACAGCTCCCGGGTTGCGCACTTCGACCAGCGCGGCCATCGCATGCAACGCAACGTAAAATCGCAAGTTTGTCCAATCCTTTCTCTCTACTACGGACTGAGGAGTTCTAAACCATCGCTCGACACGCCGGACCGCCTCAGCACATACGTAGTACACATCAATCGGGTAATCAGGATCAAACACAGCAACATAGTCGTTATCGTCTTTCAACAAGGACGAAGGCCTCGCGCGTGCTGTGTCAGGCCTCCTCAGTATAATGGACATGACGGCCTGACCAACGTAAGATATGCTAACAATATCACGGGAACGTTTGCCCTGATTCTTGTAGTACCCCTTCCTCCTGTCGTAGAACAAGCCCTTCCCTCGAAAAAAGACCTCAATATCATGATGGATCGCTTCTGTTGCCCTCAATGACGCCAGCGGCATAGGGTTCTGCCAGTTCGTGGCCTTGATGATCCGATCTCTGCTTCCATCGTCAATCGGCACAATCACCCTGACCAAGACAGTTCTGTCTTCTGCACTTGCATCATTTTGTTTCAAGAAGTCATAGATCTCTCTGGATGTCTGCAAGCCGTTCACAATCTCTGGATCTTGTATTGTAAGCGCCTTGCCACCATAAGAAGCATGGGACGCTAAAATAGACACTCCATTGTTCAACCACCAAAAGTCTTCACCTGTCGACTGGGACAACGCATTTCGGATGTCATCGTTGACTCCCGTAGACCCCTGATAGTCGCGCACATTCGCTTCAAAGAGCTGAACCTGGAGATCTCCCTGCTGGTCCGCAATAAACTCAAAAAACTGCCGCAAGTTGACCAAACAAACGAAGCCGACACCCTGGCCGGACGAAATGGGATTCTCGGCTACTTGAAGGGAGTAGCTCCGCCTCGGTAGACGCTGCGCCCGCGATACAAGTTCACGAGCTCCCAAGAAACTCACAGTGCACTCTGCGTTCGAGAAGTGCTCAACGACTACGGCTTCCAATTCACCCGCTTTTCTCAACACCTTTGCATTGGGGGTATCGGTCGGAGAGGCATAGAAGTAGCTGATAGTGAGAGAAGGAAACCTGCTGGCTACTTGCCGATAGACTCGCCTGAACTGCCCCATCGCCTCAAGCACTCGGTCATTGTACGCTTGTTCCACGTCGTTATCGTCCAGCGAGAGATTCAGAAGTTCTCTATTACTGATAATGAGGCTGTTGAGCACAGTCTCTCTGAAGCCATGATGGGTTGACGCTTGGATCACAAAGAGTTCTAGATTTATGTCCTTCCTCAGACTTATGTCCTCGTTCGATTCATCTACGAGCTCACCGTTGACGAAGAGGTAAATCGCGTCCATACCGCCATCGTCATCTCCGTCTACAACTCCACTGGCGACGGCGTCTTCGTCGACGCCGAAGTCCTTTAGGACCAAGTTCGCCACAAAAAGCTCGAACGCTTCGTCAGAATCCAAATCACCAGCAGGCCCGGGGGGATTTTCCGCGATTAGCTGCTGTAGAACTATCTGGTCGTTAGTAGCCATGTGTGACACCCATCATATTGGCGCGAATGAAGCGGCGCATTGCCTAGGCGCGATCAGCATTCTACCACTGGTGTCCTCGCCGATCGCCTCACCTGACCCAATGGAGGCGAATGCCCTCTGTTAGGCCGCAACACAAGTCACTGCTCACAACCTAGGTACCGAATCTTCGCATACCCAAAGCAATCGACCTACTTCCTCGCGCGCTCCATTTGCGAGAAGATCGTTGAGACGAGCAAAAGGGTACGCAGATTCAGGTCGATGGCGAACCCAACCGTCACCTTCGACACACCAACGACCACACAGAACATCAGTCCGCATACAATCACAAAACAGCCCGAAAGCGGAGCGCCCAACATGGCCAACCAACAACCCCAACGCACCCTCCCAGAAAATCTGAACCAACAAGACTTGTCCGAACAAACGCAGCCGAATCCTGCCAGAATCGAGCGAGATCTGGACAAATCTGAACACCTGGGGACCCAAAACCCAGCCCACAGCAATAGATCCGCCCGCAAACCCCGAGATTTCTTCCGATTCACCCGCCCCAAAGCCTGCCTACCCGACCTCACACCCGCAACAACGGCCGATCCGGCGACTCCGGCCTCGGTCCCAGCGTTTGATTCACCGGGTCGGGTATCAGATCCAGCGTCTCCATCACCACCTGGCCGACCAGCGCCTCCGCCCCCTCCGGCGCCACGATGCACTCCGTCAACATCCGCCGATCCCCGATCTGAATCGACACCGGCCCAGCCACCGGCAACTGTCCGCGTCGCCCATCCGCGAACGTGCTCGTCAGCGTCCGCAGCGTTGGCAGTCCCAGTCCCTCCACCACATCCTCAGGCAGCGCCAACATCACCGCGCCCGCGTCCGCCACCGCCTCCACCCGCTCCCGCCGCACCGACGCCTCGTCGATCCGCCCCCGCCGAGCGTCCGACCGGTCCTCCGCATTCTCCAGCTCAATCTCAACGACAATCTCACCCACAACGACCTCCAGGGATCCCGGCTCGCAACCCCAGTCTACGCCCAACTATCAACCCCGACACACCAGCCCAGCGCCAGAACATCAGTCCGCATACAATCGGAGGCGCACAACGGCAAAGGTCCTCGTCCTGCGCCAAGAAACGGTCAACCATGGCTTTCCAAAATCGACCAAACCCGACCACTTCCAACCACCTCAAAATCACGAAACCCAGTGTGTTACGCGGCCTGGCGCGTTTTTTCCGGCAACCGCCGAAAGATCTTTTTTTCCGCCAACCGACCCAACGTCTGATTCACCAGGTCGGGAATCAACTCCAGCGTCGCCCTCGCCATCCCAGTGGCCCACCCCGCTAATCTGACCTTCAGGAGCCAACCATGCCAACCCAAGTCCGAGCCCGCTACACCAACGGCAAGCTCGAACCCCTGGAGCCGCTCGACCTGAAGGACGGCTGCGAGGTCATGCTCACCGTCTCCGAAGAGTCCGCCGCGCAACCTGTATCCGTGCTCGAGATGTTCGCGAGACTGCATCGCAAGTACCCGCCGGAGACCCGGGATCCTATGCCGACCGACGGCGCCAGAAACTACAAGCACTACCTCTACGGGCATCCCAAAGAAGAGGAACACCGGGACTGATGCGCGTAGTCTTCGCCGACGCCGGCTACTGGATCGCGCTAGTCGACGAACAGGATGACCTGAACCAACACGCGCATCTCGTAACCCAGCGGCTACAGCCGTCACTGATCATCACCACTGAAATGGTCTTGGTGGAGGTGTTTGGCCACGTGTCGGGCGCAGGAATCGGTAATCGCCGAAAGGTCAGCGCAATGCTGGCCGAGCTCCAGGCGAACGAGAGAGTGGAGATCGTTCCGCAGACCACGGAACAGTTCAACGCCGCCGCAGAACGGTTCGCCAACCGCGCCGATCAGAGTTGGAGCCTCACCGACTGCGCCAGCTTCATCGTCATGGAAGAGCAAGGCATCACCGAAGCCCTTGCCTACGATCGAGACTTCGAACAGGCTGGCTTCACCGCCCTACTCAGAGCCGGGTCATCCTGACCCCGGGAATGCCCTCCAGGACCGACCCAACCGTAACCCCCGACACACCTGCCCAGCGGCAGAACATCAGTCCGCATACAATCGGAGGCGCACATCCGCGGAGGTCCTCATCATGCGCCACGAAACGGTCAACCATGGCCTTCCAAAATCGACCAAACCCAACCACTTCCAACCACCTCAAAATCACGAAACCCAGTATTTTACGCGGCCTGGAGCGTTTTTTCCGGCAACCGCCGAAAGATCTTTTTTTCCACCAACCACTCCAACGGCCCGATTCCCAGCCGCTCAAACCCGTCCGAACACTCCCGAACAAAGCCGAACAAGCCCGAACGCAAATCAACTCAACACCCAGCGCAAAGCAGGAGATCCGCGCTCAGCCCTCAGAAATTCGCTCGTCCCGAACAGCCCTACGCCTCAATCAACCCGCAGACCGCGCCCGCCGGGTCCCGGATCACGCAGAACCGACCCTCCCCCAGCGCCCGCGGGCCATCCACAATCTCACCGCCCAGAGCCCGCACCCTCGCCACGCTGGAATCGAGGTCCGCAACGTTGATGTAAACCATCCACTGCGGAGGAATATTCGCATTCACCCCGCGCGCATGGCAGACCCCGGCGATCCCGGCCTCGCCGTCAGGCGTGAGCATCACGTAGTCGTCGTAGCCGCCCATGTCCAGCGGCTGCGATTTCCAGCCGGTGACCTCGGTGTAAAAGTCCCTGACCTGCTCCGCGTTCTCAACCGTCAGGTCCTGCCAGCCAATCCTGCCGGGCCGCTGATCTGGCTCATTGGCGGCTGCCGCATCGTTCATCGCCTCGACCCCCCTCCGCCGGGGATTGGTGGAGCCGAGGGGATTCGAACCCCTGACCTCCGCCGTGCAAGGGCGGCGCTCTCCCAACTGAGCTACGGCCCCGGAATCCCCAGCCTAACGCCCTGCCCCGATTCGTTAGCCTGAATCCGAGGCCTCCGGCCAAGCCTGTGCGCCAACGAGCGCCTCGAAAGGAACCGACGGTGTTCATCTCCGACGAATTCATGGATCTGCCCGGCCGCCTGATCGTCGTCGAGGGCATCGACGGATCGGGCAAGAGCACCCAACTCGATCTCCTCCACAAGTGGCTCCGCAGCGAGGGCTTCGTCACCGTCTTCACCGAATGGAACTCCTCACCGATCGTCCGCGACACCACCAAGCGCGGCAAGCGCAAGCAACTCCTCACCCCGATGTCGTTCAGCCTGATCCACGCCGCCGACTTCGCCAGCCGCACCCACGAACAGATCCTGCCCGCCCTCCAGGCCGGCGTCATCGTCCTCGCCGACCGCTACGTCTACACCGCCTTCGCCCGCGACGCCGCCCGGGGCGTCAACCGCAAGTGGGTCCGCGACCTCTACTCCTTCGCCCCACCGCCCGACCTCGCCCTCTACTTCCACGTCTCGCTGGAAGAATCGATCCGCCGGATCGGCGCAGCGCGCGCCGAGATCAAATTCTACGAAGCCGGCATGGACCTCGGCCTCTCCGAGGATGTCAGCGAATCGTTCCGCCTCTTCCAAGGTCGCATCCTGCAGGAGTACGAAGCGCTCTGCGACGAGTACGACATCACCCGCGTCGACGCTCACCAGTCCCTCGTCACTCAACAGGTGCAGGTGCGCGAACTGGTAGAGCCCTTGCTGGAAGGCATGCCGCGCCGCGACATCTCCGACGTGCCGTCACACTTCCACACTGGATACGTGGCCCTCGCCGCCGGCGGTGGTCTGTGACCGAGGTCAAGTTCTACGGAGAGCCGCCGCCTGGCATCGAACAGGACTCGCTGCCCGGCCGGCTGATCGCGATCGAAGGTACCGACGGCGTCGGTCGTTCGACGATCATCTCGATCCTCAAGGACTACCTCGAAGCCGGCGGTTGGGGTGTCGTCGACAGCGGATTGCGCCGCTCCCCGCTCGTCGGACCGGGCATCGACCAAGCCAAGGAAGGCCACACGCTCGACCCGATCACCCTGAACCTCTTCTACGCCACCGACTTCTGGGACCGCTTCGAGCGGATCATGCTCCCCGCCCTGCAGGCGGGCATGGTCGTGCTGGCCGACCGCTACATCTTCTCCCTCATGGCCCGCGCCGTCGTCCGCGGCGCCGCGCGCCAATGGTTGGAGCAGATCTACGGCTTCGCCATGATCCCCGATCAGGTGATCTACCTCGACATCGACGCCGAGGACCTGGTCCTGCGCATCCTCGAGCGCGGTTTCGACTTCTGGGAATCGGGCGGCGACTACCTCCACGACCGCAGCATCTACGACGGCTTCATGCAGCACCAACGTGAGCAGTTGCGCGAAATGTCCCTGATGGCCGACCGCTATGACTGGGACGTGGTCGATGCGCGCGGTACGATCGAAGAGGTCTTCGAGAACGTCCGCCGAACCGTCATGCCGACTGTCGAGAGCATGTCGCTGCCCTGAATTCGCCACGCCGGATCGGTCGGCCTGAGTGTATGCTGATCCAGCTATCGCGCCGAGGTAGCTCAGTTGGTAGAGCACACGACTGAAAATCGTGGTGTCGGCAGTTCGACTCTGCCCCTCGGCACCAGCGCTCGTCCGACTACCTCAACGCATCCCCCAGATACTCGACGACGTGGCGCGGCTCGGCGTCCGTGAAGTGTCCGATCTGCTGCCGGCAAGAGACTCCCGTGATCGCCACGGGCGTGCCTCGCGCCTCGCGCAAGGCGGGAAACAGCTTGTACTCCCCCATCTTGCGCGAGATCTCATAGTGCTCCGCCTCGAACCCGAATGAGCCCGCCATCCCGCAGCAACCACTGTCGATGGCATGGGGCTCGTACCCTGCCCGTCTCAGCACATCCAGGGTCTGCTCAAGTCCGGCCAGCGCCTTCTGATGACAGTGCGTATGCAGCATCAACGCGCCGTGCTCGCCGTCGAAGATCTCGGCAACGTCTTCCTGCGCCAGCTCCGACGCCAGCCACTCGTCCAAGAGCAATGCCTGCGAAGCAACGGTGGCAGCCGCCTCACCACCGAGGAGCAGCGGATACTCGTCGCGTAGCGTCAACAGACAAGACGGTTCTGTGCCGACGATCGGCGTGCCGGATGCCGCATAGTCCACCAAAGCTGAGACGTTGCGCCGGGCCAGTTCACGAGCATCGTCGAGCAGGCCCTTTGAGATCGATGGCCGTCCACAACACGCGCGATTCTCGACCCGGACCACCTGGTAGCCGAGCGCCTCGATGATCCGCGTCGCGGCAATGCCGACCTCCGGATGGACGAAGTTGGTGAACGTGTCGTCGAACAGGACGACTTCGCCTCTGGTTTGAGTCTTACTCGCGCGACCCTTGAACCATTGGTCGAACGTCTCATTCGCGAGGGCCGGCATCGGTCGCTGGGGCTGCACTCCCAGCCGGCTCTGCGCCATCCTTGCAACAGGTGTCGAGGCTGCGAGGTTTGCCAGCCTCGGGGCGATTGAGCCGAGCCGCAGCAAGGTTGCGATGTTGGCGAAGGCCCGATCGCGGATCGGCACACCCCGCGACTGGTGTCGATGCGCGAGCACCTCGTACTTGATCTTGGCCAGGTCGACGCCCGACGGACATTCAGCCTTGCAGGCCTTGCACTCAACGCAGAGGTCGAGGGCGTCGTGCAGGCGATCGCCGGACAGCTCTTCGAGTGGCATCGCGCCGTTGAGCACCTGGCGCAGGAGATTGGCGCGACCACGAGTCGAGTGCTCCTCGTCCTGGGTGACCATGTACGAAGGGCACATGCCGCCGTCGAACTTACGGCAGGCGCCCTGGCCGTTGCACATCTCGACGGCTCGGGCCAACCCGCCCTCCGAGGAGAAGTCCAGCCAGCCGTGCGGCTCGTGGTTGATCGTTTCTGGACTGAGGCGCAAGTTGTCGCGGAAGGGTGGTGTGTCGATGATCTTGCCCGGGTTCAGCAAGCCCTCGGGGTCGAAGATCTGCTTGGCCTCACGGAAGGCGTCGACCAGGCGCGGACCATACATCTTCTCCATGAATGCGCCGCGCACGATGCCGTCGCCGTGCTCGCCGGAAAGAGATCCACCGAACTCGACGACCAGATCGGCGACCTCCGATGCCAGCGCCTCGGTCTGGTCGAGGCCCACCGGATCCTTCACGTTGACTACCGGTCTGATGTGCAGACATCC
The DNA here is from genome assembly GCA_034428415.1 of Dehalococcoidia bacterium. Classification (GTDB taxonomy): domain Bacteria; phylum Chloroflexota; class Dehalococcoidia; order Bin125; family Bin125; genus Bin125. The sequence continues at coordinate 28,102 of DAOUHS010000198.1, forward strand.
AGCAGCGGCGTGACCGTAGTAGCCGGCGCGCAAGCCCTTGGCTCGGACGGCAGCATCGAATCGCGCGACGAACTCAGGCAGCCGCTCCGGTGGGACGGCCGTGTCCTCGACGAAGGCTCCGGGCTTGGGATCGCCGTGCATCGACATCAGCAGGCCCAGACC
>DAOUHS010000199.1:0-13769 GCA_034428415.1 Dehalococcoidia bacterium
ATCACTACGTGCCCAATCTGACCGACACGGTCAAGGAACGAAACGCGAGGCTCTGTCCGGGAGTCGAGGCGCTTCTGGAGGCGTTGCTCAACGAGGACGTGACGCTCGGCCTCGGCACCGGCAACTTCCGCCGCGCCGCCGAGGCGAAGCTCGCGCCCTTCGGCATCTGGGACTATTTCCTCGACGGCGGCTTCGGCGACGATCATCCCGACCGCACCGAGTTGCTCGCAGCCGGTCTGCAACGACTGCGTCAACACGCCAATGACGCCGCCGACGCGGTCGTGATCGGTGACACCGCTCACGATGTCGAGGCCGGCCACGCAATCGGCGCAAGGGTCGTAGCCGTCAAGACCGGCTACGCCCAACCGGGCGACCTCGACGACGCGGACGTAATCCTGGACGACCTCTCTGACGTTGCAGCCTCAATGGAGGCCCTGCTCGGCAGGTAACCCATGCGTCGTCTACTGCGAGGATTGTTCGAGATTGCTTGGAAGACGGCAACCGCCTTCTTGAAGATCAGCGCCTACGATCCCCCTTCAACTCAAGAAATCGCCGATGCACGCATCGGTCGAGCGCGGCGAATCGCGCAGGTCAGCGCCAATCCGACCGACCGCAACCTCGCCCGCGCCCTGATTCGAACTAGCGACATGCCCTACGGCATGTCGGAGATCTGGCGATCATGGACGCCGCTCGACCCGTCAGGTCCAATGGTCGTATCAGTGCAGCAAAGCCTCCAACGGAGGCGCCGGTTCCGCCGCCGCGCTGACATCCAGCTGCTGCTGGAACTGCGGCGCTACCTGAATGACGAGGCGGCGATCGAGGCCATGGCCTCCGCCCCGAGCAGGGTCATGGCCGACGGACAACGCATGCGCCGTCGCACCGCAGTCGACGAGGACATGCAAGTCTTCGATTGGACCGAACGGCGGGAAGGCCAGGTCGTTCAGTCCATGCTCGAATTGCATCTGCGCCGAGGCTCGGCCACTGCCCTGCTCCGCACGGCAAGCAAGGAACCGAGCAGGGAGTGGGAGCGGCAGATGATAGAACTGGCGCGAAGCGTCGGCGAGCGCCTGCGATAGGCTGACCCCATGTCTACCGGGCTGATCGTCGGCATCATCATCATCCTGCTGGTCGTCGGCGTGCCGATCCTGCAGGCCCTGATTCGCGCCGCCCAGCGGCGTCGATCGTTGCGCGCATCGGGCGTCCTCGAGCTACGAGCCGCCGGACTTCGCGGCGACGAACTGCCGCGCGGCCTGGCCCCTCAGGCCGCCGAGGCGGTGACCTCCGAAGAGATCGCGCTCGCGACCGACAATCCCGAGGCGACGATCACGCAGCTGGACGACTCCGGACGCGTGATCGGTTATCGCGAGAGCTTCCGCGATCCGCGCTCATTGGGCGAGTTCATGGATTGGTTGCTCGCGCAGACGATCTTTCGCAATCGCGCCCACCGACGAGTCGAGGTCGAGTTGACCAGGTACGAGTCAGCCGAGCAGGCAGCCGAAGCCTTGACAATGGACCCCGTACTGGACGCCGGCGACGATTCGGTACAGGTCGAGGACGCAGGCGAGCAGGGCGGCATCCTCGCTCGTCAGTGGACGCGGGCGGAAGACGGTTCGACCGTCCAGCGGATGCTGGAGCTGCGCTGGGCCTCGGCCGACATCCTGGCGGTCGTGCGCGGCGACTCCGAACCGACCGGCGCCTTGGACGATGACGAGGTGCGCCGACTGGCGGGATTGGTCAAAGGTCGGCTCTCGTGAAGCCTGAGGACCGCGCCGAGCTCTTCGCCCGCTATCGATCCGCGCCGAAGCTGTTGAGGGACTCCGTCGCCGGCGCCTCAATCGCCCAGCTCGACGGCGCGCCGCCCGAGCCCGGCTGGACGGCGCGCGAGAATGTCCACCACCTGTCGGATGTGGCGATCATGGGCGCGCTGCGGCTGCGCATGATGCTGCTCGACATCGAGGTCGAAATGTGGCCGATCGATGGCGACCTCATGCAAAAGCGGCTGCGCAACGACAAGCGCCCGATCACGCCCGCGTTGAATACTGTCGAAGCGCTATCTGAATCGGCCTCCTCCATCCTCTCCGCGCTCACAGAGGATGAGTGGACGCAACCTCGACCCGTCCCGGTCGCGAGATCGGTCAGCGCCGAGGATTGGCTTACGGCCAACACACGCCACATCGAGGAGCACATCGAGCAGATTCGCTACGCCTTGACTGGCACCTGCTAGGCCGCCGCCGATGACTGAGCGCCCGGCCTTGCTTGCCGATTACCTCGAGGCGACGTACGAGATTGAGGTCGTGCTCGAAGAACTGCCCGAGTCCGAACTCGAAGCGCGCCAGAGCCCGAACGACTGGTCCGTGCGGCAGATCGTCCATCACCTGGCCGATGTCGAGGTCGGCGACGCGATGAGGCTCCGGCAAATGCTCGCCCATCAGTCGCCCCTGATCGTGGCCTACGACGAAGAGCTGTTCGCCGACGCGCTGCATTACGACCGACCGATCGAATCGTCCGTGGCCACGTTCTTCGCCTTGCGCGCCTCGAGCAGCGCGTTGCTCGAGCGGATCGCCGAAGCGGACTGGTTGCGTCGCGGTCGGCACGAGGAGCATGAGCTCTACACAGTCGAGATACTGGTGCAGCGAAGCATCGAACACGACCGCCTGCACCTGGCCCAGATCCGGTGGGCACTGCAGGAGTAGGGCGAGCGACCGAGAGGATCACTACGATGACGACGACTCCTACCTACACCCAGGACGATGTCGAGGCGCTGATCTCGAAGATGGCGCTGGAGCGGGCCAAACTGATCGCCGCCGCAGAAGGTCTGCGCGGCGACGACGCCAACCGTGTGCCGGTCGATGCGGTGGGCGAGGAACAGTGGACAGCCAAAGAGCAACTCGCCCATCTCTGGGAGATGGAACGCGGGTACATCGCCTGGTGCCGCGCCGCGCTGGCGGAGAGCGGCGCTGATGTCAGCGATGTCCGCGGCATTCCGGTCGGCATTCCAATAGAAGACGCGCCCGGCCATACGGTCCGCGAACTGTTGGAAGAACTCATCGCAGAGCGCCAGAGAACGAACCACTTCATTCGCTCGCTCCTGCTCGACCAATTCTCCGACACTGCCATCACGCCCGGATTCGGCGAACTCACCGTGATGCAATACCTGCGTTCGTTCTACCGACACGACCGCCAACATACGGCGCAGATCGAGGGTCGGCAGTCCGACTACAAGCCAAACTTCGCTTCCGGCGTCGAGCCCAACCAGCGGCAAATGCGCATTGACCAAGTCGTCCAGCGCCGGGCTGGCCAGAGATAGGATCGCGCATGCCCGACCGCGACGCAGGCCCTCTGGAACCAGATTCCGTCACCGATTGGGCCGAATGGGGCCGTCGGCAGGGCGCGCGCTGGAGCAAAGAGTTCGGCGGACGCACCCAGGACTGGCGCGCCGAGGCCTGGTCCTGGAGTCGCCCGCAGGGGCGGCCGCCCGCCCCGTGGTGGAGCCGCCTGGTCTGGGGCATCTTCAACATCCCGCTCGCGGCCGCCGCAGGCGTCCTGCTCCTCGCCTTCGCGATCGCCGCCGCAAGCGCCGCGCTGCTCTGCGGATCGCTGCTCATCTGGCTGGTCAGTGGAGTCGGCGGCGCGGCCTTCGCTTCGCGCCGCGGATGGCCGGCGCAAATCGGAGCCCTGCTGGGTTTCGGCCTCGGTCCGTTCGGAGTTCTGATCGCCCGCCGACTGCCGCAACGAGGCAGAAGCCCCTGATCTCCCGCTACAGACACCCAGCCTCCCGCAGCGTCCAACGCACCTCGCCCGGCAGATCCTCGACCGCTCGCCGCAGTTGCGTAGCGATGCGAATCCCGTTCAAGCCGAAGCTGAGCGGATTCGCGATCTCATCGGCAGGACGCTCCTTTGCCACCTCGACGACGAACTCCAGCGTCTTCAGACTGGCCCGGTGAACGTCCGCGAGCTCCCTCGGCGGCGCCACTCCCCGCAACCGCTCAATCGACGGTTCACTAATCTCCACCAGATCTCCCCAGGTCACGTCCTCCGGCTCAATCAGCCGCGCCGCCGAGGCGATGCCTCCCGAACAGAACGCCGCATACTCCTCAACGGTCAGCCGCTCGCCTCCGCCGCAGCCGGCGGCGAGCAACACCGCAAACATCATCGATAGGGCGAGCAGACGCCTGGCGTTCCCGGTTTGCACAACGCTCAATCGTCACTCCTTCTCACTCCCAGTATCTTGACCCTGTAGCGGGAGGCTGTCGATGACCGCGCCGTATCGGGTGTTTGTGACTCGCGTGCTACCCGGCAACGGATTTGCCGAGCTGCGCGACGACCCAGCCTTCGCTCTCGACGTCTGGCCGGTCGACTTCCCACCGACGCGGGACGAATTGCTGCGGCACGTCGTCGGCGTCGACGGGCTGGTCTGCCTGATCACCGACACGATCGACACCAAAGTCCTCGACGCCGCCGGCGACCAGCTCAAGGTCGTTTCGCAGATGGCGGTCGGCGTCGACAACGTCGACGTGGCCGCCTGCTCGGCGCGCGGGATCCCGGTCGGCAACACGCCCGGCGTCTTGACCGAGACCACCGCCGACATGGCCTGGGCATTAGTCCTCTCCTCGGCACGGCGTGTCGTTGAGGCCGCTGAGTACGTCAAGGACGGCGAATGGAAGACCTGGACCCCGACCCAGATGGCCGGCATCGACGTCTTCGGCTCGACGCTCGGCATCGTCGGATTCGGCGCCATCGGTCAGGCTATCGCCCGCAGAGCCCGGGGCTTCGGCATGCGCGTGCTCTGCTGGAACCGCACCCCGCGACCCCAGGAAGCTGCGGCCGTCGGCGCAGAACAATCCCCCTTCGACGACCTGCTCTCCCAGGCCGATTTCGTCTGCGTCAGCATCGCGCTGACCGAGGACACGCGCAAACTGATCAATGCCCGAGCATTCGAGTTGATGAAACCCAACGCAATCCTGGTCAACACCGCGCGCGGTCCGATCGTCGATGAAGATGCCTTGGTGAGTGCGCTGCGAGCGGGCCAGATCGGCGGTGCGGGACTCGACGTGACCGCAATCGAGCCGCTCTCGATGGATTCACCGCTGCTGACGATGAACAACGTGGTCGTTCTGCCGCACATCGGCTCCGCCTCTATGGCCACCCGCGCCAAAATGGCAGACATGGCCGTCGCCAATCTGCGCGCCGGACTTGCCGGCCGCCCGCTGCCCAACTCGGTGGGCGGCTGATGTCGGACTCCGGCCGGCCCGCCTGGACGCCGCAGGGCGACGAACCGGGAAACCTCTGGTTAGCCCGCGCGCTCTGGGATTCCGGTGGAATCATGTTCGGCGACTTCGATCTCGGCGCGACCCTCGGCTCCCCGGTCTACCTCAACGTCCGACGCCTGATTGCTCATCCCTGGGCCCTGCGCCGGATCGGCGACCTGCTCAGCGACGAAACCCGCATGCTGGGCGGAATGCTGCGCCCCACGATCGCCCCGTTCGAGCTGATCGCCGGCGTCCCCATGGGTGGTCTGCACGCCGCCACCGCCTTCTCGCTCTCCAGCAACGTCCCGATGATCTACGTCCACCCGACCAGCCAGATTCGCCACCTCGCGGAGGAGATCGAAGGCGCCTACTATCCCGGGCAGACTGTGATCCTGGTCGACGACCTGATGACCCGCGGCGGGTCGCTAGCCGAAACCGCCGACCTGCTGCGCTCGGCCGGATTGATGGTCCACGACGCGTTCGTACTGATCGATCGCGGCGCGGGCGGGGTCGAGCGGATGCGCCGCGAGGGCGTCAATGTGCATTCTCTGCTGACCCTGCAGGGGCTACTGAACTACCTGCTCTCCAGGGAACTGATCACCGAAGCGATGTACGCCAAATGCCTGACCTGGCTGGAGGGCGTGCGAGGTGTCGACCGATGAGGCTGTCGTGAGGCTGCTGCAAACACTGATCGCATTTGTCACCGGCATCATCGCCGCGATGATGTGGCTGGACCGCCAGACCACGCCCGATCGTTCGCGCGCCGAGCCTCCACCACCCCCGCCGCCTCCCGACGCGCCGTCCGAGCCGGAGCGGGTCATCAAAGAGATCGTCGTCCCCGATCCCGAGCAGGCGGCCAGGATTGAGCAACTCGAAGCCGAACTCGCTGAGCAGCGGGCAATCAGAACGCCCGAACCGGGCGACGCCCATCCCGGGGGCGACGCGATCCGCGCCGCCCGCCTGCGCGCGCTCGAGCTGGAACGCCAGCTTGCGCAACACCGCAACAATGAGGCCCCGCGCTGGTTCGAACTCGACCCGCCCGCGCCGAGCGAACTGATCGACGCTGCGGCCGAGCACCTGCCCAACGTAGCGATCTGGATCGAACCGAAGTCCCTCAATCCGGCCGCCCTTTGGAACGTCCTCGGCGCCATGCAGGAGTTTGCCGAGGCCTCAGGTGGAGCATGGTTCGAGTTCGGCGGAGACTTCGCCCGCTGGTGCGCCGAGAGCGGCCACCCTCACGCGCTCGATCCCGACCAGGCCAGCGCCGACCAGTCGCGCCCCAGCTTTGATGTCGAGCCAAGGGTCAACCGCTCCAGCCGCATGGTCGTCCCCACCTACGTCCAGGTTGGAGAGTCGAAGCTCTACTACGTCGACGACATCGCCGGCGAGACAGCCCGCATGCACATCGTCGGCATCGGCTAACGCCGAGCGTTGAAGAAATCGCAGCCGGGAGTGTTGGCCTCTGGCGCGAGGATGCCGCTGGCTGGGTGAGCGCAGGTGCCTCGGCCGCCGAGAGCGTCGGCTCGCGGCGGGAGCCACTCTAGGCAGTTCCCGCACTGCCTCGGCAGCGCAGGCTTGGGTGGTTCGTCGAGGATGACCAACTCGCGCCGCTCGCGGCGCGACTCCCGAGTGGAGTGGAATCTCCTCGGGCGCTGGCCCGGACGGCGGCCCTTGCGGTTGCGACGCGGCACGGCTGCGGACCTACCGTCGAGCCAGCGCGTAACGGTCAGCGTTGAGCAGCATCTCCAGCGCCGACAGCCAGCGGTCGCGCACGACCGTAAAGTCGCGGCCGGTGCGCCGATTGGGATTGCGCGGCACGCGGTGCCCGTAGGGCCGGCGCAGCGCATAATGCGAGCCGATCCACTCGGTACGCAATGTGCGGTCCGCCTGCGGCGCCCAGCGAACCCGCAGCCGTGTGCGCCGCGCGCGTTTGCGATTGGGCGGAATCCACTTGATCACCAGGTCGCGCCCGCGCGACGGCCTGACCTGTTCGACCGACGACGCAGGGATGTGAATCAATGGCCGCCCGTCCTCACGCAAGAACGTCGCGCCATCGACGTCGAGAATCAGGTCGCCCTGATGATCGGTGAATGGAATCGGTCTGACCAGCGTGGCCGCGTCGCGGCTGGGCAGCGCGATCGGCCGTTGCTCGGCCACATTGGCCCCGCAGCGGTGGCAGGCGTAGCGACCGTCGAAGGTCTCCTGGTGGCAGGCAGGGCAAATCTTCATTGCCGCTCCGACCTCCCCTCTGCGGGAGGTGCGCCGGAGGCGGGGCGAGGGCCGCTTGGAGGAAGCCCCCTCCCTCGCTTCGCGACAGCTCCCCGGAGAGGGAGCTCATCGTGCTTAGACTCCGACCGGCGAGCCGAACTTCTCAATCAGCTCCTCGGCCTGGACGACCATCTGGTTGACAACCTCGGTGGCCGGCCGGATCGCCTTAATCAGGCCGGCGCCGTTGCCCGCCGGTCCGCCGATCAATTCTTCGATGTGCGCCTCGCGGGCGCCGCGCAGGGCCTCCCCAACCAGCAGCCCCTGCAACGGCATCGGCAAGGTCGGAGGCGCCTCGGGTCGCTCCCAGGCCTCGGTCCAGGAGTTGTACATGTGGCGCATCGTCTTGCCCGAGTACATCCGACCGATGCGGGTGTCCTCGTCGACGGCAGCGAGCAACTTATCCCACTGGACCTTGCGCGTCCATTCATCGGTCTCGCCCCGCTCCTCAGAATCTTGGTACGCCTCCCAGGTGCCGAGGAACGCCGTACCACACCAGATCGCTTCGGCGCCAAGTGCGAGGGCCGCAAGCAAGCCACGGCCGTCCATGATGCCGCCGGCGGCGATCGTCTTGGTCGGGGCGATGGCGTCGGCGACCTGCGGAACCAGCGCGAGCGTGCCGATGCGTCCGGTGTGGCCGCCCGCTTCGGTGCCCTGCGCGACAACGGCGTCAACTTTGGCCGCGGCGACACGACGCGCGTTGCGCGTATTGCCGACCAGGCCAATCACCTTCATACCTTGCGCGTGCGCGTCGTCAACCATCCAGCCCGGGCTGCCCAGACCGGAGGCGAAGACGGGCACGTGTTCGTCAAGGATGACCTCCACTTGCTGGCGGAAGTAGTCCTGCGTCAGCGGCGGTCGGTCGAGCTGCGCGGAAGGGTCGGGAATCTCAAATTCTTGCTTCAGCTGGTCGACGAAGTGGTGGTGCTCGGCCGAGATCTCCAGTTCAAGGTCCTCGCGGTTACCGGAGTCGGCGATCGAGGAGGGCAGCAACAGGTCAACGCCGAACGGCTTGTCGGTCAGCGAACGAACCTTGGCAATCATGCCGTGCAGTTCGTCGGGCGTGTACCCGGTCGCGCCGACCACACCGAGCCCGCCGGCCTCGGAGACGGCTGCGGCCAGAGTCGGTCCGGCGGCGCCGCCCATCCCGGCCAGGATGACGGGGATCTCAATGCCGAGCATGTCGCAGAGTTCAGTCTTGAGAGGGGAAGCCATATGCGTCCTTTCCGTGAGTTGTCGGAGTGGGTGGGGTTTGGCGGTATGGTACCAGCGCCTGGTCGGGCGAATCCGGCCGCGCCTATAGTGGCTTCGTGGAGGCCCGAGCGACAGCCACGGCTTGGTTCAAGATCGAGCAGCAAACCATCTACGCTGTGGCGCTGATCGCGGTGTGCCTGCTGTCGACGTCAGTCTTGATGGCCTGGTCGGCGGCGAAGTCTCGGAGGGAACTGAGGGACTCGGAAGAGAACGGTTGACATCAAAGCCCGTAGTGACTAGTCTGATGACTAGACAGATACCGTCAGCGTGGACGTGGAGGTGCATCTTGGCAAAGACCTGGAAGGTTCAAGAAGCGAAGGCCCAGTTCAGCGCGCTGCTCGATCGCTGCGAAGTGGAAGGCCCGCAGGTGGTCACCCGGCGCGGCGTCGAAACGGCGGTCGTCGTGCCCATCGCGGAATGGCGAAGGCTGCGCAGGCCAAGATACAAGGACATCAAGGCGTGGTTGCTCGCCGAGGATGCGCGCGGCGATATCCCGATTCCCTCTCGCCGGGGCGTTCGGTTGCGTGCGGCGACCGACTTCGACGACGACTGATGTACCTCGTCGACACCAATGTCGTGTCGGAGACACGTCGGCGCCGACCCCACCCGGCAGTGCTCGCCTGGCTGGGCTCGACACGCAGTGGCGAGCTACGAGTCAGCGCAGTGACGGTTGGCGAGATTCAAAAGGGCGTCGAGAATCTACGCAGTCGCGATCCTGTTCGAGCGAGCTCGATTGAGTCGTGGCTTGCTGAAGCGGTACTGGAGGAATTCGAGGTGCTTCCGTTCGACGGCGCCGCCGCCAGGGAGTGGGCTCGATTGATGCACGGTCAGTCCGCAGACCTGACGTTCGATGCCATGATCGCTTCGACTGCAGTGGTTCATGAGCTAACCGTCGTGACTCGCAACGAGCGAGACTTCGATCATCTCAATGTGCCGACGCTCAATCCGTTTGAGTTCATCGGCTGAAGGAACCACGTTGGCTCACGTCCCGGCCGGGCCGACGATCGTGATCTCCTCACCCAGCGCCGCCAGGCCGAGACTGTGCTGCAGTTCATCGGTCTTCCAGGCCATGACGATGCCTCCGGTGAGGTCTCGGTAAAGCCGCTCGAGCGGTTGACCCTTGACGTAGGCGTGGGCGCCGGTGGTTTTGATGCTGATCTGCGCCACCTCCTCGGCCATCCGGCGGAGATGATGCGTGGTCCGGACCTGCATGCGAATGAATGACTGGCGGTCGCTGTAGGCCGTGTCAACTTCATTGACCGCGTGGTAGAGCATCGTTCGGCCCGAGGCGAGCCAGCTGTCCATCTCACCCACCGCCATCTGCGCCCAGGCCTGCTGAGAACGCAACTCGTTGGTGCCGCCCAGCGGGCTGTTGGCCGAGGCCAGGTAGCCACGACGCTGCTGCAGGTATTCGACGGTCTCGTCGAACATCGCTTGCGCATTGCCCAGCCAGATCGCACAGATGCCCAGGCCGGGCAAGGCGCGTCGTTGCCACAGGAGTTGAGGGATCATCTGCTCGCCCATACGCAGCAGCGAAAGCGGCACGACGAAGCAGTCGGCCCGAGGAAGTCGAAGCTCCTCGATCACCACGTCGTGCGAGGCCGTTGAGCGCAGGCCCATGCCCTCCCAGTTGGCTCGATTGGTGATCGCTTCGTGATTGAACTCGGGCAATGCGATCACCAGGTCAGGTTCAGCCGGACGCTCAATCAAAGCGCCAACCATGGCGAACCGCGCCGCATCGGCGCCAGATGCGAACCCGGCACGCCCCGAGATGATGAGATCGGTTCCGTCCTCGACCGCCATGAAACCAGTGGAGGTGTTGTCGAGCTCGCGCGAAGGGATACTGCCCGGTGCGCAGCACCAGGCGCCCTCGGCGCAGGCCTTGAGCATCTGGTCCCGGTGGGGAAAGGGCGGCAAGGCCGTGGCGATGCCGGTCACCAGCAGGTGCATGTTCAGTGCAACTGCCGTTGACGCGTCGCCGTAGGCGATCTCCTCAATCAGGCGGATGTAGGTGTCGCCATCGGCCTCAAGACCGCCGAATGCCTCCGAGATCAACAGCCCGGGAATACCCAGCTCTGCGAGTTCGTTGAAGTTATCGATCGCCAGTTCACCGTCGCGGTCGGCGTCTGCGGCGCGTTCCCGAAACGGCCCGCGGGCCAGTTCGCGGACCTGCTCAATCAGCTGTCCTGAGGCTTCGGCGTCCATGGGAGCTCCCGTGATAGAAATGAATGAGAACGAAATCAGCGTATCTGCCGTCTCCGTTCGAGCGTTAGCATTCCCGCAGGACTTCACATCCTCTAGGAAGGGTCTCGAGAAAGGACCAGGCCGATGCCGTCAATCAACACGTTGCATGGAGAAGTGGACACGTCGGAGCTGGGTCGCACGCTGATCCACGAGCACATCGGGATCCGCTCGCCAGGGATTTCAGAGAACTGGCCAGAACTGTGGGACGAAGCGGGCTGCGTCGCCTCGGCCGACGAGAAGCTCAACGCACTCCAGCAACGCGGAGTGAGCACGGTCGTCGATCTCTCGACGGCCGACCTGGGCCGCGACATGGGCTTCCTGCAGAAGGTTTCGCAGGTGACCTCGATCAACGTCGTGCTCTGCACCGGCATCTACTGGTTGCGCTCGATGTACTGGCGCGGACGACCAGCCGAGATGATGACCGAGGTGTTCGTCAGAGACATTACCGAAGGCATCGCCGGCACCGGCGTCAAGGCCAACATCATCAAGCTTGCCTCCGACGAACAGGGCGGCGGCGTCGACAGGTACAACGAGAAGTGTCTGCGCGCCGGTGCTCGCGCGCATCGCGCGACCGGCGTGCCGATCGCCACGCACAATGGACCACCCGAGCTCGGCGCCAAGCAGCAGGACATCTTCGAGGACGAAGGCTGCGACCTCTCGCGCATCGTGATCGGCCACGTCGGCGACACCGCCGACACCGACTACCTCAAGTCGCTGATGGATCGCGGCTCTTACGTCGGCCTCGACCGCTTCGGCTTGGACCAGATTTTGCCGTTCGACGACCGCGTCAACACGGTCGTCAACCTGGCCGCCGACGGCTACACGGAGCGCATGCTGCTGGCCCACGACGCGTCCTGCTGCCTGGACTGGATCCCCGACATCGACGCGATGCGCCAGGCCCAGCCGAACTGGCATTTCAACCACATCTCCGACGATGTCGTCCCCGCGCTGCTCGAGCGCGGCGTGACGCAGGCGCAGGTCGACCAGATGCTGGTCGGCAACCCCCGCGACCTGTTCGAGAAGCAGGGCGCGTACTAGGTGGGGCCAACCGACTTGGAGCCCGCCAACGTCATTTCAGCGGCGCGCGCCGGACTTGCCGGCGCGCCCCTCGAGGAATCTGCAGGCGATGTCTCGGCGCGAGCCCGACTCTGGCGATCAGGAACCCTCGTCGCCGAGGCTGAGGCATCAGCAGCGGACCGCCTCAGCGCCGCACAGGCGGCAGGCGCAGCGTTGCAAACGGAGCTCGGTGAAGAAAGCGATCAGCCCGGCGACGCACTCAGCATCGAAGTTGAGGCTCAACGGGAAAGTCGTACACCTGAGGGTCTGATCGGCCTCATCCAGACACCACTGCCCGGACATCACGGTCTGATTCTGCGCGACGGCGACTCGGTCGCTCGGGGCTGGCCGTTCGACGCATTGCGCACCGAGGGACGAACGCCTGCCTGGGTCAAACGACTCAATCGAGAGGCGCGCCATCCCGGCGCCCGCCTCGCCTCGAGCACATCGGTCGAGGTATTCACCACCGTCGAGGCCTTGGGCACCGTCGCTCCAAGCGAGGGCGAACGCATTGCTCCTCGGTCTGGCGGATTCCGAGTGGTCGACATGGCCGAAGTGTTGCCCGACCGCGTTTCGGGCTCGGCGCTCCAGGCCGCTGCCTGGCTCTTGCGACACCAACGACCCGACGGCCTGTTCGCTTATGAGTACGCCCCACCAAGCTCCGGCAAAGACGGCGCTTGGACGCCGTACGACCAGCTCGTCAGACAGTGCGGCTGTGCCTGGGCGATCGCGATGGTGGCTCGCCTTACCCGAGATCGCAACATCGGCGAAGCCGCGGCGCGGGCAATCAGCGGGATCCTTGAACGTCATCTCCGACGCGATGGCCCGGGTCGCCTGTTCTACCTCGAAGACACGTACGGCGAAGCGAAGCTGGGCGCCCCGCCGCTGCTCTTGCTGGCGATCTCCGAGCTCGGATCCTCCCTGCGAATCCCCCGCGAAACCATCGACCAGCTCACATCTTCACTGCTGGCGGTGCAGGCCACCGACGGTCATTTCGGCACGACGGCGCGCGGATTGGAACTCGAAGGCTCGGAGACTTACTATGCCGGACAGATTGTTTTGGCCTTGGCCAGGCTCTACGGCATTCGCAAGCGTCCTCGGCTGCGGTCGGCGGTCGAGCGATCGCTGAAGCATTATCAATCCCGCTGGCAAGACGAGGAGGAACGCGACCTCTCGTTCACGACCTGGATGATCCAGGCCTGCGACCAATGGCACGCCCTGGTCGAGGACGACTTCTCAAAGGACTACGCCTACGAAATGGCCGACTGGGCACTCGAGGAGCAACACGGTGAGGATTGCGACAATCCGCTTTGGGTCGGCGCGTTCCAGAACACGCCGGGAATCGGCACGGCGGCCTACAGCGAAGGGATTGCCAGTGCGCTCTCAATTGCGCAGCGGGCGGGAGATGAGGAGCGGGCTGAGCGGTATCGGATGGCGTTGCTGCTCAGCATGCGGTTCCTGTTGTCGTTGTCGTTGGAGGGAGCAGAGCATTCGTTAGTCGGCAGCAGCGATCACGTCGGAGCAGTGCGGTCGGCGTTGCATCGATCGGGTCTACGCTGCGATAACGCTCAGCATTATCTGATGTCGATGTTGCGTGCTCGTGCGTTGTGCTGGAGCGACGACTCATCGCTGAAGCGAGTCAACTCCCCTTGACCTCCGGCCAGACTTCTCTCCAGGCGGTTTCGATCGTCTGCAGGTATT
>DAOUHS010000200.1:0-4117 GCA_034428415.1 Dehalococcoidia bacterium
TCGTGGTCGGAGGCGGCAAGCGCCTGTTCGCAGACGGGGCTGTGCCCGGTCGGTTGAGGTTGGTGCGCAGCGGCTCAACCGAGGGCGGCGTGGTGATGTCGATCTACCGGCGGGACGATTGAGCGGCTGGCCCCGCGATCAGCTCGTGTGCTCGAGGATCGTGGGAATGACCACGTCCCAGGTGCCTTCGGGGATCTCGTGGCCGACGCCTTCGAGGGTGAGCATTTTGGCTCCGGGGATCATCTCAGCTAGCGCCTGTCCGTGGTCGTAGGGCAGGATCGGATCGTCGGTCCCGTGGATCACGAGCGTGGGGAAGTCGAGGTCGCGGAGACGTTCGTGCCAGGGCTCGGATTGTGCGATGGCGGGGCCGTGGTTCATGGTGCTGGCGAAGCTGATGGCTCGGTCGATTTCGGCGGCGAAGATCTCTTCGCGGGCGGGGTCGAAGGGGTAGGCCGAGCCTGAGAGCACCTTGAACATCTTGGTTCGGTTGGCCAGCAGCGCCTCACGGTCGTTCCAGTCCAGCCCGGCAGTTTCGGCGATGGCCTCGATCACCGCGGGTGCGGGCGGCGAGAGCGCGGCCTGCTTGCCCTCCATCGCGTCGAGCACAGCGCCGCCGTTGGGGGTGGACATGATCGGCGTGAGGGTGAGTACGCGCTCGGGATGGTTGAGGCCAATCACCTGGGTGATCATCCCGCCCATGGAGGCGCCGATGATGTGCGCTTTTTCAATCCCGTAGGCATCGAGCACGGCGGGACCGTCGGCGGCCATGTCGTTGAGCGTGTAGTTGGGCTCGCCGGGCGGGCAGGAGGTGGTTTTGCCGGTGTCTCGATTGTCGTAGCGGATGACGAAGCGTCCGCCGTCGGCCAGGGCCTCACAGAGGCCGACATCCCAGAGCAGCATCGATGCGCCCGCGCCCATGACCAAGAGGATGCACGGATCGGCGGGGTCGCCGAAGGAGTCGGTGCAGATCTCGATGCCGTTGCCCTCGATGATGCGCTCGGGATGGTGAGTTGCCATGGCGATTCTCCGGTTGGTCTTGTTTCCTACTGCAGCGCACCCGACGCTACCAGTTCGATGATTTTCTCATCTGTGTAGTCGAGCAGTTCGCGCAGAACCGCATCGTTGTCGGCGCCCATGGTTGGCGCGACCTGCGGGCGGCCGGCTGGCGTGCGGCTGAAGACGATCCTTGCGCCTTCGACGACGGACTTGCCCTGGGTTGGATGGGCGAGCTCGACGAAGTGGTTGCGGTGCTGGAGCTGGGGGTCGGCGAAGCAGGCGGCGGAGTCCTGGACGGCGTGTGCGGGGACTCCGACAGCGAGGAGCGCGTTCATTGCCTCCTCGGGCGAGCGTGTCGCGGTCCATTCTTCGAGCTGTTCGCCGTTGAGTACGGATTGCAACGCGGCGCGGTCGGCGTCGTTGCGGCAGGCGATTGCGACCCAACGGTCCTCGCCCTCGGAAGGGAAGATGCCGTGGGGCGACATGTATGGGTCGCTGTTGCCGTTGGCCTGCCACTTCTGTCCGGTGAGGCGGTATCGGAGGAAGGCCGGGGTGAGGAAGTGGATGGCGGCCTCCATCTGCGATACGTCGATGTACTGTCCGCGACCGGTGCGATCGCGTTCGTCGAGCGCGGCCAGCAGGGCGGCCGAGGCGAAGCGCGGCGCGACGTAGTCGGTGTAGGCGCCGAACGGGCCGGCGGGTGAGCGGTCGGGCCAGCCGGCGAGCGGCGTGAAGCCGGCGAAGGCGGCGGCGAGGTTGCCGAAGCCGGCGAACTCGGCCAGCGGTCCGCTCTGACCCATGAGGCAGGAGGACATCATGATCACGCGTGGATTGACCTCGTGGATGGTCTCCCAGGTCAGATTCCAGCCGCGCATG
This sequence comes from Dehalococcoidia bacterium, assembly GCA_034428415.1. Taxonomy (GTDB): domain Bacteria; phylum Chloroflexota; class Dehalococcoidia; order Bin125; family Bin125; genus Bin125. The sequence goes on from DAOUHS010000200.1 coordinate 1,873, forward strand.
GCGCGCGGGGTGAAGGATTCCGTGACGACATCGGCCCAGCGGACGAGGTCGAGGATTAGCTCGCGACCCTCGGGATTGGCGGGGTCGACGATGATCATGCGCTTGCCGGCGTTCATGTTGTGGAACATCGACGAGCCTTCGGGCTGGGTCGCTTCGTTGTTGATGAAGGGCTGCAGGGTGCGTGCGGTGTCGATCCGGGTGCTAGATTCGACGCGCACCGTGTTGATCCCGAAATCGCACAGCGCTCGCGTTCCGGCCGGTCCGGCCATGACCCACATCAGGTCGAGCATGTTCAGATCGGAGAGCGGTGGGTCGTTCGGCGCTGCGCCGTCAGCGGCATGGAGGCTGGCCGCGGTGCGGGTTTCGGCGAGCACTTCGTCCGTGTGCTCGCCGAGCATCGGCGCGGGGCGGCCGTACTCGATCGGCGTTTCGGAGAGGCGGGCGAACGGTCCGGGGAACTTGAGCGGTTGGCCATTGCGTTCGACCTCGCGCCAGTACGAGCGGGCGGCGAGATGCTCGTTTTCGTCAAGGTCATCCATGGTCGAGACCGGCACCAGCAACAGGCGGCGTTCCTGGGCGACCTGAAACAGTTCGGCCTTGGTCTTGTCGGCGCAAAGCGCGCCGATGACGTCGCAGCAGCGGAAGTACTCGGACAGTGGTTCTTGTCCGCTGAGGATCAGGTTGGTGTAGTTGAGCCAGTCCTTGTCGCGGGTTTCCTGGTCGCAGTAGCCCTCCTCGAGGGCGTATTGCATGAGCCGATCGGTGAAGGGGCCGATCGCTGCTCCGAAGAGGTAGGTGATGGCGACGTGGCCGTCCTTGCAGGGCCAGAAGAGCCGGATCTCGAGCGGGCCAAGCGAAGCGCCCACGGCGGAGCGCGCAAACTGCCCTGCGTTGTTCGCAGCAGCGATGATCCCCGACTGGGTGGCCTGTGCGTAGGCAGCCTGGGCCGAGACGTCGACGAACTGTCCCTGTCCCGAGCGCTTGCGCTCGTGCAGCGCCATCAGGACTCCGAGCGCGGCCTCGGCTCCGGCGTGCAGGGCGGTCTGCGGCAGGTCGACCCTGAGCGGTGGGCGGTCTTTATCGCCGCTTTGAATCATTGGGCCGGCAGCGGCGGCGACCGTGAGGTCGGTGGCGGGCCAGCCGGCCTTGGGGCCGGATGAACCGAACGGCGTGATTGCGACGTAGATCAGGCCTGGGTTGATCTCGGCGAGCGCTTCGTAGCCAATGCCGAGTGCGTCCATTGCGCCGACGTCGGCCGACTCGATCACGGCGTCGGCGCTGCGGGCCAGCTCGACCAACTGTCGACGACCTTCATCCGATTCCAGATCGAGGACAACGGAGCGCTTGCCTCGCGCGTAGGATTGCCAGATCAGCGAGTCCTCGATGTCGCCTTCGTCGGAGCCATCGGCAAACGGACCTCGTTGTCGGGCGGTGTTTCCGCCTGGCGGTTCGATTGCAATCACATCGGCGCCCAGATCGGCGAGGATCGTTCCACCGATCAGGCCGCGGTCGTCGGTCAGGTCGAGAATTCGATAATCGCTGAGCATGGCGAACTCCTCCCGATGTGCTCCACCTGCCGTCCAGTGTGGCGGATCGTAACGAAGCAGGAGGAGCGTCGAAGCTCAGATTGCCCAGGGTGCCGTGAGGAGTGTCCGCGCGGTTTCGGCGACCCAGTCCTCGGCGGCATTGAGAGCGCCGCGCAGGTCGTTGGGATGCTCTTGCAACCACTCGTTCAAACCTGCCGCCGCTGCCTGGTGGAGCGCAGTACCGACGTTGATCTTGGCGACTCCCAGCTCCACGGCGACTCCGAGTTCATCGTTGGTCAGACCGCTGGCTCCGTGCAGCACCAGCGGGATCGAGACCGCGTCGCGGATGGCGCGCAGGCGGTCGACCTGGAGTCCTCCGGCGGCCGGACGGCCGTGCGTGTTGCCGACGGCGACGGCCAGCCAGTCGACGCCGGTGGACTCGACGAAGCGGGCTGCCTGGTCGGGATCGGTCCAGGACGCTTCGCCGATCGTGACGCCGGCCTCGTCGCCGGCGACGTGGCCCAGTTCGGCCTCGAGCGGCAATCGCGACCAGGTCGTCAGGCCTTTGGCCGACTGGGCGAGGGTGACGTGTCGATCGACGGACAGGGTGGAGCCGTCGATCATGACGGAGCCGAATCCGGCGTTGATCGCCGCCGTGAGTTCGTCGAGCGTGTCGGCGTGATCGAGATGCAGGGCGATCTCCGCCTGGGACTCGTCGG
>DAOUHS010000201.1:0-3735 GCA_034428415.1 Dehalococcoidia bacterium
GTAGCCCGAGATCGCATTGAGCACCAGCCCTGCGTCCTCGACCGTCTTGGTCAGCGGACCGACATGGTCCAGCGTCCACGACAGCGGCAGCACACCCCTCCGGGACACACGGCCATACGTCCCCATCAATCCGGTCACCCCGCAAAGGCTCGCCGGAATCCGAATACTGCCCCCCGTGTCCGATCCCAGAGCGCCCAGCGACGACCCAATAGCCACCGACGCACCCGATCCGCCACTGCTCCCACCCGGCGACCTGGTCACATTCCACGGATTGCAGACCGCTCCATAGTGCGGATTCCGACTCGTCGTGCCAAACGCAAACTCGTGCAGATTTAGCTTGCCCGGCATCACCGCGCCGGCTTCCTTGAGCTTCGTGTAGACCACCGCATCCGAATCGGGCACACGGTCGCGCAAGAAGCCGCCACCGCCAGTCGTGACAATGCCTGCCGTATCGACCAGGTCCTTCAAGGCCACCGGAATCCCGTGTAAGGGACCAAGGTCCCGACCGTCACGCAACGCGTCATCCGCCGCCGAGGCCTGCTCGCGCGCCAGCTCGGCCGTGACCGTGATGTACGCGTTGAGCAGCGGCTCGGTCGCCTCCAACCGCAACAGCACCGACTCCGTCAGGTCGACAGCCGTCAGCGTCCCGTCCCTGAGCGCGGCGCCGGCCTCGACGATGGAGAGGTCACACGATTCACGATGATCCATCTCAGACCTCCCCGTCGCCGCGCAAATCACCGACGTCAAACCGCAGACCAAACGCGGGCTCCGTCTCGCCGAGATCGGGCAGCGGCTCAGTGCGCAAAGCGTTCCTGAGAGTTCGAGTCACGATCGGCAGAGCGCGCTCCAGCTCAGCCTCCGACGCCTCCGCCCCCAGAGACTCGGCCAACGCGCCCAGCGCCTCCAGTGGTGTCCCTGCCATGCCCGCTCCTCTCCGCATTCGCTCACACGCCCGGTCTGGCCGCCATTCTAAGGTGTCTGACTGCTGCCCTTATCCTGCCTGATGCAGGTAACTGCAGGAAAAACCACACCAAGATTCCCCTGAGGAGACGCCCACATGGCTGACGAAGTCCTGTTCGATCTGTCCGAACGAGTCGCCACGATCACCCTCAATCGCCCCGACAAAATGAACACGATCAACAGCGCCCTCGGCTCCCAGCTCATCGACGCGCTGGTCGAGGTCCGCAACAACGACGAAATCCGCAGCGCCGTCATCACCGGCGCAGGCGACCGCGCCTTCTGCGCCGGCGCCGATCTCACCCAGGGCGACGGCCCCGCCGCTTCGGCCGGTCCGGCCGGTCACTTCCCGACCAATCCGGGAGACCGCTTCGACGAGTTCGACGCCAAGAAGCCCCTGATCGCCGCGATCAACGGCCACGCGCTCGGCGGCGGCTTCGAGATCGCCCTCATCTGCGACATGCGCATCGGCGCCGAAAACGCCCGCGCCCGCCTCGGCCTGCCCGAGATCACGCTCGGCTTCTTCCCGCTCGCCGGCGGCCCCATGCGCCTGCCCCGCGCCATTCCGCAGGCCTACGCCAACGAGATGCTCTACCTCGGCCGTCGCCTGAGCATGGAGGAAGCGCTGCAGTGGGGCCTGATCTCCCGCCTCGTGCCACAAGACGAACTGCTCGGCACGGCCCAGGAAATGGCTGGTCAGGTCGCCGGCTACGCCCCGATCGCCGTGCGAGCCATGAAAGAACTGATCAACGCCCAGGGTGACATGACCCTCGCTCAGGCCAACCGCTTCGGAGGCAGCCTGCGCTGGATCGTCGGCCAAACCGCCGATTCCAAAGAAGGTCCCAGAGCCTTCGCCGAAGGCCGCCAACCAGAGTTCAAAGGCGAGTAACGCAATCTCTGTATCGTGGGCTTGAGTCGCTGGATGCCCTGCGAGAGATAGTCATGACCACTACCAGTAAAGAACAGTTGACCCTTCATGTCAGCGCCGAAGTCAAGGCGCGACTGCAAGCCGCCGCCGAGAGCAAAGGGGTCGAAGTCAGTCGCTACTGCCTGGACGCGATCGAGCGCGAACTGGCTAGTGACGAAATTGACACCCAGAAACAGGCAGACAAGCCTTTCGACATCGACGGTTTGCTCGCATTCCGTGACGAGCTGCTCGGCGATCGTGTGTTTGAAGGTGACTCGGTCGATCTGATCCGCGAAGCGCGGGAGCAAAGAACGAAACAGCTTGAAGAGTGGCGGTGACCGGCGTTGTCGTGATCGATGCCAACATCGCGGTGAAATGGCTGGTTCGCGAACATGATTCCCGCACCGCGGAGGCTCTTGCGAGCGAGTGGAGGCGCGAATCAGTCCGTGCAGTGGCCCCCTACGTCCTCTTGGCTGAAACAGCCAACACTCTGCATCAACGGGTGAAGCAGGACCTTTTGACGGTCGATGCAGCAGCGGGTCTGCTCGAGGCACTCAGGTCGACCGGCGTAGAGTTTCGACACTCCATTGCGCTATACCAGCGAGCCTTGGCAATCGCCGATCAGCTCGGCCAAGGCGCTGTTTACGACTCCGTCTACTTGGCCCTGGCCGAATTCTTGGACTGCGAGCTCTGGACTGCCGACGCCCGCTTCCAGCGAGCTGCACGTACGCAATTCGCCAATGTTCGCCTGCTCAGTGAGTTCGACCCTTTAGCCTGATCTTCCGCCACACGAAAGATCCGATCCATGAGAAGCCAGGAATCACTCAACGAACTCCGTTACCTCCAACGCATCCAAGAGGAGGTCGAAGACCAATGGCGCGCGCCGCGCCCTGACCTCGATCGCCTGCACCGAGTCATGGCTCTCCTCTACACCAGCCACGGACTGGTCTGGAAGTCCCACGGATGCTCAGGCTCCGGCGAGCACGACCCCTTCGCCGGCGAGATCGTCGAAACCGCCCTCCGCATCGAGCGCTCCAGCCAGCAGGGCGCGCACCGGGCATTCAACCTCTTCGAGGAATGGCGCTGCGAGGCCTGTAGCTGGAACCACAACGCGCTCTACACCCTCTGGGCCGCGACCGCCGAGCCCGGCGCCGAGTTCCAACCACTCGACGCCATCGACGACCACCGAGCCATGCACGAGCGAGCCGATCAAGGCCTTGACCAGCCTCTCCCCGAAGCCCTCGACCTGCGCAACAACGCCGCCAGCGTCCGACTCGAAGCCAACGCCAGAATCGCCGAGCGACTCAACCGCTGGTCCAACATCGGACTCCTCAGCGACGATGCCGAAGTCCGCTACCAGTCCGAGCTGTCCGCTCCCACGCCAGTCCCAGCCTGACGCACAGCCCGATGACCTACCTCCCGCTCGACCACCTCTTCGTCCTCGACCTCACCCGAGCACGCGCCGGCCCCACCGCTACCCGACAGCTCGGCGACTGGGGCGCCGACGTGCTCAAGGTCGAGCAGCCCGAAGAGGGCGAGGGCATGACCGGCGGCCGCGACTCCTCCGACTTCCTCAATCTGCACCGCAACAAGCGATCGCTCACGCTCAACCTCAAGGAGCCCGAGGCCGTCGAGATCTTCTTCTCCCTGGTCGAGCGAGCCGATGTCGTCGTCGAAAACTACCGCGCCGACGTCAAGCGACGCCTCGGTATCGACTACGACGCCTGCCGCGCCCGCAACCCGCGCATCGTCTACGGCAGCATCTCCGGATTCGGCCAGGACGGACCCTACGCTTGGCGAGCCGGCGTCGATCAGATCGCCCAGGGACTCGGCGGCATCATGTCCGTCAACGGCCTGCCCGGCGGCGGACC
>DAOUHS010000202.1:0-3776 GCA_034428415.1 Dehalococcoidia bacterium
ATGTGCGGGGGCGAGTGGCCGAACTTCGAGACTCGGCCGGCGGAGCGTCCGATGTCGATGCGCGATGTGTTGTCGCACCAGAGCGGTCTGACCTACGGGTTCATGGAGGGTTCGCTGGAGATGGCCTACAACAAGGCCGACGTCTACCAGGCGGGCACGATGAAGGGCCGCGACCTGCAGTCGATGATCAACCGGCTGGCCGAGATGCCGCTCAAGTTCTCGCCCGGCGACAACTGGAACTATGGCGTCTCGACGGATGTTTGCGGCTATCTGGTCCAGGTGCTCTCGGGGCAGCCGTTCGACGAATACCTGCAGGAGCACATCTTCGATCCGCTGGGGATGGAAGACACGGGATTCGACGTCCCGCCGGAGAAGATCGACCGCTTTGCGGCCAACTACGAGCGCGGTCCGGACAAGCAGTTGCGTCTGCTTGATGATCCGGCGACCAGTAACTATGCCGAACCGCAGACATTCTTCTCGGGCGGGGGCGGCCTGGTTTCGACGGCGCACGACTACCACCGGTTCTGCCAGATGATGCTCAACGAGGGCGAGCTGGACGGTGTGCGACTGCTTGGTCCGAAGACGATCGAGCTGATGACGATGAATCATCTGCCCGGCGGGCAGGACCTGTCGGAACGGGCGCTGGGCAGCTTCTCGGAGACGGCCAACGACGGCGTCGGATTCGGGCTCGGCTTTGCGATGATCGTCGACCTGCCGCGGACCCAGAATGTGGGATCGATCGGCGAGTACTACTGGGGCGGGGCGGCGAGCACGATCTTCTGGATCGACCCGGCCGAGGACATGATCGTGATCTTCTTGACGCAGTTCATGCCGTCGGGGACGTTTAACTTCAGGGGTCAGATCAAGCAGATTCTCTATCCCGGATTGCTCGACTAACCGGCTAGACTTCAGCCAAATTCGTTCTGATCGAATCTGGACAAGCGATGGCCAACATACCCGACCAACTCCCGACTTATGACCAGCTTCCTTACAAGGATGGGAATCCGGCCAAGACGGCCTGGGGGCTGTTTGGCGACGACGACCAGGTGGGGATGTTCAACCTGCAGACGCCGGACAAGATTGTTCAGGCGGCGTCGTTGATTCGCAAGGGCTCGATGTTCCCGATGAACTGGGATCAGTCGCAGCCGTCGCCGCCGCTCTACAACCGTGGGGCGGTACGGCACACGGTGATGCGTCGGGCGGGCTTTGGCCATCACGGCGACGATGTGCTGGACAACTTCTACACGCAGCAGTCGTCTCAGTGGGACGCGTTGACGCACGTGGGCGACTTTGAGCACGGCTTCTGGGGCGGCGTGACGAATGAGTGGCTGCTCGAGAACCAGGACGCGCCCAAGCTGGGAATTGAGCACTGGGCCAAACGCGGGATCGCGGGACGGGCGGTGCTGCTCGATGTGGGTCGGTGGTTTGAGTCGCAGGGTCAGCCGCTGCCGATGGATGAGTATCGGCCGATCACGGCGGACGAGCTTGAGGCCTGTCGGGCGGCGCAGGGCGTTGAGCTGCAGGATGGCGACGTGCTGCTGATCCGGATTGGCTGGATCGGCTGGTACGAGCAGACCGATTTCATGACGCGGCAGGCGCTATCGCAGATGCCGAATCTGGCGTTTCCCGGGCTGGGTTGCTCGGAGGAGATGGCGGCGTACATATTCGACCATCATCCCTCGGCTGTTTGCTCCGACAACCCGGCGCTCGAATCGTGGCCGCCGCCCAACTTTGCCGACCCGGACGGGTTCCTGCACCACTGGATCATCGGTCGGTTCGGGATGGCGATTGGTGAGATGTTCACGCTCGACGCGCTGGCCGACGACTGCGCTGAGGACGGCGTCTATGAGTCGTTCTTTGCGGCGGCGCCGCTGAATGTGACCGGCGGAACCGGTAGTCCACCGAATGGCCTCGCCATCAAGTGAGCCGCGAGGTGAGCTTGCAGCCGCGTCAGCGTAGGCTGCGTATTGAATAGGGAACATCGAGCAGGCTGGAGCCGCACCCGATGACCGACTCGACGATCGAAATCATCCAGGGTGACATCACCAAGCAGGATGTCGACGCCATCGTCAATGCCGCCAACAACCATCTGTGGATGGGGGCTGGCACGGCAGGGGCGATTGTGCGAGCGGGCGGCCGGGAGATCGAGGACGAGGCGATTCGCCAGGGACCGATCGAGGTCGGCGAGGCGGTCGTCACGGGCCCGGGTAATCTCTCTTGCCGACACGTGATCCACGCTGCGGCGATGGGTCAGGATTTGCACACGTCTGCCGACAAGATTCGCGCCTCGACCGACAACGCACTGAAGCGTGGGGAAGAGCTCGGCATCTCGTCGATCGCGTTTCCGGCGCTGGGTACGGGCGTGGGTGGATTTGACTACGAGCAGGCGGCGGAGATCATGCTGACCGTCTGTTATGAGCACTCGGGCGCTGACCGCAGCGTGCGCACGATTCGCTTTGTGCTCTTCGACCAGAAGGCGTTTGAGGCCTTTGAGCAGGTCGCGCAGAATCTCGAGGCCGCCACCGAACTCCGCTGATTGCCGCTGATTTTCGCCGAGGTACAGGAGCCCATCATGTCCCGCCAGATTGACCACTGCGAACTCCAGGTTCAGCTCGCGCCCGGCTCTGAAGCATGGACTCCGGTGACCGGCCTGAGCGATGCCAAGTGGACCGGCTTTGCGCCGGCCGGCTGTGGCGTTGATCAGGGGCGCGTGATCGCTTTACCGGCGGACGCTTCGTCTGGGTTGCTCGATCCGGACGCTCCCGATCGGATGTGGCGCCTGGTCGAGCCTGAGGGCGAGCCGCTGTTTGAGTTCCTCGGTTACGTCGACGACCGTCGTCCGCGCAAGAAGGGCTACGTGATCCTCGGGATCAGCACGACGCCCGAGCTGTTGGGGAACTGGACTGAGCTCCAGCCTGCGGCCGTCGATTAGGTTCAGGCGGCTCGCGGATACAATCAGTGCATGCCGCACTACACGCGCTCTGGCGATGACGGCTCCACCACGCTCTGGGGCGGTGGCCGGATTCCCAAAGACCATCCTCAGCCTGAGGCTTATGGCGCGATCGACGAGGCGTCGTCGGCGCTAGGCCTGGGACGGGCGCTTTCGAGCGATCCGCGGACTCGGGAGATCGTGGTCGATATGCAGCGGCGGCTGTATCTAATTATGGCTGAACTGGCGGTGGCGCCAGGCAAACCGATTCCTGACGACTTCGTCACCGACGCTGAGGATGTCGACCAACTGGAGGCGTGGGCGTCGGAGCTTGAGCAGCTTGCTCCGCCGCCGAACGAGTTCGTCCTGCCGGGCGGATCGCCTGGTTCGGCTGCGCTCGATCTGGCCCGCACGACGATTCGCCGGGCCGAACGGGAGACCGTCCGTTTGCGGGGTCACGGCCATCCGGTCAACGACGATACGATCCGCTATCTCAACCGCGCCTCGTCGGTGCTGTTTGATCTTGCTCGGTATGAAGAGCAACAGGCCGGCGTTGATGCGATCCGCTCGCGTCCGGCGGCGACCACCGATGTGGCGGCTCAGTGAGTGACATGACGCCGACGCCGCTCGCGCTGATTTCTGACGACGGATCGCTCCACATTGCCCAGATTCGCGGCGAGAGCGCGGACTGGTCGGCCGATCTGGTGAGCCGCCTGGATATGGCATCCGAGGGCATGGTCTTCATGTGGCCGTCGTGGTCGCCGACTGGCGATCAGATCGCGGTTTCTGCGTCGTCGCAGCGTCGCGATGACCCGAAGCTGGAACTCTGGCGGACTTCCTGCGCAGA
>DAOUHS010000203.1:0-3617 GCA_034428415.1 Dehalococcoidia bacterium
CGGCGCCCGGATCGAGATCATTGATGGATTTGAGGAGCGGCTGGGCGTGACGTCGGACGAGTACAGCTTTGTCGGTAGCGGCGATCCTCCGAAGTCGCCTGAGCGTCGTCGACGACGGCGCTGAGGTAGGGCGCCGACTACGATTTTCAAGAGGTAGACGAGGAAACGGAAACGCACGATGGCGACAACGCAGGCGGTGGATGCTTCGGCGGAGTTGCGGCGGCAGGTTGAGGCGGCGAAGGCGGCGTCGTCGGCGCTGGGCTGGGCATCGACTGAGCAAAAGAACGCGGTTCTGCAATCCGCCGCGGCGCTGTTGCGGCAGCGGAGTGACGATGTCGTCGCAGCCAATGCGGAGGATGTGGCGGAGGCCAGCGGTCACCTGAGCGAGGCGATGGTCGATCGGCTGACGCTGACGCCGGATCGGGTTGAGGGGCTGGCTGTGTCGTTGGAGGAGCTGGTGGGGCTTGATGATCCGGTCGGTGAGACGATCGACCGCACGACGACCGAATCTGGGCTTGAGATTGAACGAGTTCGGGTGCCGCTGGGGGTGATTGCCTCGGTGTATGAGTCCCGGCCCAATGTGACGATTGATATTGGCGCGATCTGCCTGAAGTCTGGGAATGCGTCGGTGTTGCGGGGCGGTCGTGAGGCATTGCGTTCGAATCGGATCCTGGCCGATGTGTTGCGCGACGCGCTGGCTGCGAATGGCCTGCCGGCCAACGCGGTCCAGCTGGTGCGGAGCACCGACCGGGCGCTGGTCGGCGAGTTGCTGGCGATGAATGACTTGATCGACCTGATGGTCCCTCGGGGCGGACAGGCACTGATCAATCGGGTGCGGCGAGAGGCGTCGATGGCCGTTGTGGCTGGGGGCGTGGGGATCTGCCACACCTATATCGACTCGGCTGCCGACCTCGAGATGGCTCTGAGTGTTGTGGATAACGCCAAGCGGCGGCGGGTGAGCATTTGCAATGCGCTCGACGTGATGCTCGTGCATGAGGCGGTTGCGCCGCAGTTCCTGTCGGAACTGGGTCGGCGTTGGGCCGGTGATGGTCCGACTCCAGTTGAGCTGCGTGCTGATGATCGCGCTTGTGAGTTGCTGGCTCAAACTCCAGCTAGCGTGCATCCGGCCGGCCCGGATGACTTTGATACCGAGTTCCTCTCGTTGACTGCTGCCGTGGGCGTGGTCGACGATGCCGACGCGGCGCTCGCGCACATCGCTGAACACGGCAGCGGACATTCCGAGGCGGTGATCACGGCCGACGAGGCGATCGGTCAACGATTCCTGCGTGAGGTTGATGCTGCGGCGGTCTATGTGAACGCCTCGACGCAGTTCACCGACGGTGGGCAGTTTGGGCTGGGGGCGGAAGTTGGGATTTCGACCGGCAAGTTGCATGCTCGGGGCCCGATGGGTCTACGCGAGCTGACGTCTTACAAGTGGGTGATTCGCGGCGACGGGCACATCCGACCCGTCTGAGCTGCGGCTGAGAGAGAACGAACCATGCCCGAGAGACCCACAGCCACACTCGCCGGAGCGGCCATGCGTGCCGCTGCAACGGACTTCGCCAACAGCCTGGATGCGGGGCAGCGCGCCACGACGATCTACGACTACCTGGATGGCGAGCGGACCTTCTGGTACTACCCGCCGACCAATCGACATGGTTTGCCCTTGCGTGACATGTCAGAGGCCCAGCGTGGGCTGGCCATGGATCTGATGAAGGCCGGGCTGAGCGATCGGGCCTATGAGCAGGCGGTGGGGATCATCGACCTTGAGGTGATCCTTGGCGAGATCGAGGTCGGCGCAGGCCGCGAGACCTTTAGGCGCGATCCAGAGCTCTACTACTGGACCATCTTCGGCGATCCATCGAACGATGAGTCGCCTTGGGGTTGGCGGGTTGAGGGACATCACATCTCGCTCAACTTCTCGCTCTGGGGAGACGGCCTGCTCGCGCTGACACCGTTTTTTTTCGGCACGAATCCGGCGGAAGTACGCCATGGCCCCCAGGCCGGGTTGCGCATCCTGGACAAACGTGAGGATCTCGCATTTGACCTGATGGCGTCTCTGGACGCGGAGCAGGCTGAGCGTGCGGTGATCTATCCCGAAGCGCCGTGGGACATTCTGACGTTCAACGCTTCGCGGGCGGTGATGCCGGCCTATGAAGGGCTGGCCGCGTCGGAGATGGACGATGATCAGCGGGCCGTGCTGGACCGACTGATTGACCTCTACGTCGATCAAGCTCCGGCCGACCTGGCCGACGACCGCCGCGCTCGAATTGCTGCGGCGGATCGGGAGGGGATGCACTTCGCATGGGCCGGCCCGGCTCAGAGGGTGGAGCCGCAGTACTATCGGATCCACGGCGGGAACTTCCTGGTGGAGTTCGACAACCGCCAGAACGGGGCCAATCACATTCATTCCGTTTGGCGCGACGTCGAGAACGACTTCGCGAATGATGTGCTGGGCGACCATCTGATCCTCTATCACGTCCTGTAGCGGCGAGCTGAAGACGCGAGGCGGCGAGACGATGTTTCACTATGAACGCGAGAGCCGCACGGCGCAGTCCGAGTGCTACGTGGTCGAGAACGAGGCGGGATCGCGCGCGCGGGTCGACCTGCACTATGCGTCGCCGCTGGTCTACGCCACGCTCTGCGTGCCGGAGTCGTGGGCGGAAGAGGATATCCAGGACGTGATCGCCGAGGTGGACGACCGCTGGGCGCTGACGGCCGATCCATTGCGCGATGATCTGATCGTGACCGTCTGGCGGGGCCAGGAGGTCGGCGTGTACTCACAGGAAGCTGGAGGGGGCGATGACTGAAGAAGATACGTCGGTTGAGGGGGTCGTCAACGATCAGCAGGACGAGGCTGAAGCGACGGATGCGCTGCAGATGCTGTTCGACGGCCACGTCGATGTGATGCTGCCGCCGGAAGAGATCGAGGAGTTCCACGACTTCATCCGCGAAGAGGCGCTGATGCGTCGGCGCTTTGCGGTCTCCTTCCGGCTGGAGTGTCGCTGTCTGGCCTGGATTGGGTACTCGCTGGCCAACATCGTGACCCATGAAGAGGGGATCGAGTTCAAAGCGAATCCGATGCAGACGTACGTGCCCGACCACGAGCCGGACGTCGAGCATCCTGAGGGCGCGACGGAGGATCCGCCGGAGCAGTTTCTCGACTGGCCGATCTGGCCGCTCGAGATCTACCAGGACGAACTGGAAGAAGACCTGGGCGAAGACGAGGACGAGGAGTGAGTCCCAGACCTCGTGCCAACGGTCGATTCGCTGCCGTCTTCTTCGACCTGGACGGCACGCTGGTCAGTGAGCGCACCGGCGTGCGCGAGGCGCGCACGGCGGTCGGCACTCGGATGATCGAACTTGGCCTGTATGACAAGCCGGCCTCCGCCTTCGCGGACACCGTCGAGATGGTGATTGGCGGGATCATGGAGGACAACGATTGGCAGTGGCCGCTCTGGCTGCACGCCGAGGAGTGGATGAAGCGGAGTCTGGCCGTCAGCGGCGTAACGGTCAGCGCGGATGAGTTCGTCGAGCTGAACCAGGTTTATCGCGATGAACGCAGCGATCGGGCGGCCGCGATTGCAGGCTGGTCGGACGTCCTGTCGGCAGCGCGG
>DAOUHS010000204.1:0-5955 GCA_034428415.1 Dehalococcoidia bacterium
AGCGAAGTGCTGAACGATCTGATCCGCAAGGCGCGGGCGACTGAGACTATCCGAACGCGGCTCAAGTACGCCGAGCGCTCCGTTAAAGAACGGGGCTGGGTCACCAAAACGCCGGAGGAATTGCTCGACGGCTTTAGAGAGAAAGCCCGTCGGGGGTCGGACGACTTCAAAGAGGGCGTCCGCTCTTTCATGGAAAAGCGTGACCCGAACTTCCAGGGCCGCTAGCGAGCACTCCCATGCCTCAACGACCAATCGCAGACGACGAACGCCAGCGCGTCTCCGGCTACATGCTCTCGCAGGGCGAGAAGTACAGCTGGCTGGAACTCTGGCCGCGGGTCGTCGCCGGACGAATCGAATTCCTCAACACCCTGAATCGCGTCTCAGCCGAGCAGGCGGAGTGGAAACCGGCGCCGAACGACTGGAGCATCGAAGAGGTCGCCCAGCACGTGCTGGACGGCTCTCGCCGAGTTGCCAGTCTGGTCACCGACCTCTCCAACGGTCGCGAGCCGACGGCCTCGCCGCAGGGCATCGGCGCCGTCGACCCTGCTCAGCGCGAGGCCGACATGCCCTTCCCCGACCTCGTCAAGGCGCTGATCGACGATTCGCGCATCTTCGCCAACGTGATCGACGGCCTGCCTGAACCGCCGTCTTACGTGCCCACCTCGCCGCACGGGTTCTTCGGTGAACTGCACGGACGCGCCTGGTTCATCTTCCAGCGCGTACACGACATCGACCACGCTAACCAGGTCAACGCAATCAAGGAGACCGAGGGCTACCCCGCATGAGCAGACAACCAATGCGAGTCGCCATCGGTCTTCACCGCGACCGTATTGACGACTGGGACTCGGCCGCGCTCTATGCGCAGGAAGCGGAAAAGCTGGGCGTTTTCTCGATCTGGTCGGCCGAGGCCTGGGGCTACGACGGGATCACTCCCCTCGCCTACCTCGCCGGGAAAACCGAGACGATCAAGCTCGGCACCGGGATCATCCAGGGCGGCACACGCACGCCGGCGCTGGTCGGCATGACCGCGATGAGCCTGCAGTCGATGTCCGGCGGACGATTCATGCTCGGCCTCGGTACCTCGGGGCCGCAGGTCATTGAAGGCTGGCACGGCGTGCCCTTTGCCCGCGCGACGTCGCGGCTCAAGGAAACCGCCGAGATCGTTCGCATGGTCTGCAACGGCGAGCGTGTGGTCTACGACGGCTGGCATTACACCCTGCCGCTGCCTGACGGCGAGGGCAAGGCGATCAGATCCGGTTCGCCTCCATTGGAGCCGCCGCCCGTCTACATGGCCTCGCTTGGACAGCGCAGCCTGCAGATGTGCGGCGAAGTCGCGGATGGCTGGCTCGCCTCATCGTTCATCCCCGAGACCGCCGACGTGTTCTTTGACGACATTCGCATCGGCGCGGAACGCGCCGGACGCAGCATCGACGAGATCGATCTCGAGGCCGGCGGTGGCGTCGTCTTCTCAGATGATCCGGAGCGAGACGCTGCGCGACACGCTCGCGGTATCGCTTTCACGCTGGGTGCGATGGGCTCGGCCAAGACCAATTTCTACAACGACGCCTTTTGCCGCCAGGGATGGGCCGACGCGGCCAAGGAAGTGCAACGTCTCTGGATCTCCGGTGAGCGTGACCTCGCTCGAGAACGCGTGCCGGTTGAGCTGGCTTTCAAGATCAACGTGATCGGCAACGACGAGGAGATCAAGGATCGCCTGCGCGTCTACCGCGATGCCGGCGTTAACACGTTCCGAGCCGGTGTCGAGGGCGAAACGGTCCGCGACCGGATCGCCAACCTTGAGCACTTCATGCACCTGATCGATGAGATCAACTCCGAGGAGTTATGACCTCGTAGCCCGCCTCGCCCTCGGTCACGTGGATCCAACTGTTTGCGGGAATGTCATTGAGCGTCGTGACGAGCCCACTTGCGGGCCAGCGGATCACGATGTCCACGCTGCTGGCCTGATCGAGGCCGAAATGCAGCGCGTCTTCACTCTGTCCGAGGAAGTGGCTGGAAACGCCCATCTCCCGGATCTGCTCCGGTAGTCCACTAGCGAAGACCGAGACGCGCGCGCCCAGACCCTGGCGATTGCTGATCGTTCCCTCGAGCGAGAGTCGCAGCCAGCGGCCCGCCCCGCGAGTCTCGTTGCGATAGAAGCGAGGTTCAGAGGCGTTGTTGACCACAAAGACATCGAGGTCCCCGTCGTTGTCGGCGTCGAAGACCAGCAGCCCTTTGCCGTCTTCGATGTCGTCCAGGCCCGCCGCCGTGCTCATGCTGCGGAACCGACCGCGCCCATCGTTCTCCCAGTAGCGCATCGCATCGGCGCCGTAGCCGGGCATCATCAGCATCCCGTTGGTCATGGTCAGGTCGAGGTCGCCGTCGTTGTCGGCGTCGAAGAACGCCGCGCCCCAGCCCCACGAACCGTCACGCACGTCGGCTTCGTCGGTCGCGTCCGAGAATCGCCGCCCGCCATCATTGCGGAACAGCCGGTTGCCGTCCTTGGTGCCTTCTTCATCGCCGCCCGGGCTGCCGCGCTGCAACGAGAAGACGGAGGTCACGAACCAGTCCAAATCGCCGTCAGCGTCGTAGTCGCCGAAGGTCGTACCCATCGCATTCTGCGCCGTTCCCACCTGGGCCGCGAGCGTGCCGTCGCTGAACGTGCCGTCGCGGTTGTTCCAGAAGAGTCGACTGGTGCCGAAGTCCGAGGCGACGGCCAAATCGGGCCAACCGTCTCCGTCGAGGTCGACAAACGTCGAGCCGAAGGCGAATGTGCCCTCCGTCAGTTGCGCCTGGGTTTGGGAGACCACGCCTTCCATCAGCACGCCGGCGGCCTCGGTCACGTCCTCGAAGAAACCGGGAGACTCGGCGCCGAGATTACGCAGCAGGCGCACACCAGCCACGGCTTCGCCGACAAGCTGCGAGGGCCGCCATTCGGTCACGTGGAGGTCGAGGAACCCGTCGAGGTCGTAGTCGCCGAACGACGCCGAGAACCCGATTCGCCTGTCGCCCGTCTCCACTGCGGTGCCGCGTTCCAGCCCCTGCTCCGTGAACACGCCGCCATCGTTGATGAACAGGTAGTGTCGGGTGTCGCCGACCGTCGTGACGAACAGGTCGAGGTCGCCGTCATTGTCGACATCGCCCCAGGCTGCGCCGTTCGTCTGCAAGTTCCAACGTTCGAGTCCGGCCTGGGCAGAGACCTCTTCGAAGGTGCCATCGCCTCGATTGCGAAAGAGCAAGTCGTGGCCATCCAGGCGGGTGACGAGCAGATCGGTCGCGCCGTCGCCGTCGAAGTCGCCGGCAGCAGCGCCGCCGGTCATCCGTTCCGCGTCGCAGAGCGTGCCGCTGCGTTCCTCCTCCGTCTCGCGCGCGATGTTGTCGAACAGGCAGTCACCGGGGGTACGGGCCTGGTGCTGGACATACATTAGCCCCGCGTCCGCCGTGTCCTCCATGAACATCGTGGTCGGGGGCTCGACGACTCGGACGTCGGTTGCGGTCTGGTCGGGGATCTGATCCACGCAGGCTGTTGACAGCAGCACACCGACTGAGCCGAGTGCCAGTAGCACGGCGACCCATAACGAGAACTTGATTGATACTGCCTGCACGGACGCTTCCCAATTCAAACTCGACTGCGCTCGTGAGACACGCTGTCACATAACTGCTTAGAGCGAAAGGGTAACGCTGATGACCACAACTCACGATGGCGCGCCTCACCGAGGTCCGCTGAGCGGCATTCGCGTGCTTGAGTTTTCGCAGATCATCGCGGGTCCGTTCGGTTGCCAGAACCTCGCCGACATGGGCGCTGAAGTGATCAAGGTGGAGCCTCCCGAGGGTGAGGCCTGGCGGCAGTTCGCGCAGTTCATTCCGGGCGAGTCGAAGTGGTTCCAGTCACTCAACCGCGGGAAGCGTTCGCTGGTGCTGGCACTGCGTGATCCGGAGGCTCAGGCGATCGTTCACCGGCTGGTTCCGGATGTGGACGTGGTGGTGATCAACTATCGCCCGGATGTCGCGGCTCGGCTTGGTCTGGACTACGACACCCTGCGGGCGATCCGGTCCGACCTGATCTATGTCGACAACACCGCGTTCGGGCGGCAAGGGCCATGGGCTCAGCGGCCGGGCTACGACATCGTCGCGCAGGCGGTGACCGGCTTGATGGCGCTGGACGGCAAGCTCGACGACAACGGCACGGCGCCGTCGCCGGTGTCTGCTCCCGTTGCCGACTACGGCACGGGGATCGTGATTGCGATGGGCGTCTGCGCGGCGCTCTTTCATCGGCAGCAGACCGGTGAGGGACAGATGGTCGAGACGACGCTGCTGAACACTGCGCTGGCGATGCAGGGCAGCAGCGTGATGCAGTTGGAGCTTGCCGATGAGGTGCCCGCCGCCAAGATGGCTCGGATCAATGAACTGCGTGCAGAGGGCGCGCCGTACTCCGAGCTACAGGAGGTCTACAAGGATCGCGGCGCGCAGGCTGCGCTGAACATCTACTACCGCTGTTACGAGACCCGTGATGGAGCGGTCGCGATCGGGGCGCTGTCGGCGACGCTGTGGGCCAAGGTTCGGGCCGCGCTTGAGACCGAGTTCCTGGGCTTTGCCGATCCCAGTCTCGACCCGACCGACCCGGAGCAACTTGCCAGCGCGGTTGCGAGCGTTCGCGAGGTGGAGGCGCATGTCCGGTCGCAGTCCACCGATTACTGGCTTGAGCGGTTCGAGACTCATGGTGTGCCCAGCGGGCCGATTCAGTTCCCTGAGGAGTTGGCGGTCGACCCTCAGATTGAGGCGAATGAGATGGTCGTTGACCTTGACCATGACCTCTCGGGGCCTCAGCGGCAGGTTGGGCCATTGCTGAAGATGAGCGCCACGCCGACGGCGGCGCAGGGGTCGTCTCCGCCGCTGGGTCGGGACACGGATGAGATCGTGGCGAGCGCGGGATACGGGGTGGAGGAGCTTGCGGATCTTCGGGCACGGGGGATTATTGCCTGAGAGTCGAGGCGAAGTACTTCTGGTCCCCGCTCGGGGGCGGGGACGAGGTGCGTGCTCTCTGAGGCTGAGGTGAGAGTGGCCGGGTGCGGCTAGCGCTGTTGGGTGCTCTGGGCCCCGCGTCGGAGCGCGGGGCATCGGAACGGGGGCCTCACCCTCACCCTCGGGGAGAGGGGATCGGAGAGGGGACGGGGAGTGTGGGCTCGTGTCTCTAGAGGACGCCTTCCCAGGCTTGGATTTCCTCTCCTCGGAAGTTCTCTTCGACTCTTGCGGATTCTCCGAGGACTACTGTTTGGCGGGTCTGAGGGTCCCAGGTTGGCCAGGGGAGGTTTTCGGTGGAGGGGTTTCCGGTTCGGGCGAAGGCGATCCAAGTGTCCATGGTGAGTTCGGCCAGGCCGTTGGCCGCGACGCCTTCTCCGGCGAATGCTGCGGCGACCTTGTGGGTTCCGAAGACGAAGGGGATGTCGAGCGCGTGGCAGGAGCCGAGCGCGCCGTCGAGCATGGGCGACTTCCAGTCGAACAGGTAGCACCAGGTCTGATTGCTGTGCTGCGACTGGGCGTCGAGCAGCCGCTGCGCGGGGACCCGGAACAACTCGTCGCCCGCGGCGGCGGTCTGGATCTCGTAGGGCGTGACCGGCTCACCGCGAGCATCGCGGGCGGACCGGTAGATGTCGTAGAGATGGTGTCCGTCGCCGTGCATACCGTCCATCACGGCGATGGCGTCTTCTTCATTGGGCGGCTCGGTGGCCACCATCGCTGTGAACAGCTTGTTCTCCTCGTCCAGACAACCGATCAGCGCGGCGACTCCCTGGGCCTGTCCGGCGCGCACAGCGTCGATCGGGGCTTCGGTCAGGAACTCACCGTCGACGACGGGACGGAAGGGCATCTCGGGCTGTTTGCCGGCTTCCATGGCGACGTAGACCATTTTCTCTTCGAGCTTCGCCTGAGCAGCGAGGATGTCGGCAACGGACGCTGACT
>DAOUHS010000205.1:0-9798 GCA_034428415.1 Dehalococcoidia bacterium
CGGATTGGTCGAAAAGTACGGCGACCGCGCGCCGCGCGTGGTCGACGGTTGGAAGGGCCGCCAGGGCGTCTATCTGGCCTGGCCCCAGATCGATTTCGCCATGCTGGTCGGCCGGCTGGGGATCGCCGGGGCGAACCTGAACTTGCCCGAGACGAAGGAGAAGATGCAGCGCGGCTGGGATCTGATCAATCCCGGCGTCAGGGACCCCGTGGCCCGGCTGAACGAGCAGGACACCGACGGCGTCGTCGGCGAGGTGATGTACCCGTCGATCAACATGCTCACCTACATGGTCGACGACGTTGAAGTCGTCAACGCCGTCTTCCAGCGTCACAACGACTGGATCCGCGACTACTGCTCGCACAACCCCGATCGCTTGATCGGGATCGGCTGTCTGACGCTGCGCGATGTCGACGCCGGTATCGCCGAGTTAGAACGCTGCGCCAAGATGGGCATCAAAGGCGTTGCCATTCCCTGTACGGCTCCCAAGGACCTGCCCTACTCCGACCCGTACTATGAGCCGTTCTGGACGGCCGCCGAAGAGGTCGGGATGCCGCTGACGATGCACATCTTCTGCGGTTCCGAGCCGGGCATGGGACTACCCAAGGAGTGGGACGAGGTCGTCAGTTACACGCTGGCGCACTCCGCCGCCTGGAACACGATCTCCAACCTGGTCACCTCAGGCGTCTGCCAGCGCCATCCGAACCTCAAGTTCGTCATGGCCGAGTGGGAAACCGGCTGGATCGCCCACGTGCTCCAGCGCTGGGACCACGCCTACTACCGAGCCCGCGCCGTCGACCGCACCCCAGAACTGCCGATGCTCCCCACCGAGTACTTCCGGCAGAACTTCAACGTGACCTTCGAGGACGACGAGATCGGCGTACAAACCAGACACGGCATCGGCGTCGACAACCTGCTCTGGGGCAACGACTACCCGCACCACGACGCGATCTGGCCCAATTCGAGGCGAATCCTCGACGAGATCATGGAAGGCGTCCCCCAGGAAGACGTCGACAAAATGGTCTGGGGAAACGTGCAGAAGCTCTACAACATCGACCAGTCAGCGCTGCCGGTGTAGCACGTCGGCATCCCGAGTCTGACGCAATTGCGCCCGCGCGAAAGTGCGGGCGCGTTGGTTTGCCGCTACCAGACCGCGCATTGAAGGGTTCAGCGGTCGATTGGCTCTAGTCTGCGGGTGAGGAGTGAGCGATGGCATCGCGACGCGAGCAAGCTGGGCTTCCTTTGTATCCGAAGCTTCGGCAGGTGACACTTCAGACCATGCGCAAAGTTCAGTTACCAGCTAGTCGCTCGGAGGTCTACGAGCACGTCGCGAACGCTCTGAACCTGACTGATGAACAAAGATCGATTGCTTGCGCAAACGGAACCATGCCTGAGTACATGGACAGAGTCGGCTGGGCCTTGAGTTTCCTGAAACAGGCTAACGCCGTTGATAACGTAACTCGCGGCTCTTGGAGCCTGACCGAGGAGGGCACGTCGATCGATTTCGACGAAGTCGAGAGACGAGTTGCCGCTGTGCGGGCTGAGTATCACCGCAACCGGTCAGGGGACGGTGAGGAGAGTGGAACCAATGGTGTGGAAGCAGAGTCAAGTGAGGAAACGGAGTCCAATTGGGTCGACGAGCTATTGGATCGCCTACATGCCACTTCGCCGACTGGTTTCGAGCGTTTGGCCAAGGAACTTCTCCTCAAAGCGGGCTTCGATGAAGTCGAAGTAACGCGAGCGAGCCGCGATGGCGGCATAGATGGCGTCGGCACGTATCGACCCTCCGGTCTCATTTCATTTCGGACTAGCTTTCAATGCAAGCGGTGGAAGGATGCCCCAGTCCGCGCTCCAGACGTGCAGGCATTCCAAGGAGCGATCCAAGGTCAGAGTGATCGGGGAATATTCATTACAACCAGCTACTTCACTAAGGATGCCGAAAGTCAAGCGAGCAGGCCCGGTGCTCTACCAGTAGATCTCATCCCCGGTAGCCGCCTTGCGGAGCTCCTCAAGGAGCACGCGCTCGGAGTTCGAACAGAGATGGTTGAGCAAGTCACGATCGACACATCCTACTTCGACCAGTTCGAGGCCGCCCAATGAGCAACATGCGAGCCGTCCTCATCGACGTCCTCGTCGCCCTGATCATTCTGATCGCTGGCGGGGCAGTGCTTTCTCGGATTGCGGGGGTTGAGGAGGGGGAGGCGGCTCCGGGGTGGGTTTCGATTGCTCCTCTGGTACTGGCGATGCTTTTTCTGGGTTGGCGGACACTACGGCGCGGGCGGCAGCGGCGTGAACAAGAGGCGGAGCGAGCCGAACAGGGAGAGGAACCGCGAGAGCGCCCGGGCTGGGGTGAGGTTGAGCGGGTCGAAGATCCTCCGATGGATGATTATCAGTGGCGATCTCGACTGGAATCTTCGATTCGCAATCTCGGCCGTGATGCGTTTGAACAGTTCACGCTTCGCATCCTCAGTGCGCTCGGCGTGGTTGATGTGAAGGTCGTGCGGGTTGCCTTCGACGGCGCGGTGGAGAGCACGGGCGTTCGCGATGATGAGGAACGGGCGACCATCTATGCGATCTGTCGACGTTCGTTCGGTTCGTTGGGCGCCAACCAGGTGCGCGATCTGCGAGCGCTGATGGAGGGGAAGGCGTCGGAAGGGTTGTTCATCACCAACGGCGAGTTCTCTTCGTCCGCGATTGACGACGCAGATGAAGGAGCCGAGCCGATTGACCTGGTCGACGGCGACGACCTGCTCGATCTGATGCATACGAACCGATTGGGTCTGATATTTGATGAGATCGGTCGGGTGACGGCGATTGATGAGGCGTGGTTCCGCGGCCTGGAACGTGATCGACTGACTCGGGACGGAGACTGAGGATGGCCACATCATCCGACCTGCAACCGACCGTCGGAGTCGTGCCGGGCGACGATGCCGCCCCCGAGGCGGTGCACGCCTCGATGGCCGTGCTGCAGGCGATGGAACTGCCGATCGCATTTGAGGTCCTGCCCGACGGCGCGGAGCTGGCCCGCGAGATGCCTCGTGAAGAGGGTGAGAAGCTGGTCATCGACATCGCCGAGCGCTGCGACACGGTGCTCTTCGGCTCGACCAACGGTCAGACGCCGGGCGTCGGCTACTTCCGCTGGGGCAAACAGACGTTTGCCAACGTACGCCCAATCAAATGGCGGCGGGGTTTTCGCTCGCCGTTGGCGCAGCCCGAGGGCATTGACTACATCATCGTCCGTGAGAACCTCGAGGACCTGTATGCAGGCATCGAGGGTGATCTGTCCGAGGTCGCGGCGTCGGGCCTGGCCGAGCGGCCGCGATTCGGCGGCGTCTCGCGCACACAGATTCCAGGCGGGTTTGGACACTTCGGCGAGGCGGAGGGTCGCTACGCGATCAAATACTTCACTCGGGCCAACGTCGAGCGGGTCTCCCACTTCGCCTGTCGGTTGACGCAGCAGCGCAAGGCCGAGGGCTTCGAAGGCAAGTTGACCTGCTCGGCCAAGACGAACGTGTTGTCGAAGACGGATGGCTGGTTCGTAGAGATCGCGGCCGAAGTAGCCGCAGGCTACCCGGACATCACGTTCGAATCGTTCATCGCCGACGACTTTGCTCGGCGGATCGTGGCTTCGCCGGATGACCTCGACGTGGTGCTGCTGCCGAATCTGTACGGAGACATTTTCTCGGACGAGGGCGCCGGGACGATTGGCGGTCTCGGCCTGGCTCCGTCGGGCTGCTTCGGCGAGGACTGGGCCTACTTCGAGTCGGTCCACGGAACGGCGCCGGATATCGCCGGGATGCACCGGATCAATCCCACGGCGACGATGCTCTCGGCGGTGATGATGCTGCACCACCTGGGTCAGCATGAACAGGCCTCGGCGCTGGAGGCGGCGATCGATGCGGTCTATGAGGCGGGTGAGCGATTGACACCGGACCAGGGTGGTTCGGCGAGTACCGAAGAGTTTGCGCAGGCAGTGATCGACGCGCTGTAGGGCCCGTGGGCTGTTGGCGAGGGTCGCCGGCCTGCCTCGGAGTTCAGGTGTTCGGCGGAATTGTTTCTTTTGGCGAGTTCGGCGCACGATCTCCAGTGTTTTGCTGGGAATCGGCCGTTCAGGGTGTTCAGGTTTGTTCAGCCTGGTCCAGCCCTGTTCAGCATTGTTCGGACAGGACTGAGCGGTTGACGCGGCGCGCGGAGGTCGCGAGGTGGAGAGCTGCGGAGGGCTGAGGCAGCATTGGTCAGGCGTTCGGCGGAATTGTTTCTTTTGGCGAGTTCGGCGCACGATCTCCAGTGTTTTACTGGGAATCGGCCGTTCAGGGTGTTCAGGTTTGTTCAGCCTGGTCCAGTCCTGTTCAGCTTTGTTCGGACAGGACTGAACATATGGCGCGGCAGAGGAGCGCTGAGAAAAAAGAAGACGGGCGCTGAAACGTGAGGGCTCAGAGGGGCAGGCGGATGCTTGCAGGTGAGGCCGGACTACAGGCGGAGGCGGAGTGACTGCAGGAACGGCTGGAATGAGGAGACTCGTTTCGCGACTTGCCGATAGTTCGTACAATAGTGCGGTATTGTCCGTTGGGAGTCAAGCGGCTGTCGAAGGGGAGGATGTCGCGCAGGCGACAGCGGGCGGACAGGTGAATGCCCTGCTGCGAGCGAAGTTGACTGTTCTGGACCCGGCATCGAGCGCGGGGCATCGGGCCTTGGGGGACGGGTTGGATGTCTGGGAGTTAGGGCTGGCGGGAGCGCATGGGAGTCGAACCCACCCGAGACGGTGCGGACCGCCCCGCATCAGTTTTGAAGACTGTGGAGGACACCGGTCCCCTTCCGCTCCCGTGAAGCAGAGGTTAACCGACGTAGAGGTCGACCGAGGCGGGGGCGACGGTGGATTCGAGAGCACTGCGAAACTCGCCCCAGCGGTCGTCGAAGCGCGATCGCCGGAAGTTCGCATGCAAGCTGGCCGTACCGGAGTTCTGCGTCGTCGAAGCGATCTTGAAGCCTCGCAAGTTCGACTCAAGGAAGCCAAGCAGCACAGCCTCATGCTGCGTGTAGTCCGAAGACGGCATCGTGATGATCAAGTCACGGCTGCCGGCGGTCAGGCCCTGCAGGCCGGTTGAGCCGAAGATGCGCTGGCCGATCAGGACCAGGGCGACGGCGGCGAAGAGGATGCCGATCAGCTCGTAGTTGTACGTCGCGGCGCCGATCGAGGAGGCGATCACGACGAGCAGGTAGCCGATCTCGGCCGGATCCTTGATCGGTGTGCGGAAGCGGACGAAGGAGAGCGCGCCGAGCAGGCCGAGTGAGAGCGGCAGCGACCACTGGATGGCGATGAAGAGCAGGGTGATCGCCGGTCCGGCGAGCAGGAAGACGCGGTGGATGCCGGCGCCCCGCTGCCAGTCTCGGTAGAAGATGAGGTACAGCGCATACGTCGCGATCGACGCCGCCAGCGAGACCACCATCGCCAGCAGGTACTCCTCCAGCGCGATCTCGGAGGTCGGGCCAAGGATGTCGGGCCACTCGATCAGGACGATGGGCATCGGAAACTCCAGAATTGCGATGCGGCCTAACCGGCCCGGGCATGCTCGCCGCCATAGAGCATCTCAACGGCGAGCGCATACTTCGAGTGGGCAGTGCGACGAAGGCCGAGCCGTCCCAGCTGGGCGAGTTGAGGCGGCAGATCACCCTCAGACTTGAGCTCCAGCACAGCACCGTCGGGAACCGGCAGCCAGATCGGCGCGCCACGAGGGTTCGCCGCGCGAACGCCCGTGTCGAGCGACGCCCTGACGGACCCGTCTACCGAACCCCAGCGGATCCGCTGGTAGCGAATCAACGCAGTCGGCTGAAGCGTCGGCTCGATCGGCAGAGCCGCCAGGCCCGTCAGATCGCGCATCCGCCCGACCAGCTCTTCGGGCTCGGGGATGATCAGCCCAAGCTGGTTCGGAGTGCCGGTCGAGGGATAGCGGAAGCGCTGCTTGACCGAGCGCGCCCCGTCTCGCGACTTCAGTTCCAGCCAGACACCGGCATATGGGTCGACGGGCTCGCCGTACCAGCGCAAGCGCAACTTCTGCTTGGCGAACTCACCGTCCGCCGACTCCTGGTACGAATCAAGGTTGGCCGTGTCGTAGTAGCAACTGGTGACGATGCCCTCTGGATACTGCGCATCACGCGGAAGCCGTGCGTCCAGCCAAGCGGTCAGCAGTCCAGCCCGAGCCGCCGGCAGCGGATACTTACGCTCTTCGCGCCAATCCGAGCCGCGTGCTCGACCAACAGTCTGAGAGCGCCGCAGGGTGAGGGCCATGCGGCTAGCGTAACCGCTAGTTAACTTGACTTCGGGGAGGAACACGCCCGATGAATCTCCGGATCGGCGCAGGACTGGCCCTCGCAGCGGCGCTGATCGTCGCCGCCGTCGTCTTCGCAACCGCGGCCGACTCACCATCGCCCCGGGTCCCGTCCGAGGCCGCCGAAGCCACGATCGGCGTCGACCAACAGCGCAGCGATCCCTTCGGCGTCGTGTTCGACCAGTCCACGGTCCGGACCTACAACATCCTGATCAGCGACGAGGAGTTCGCCAAACTTAAGGCCAATCCCACGGCCGAGGTATACGTGCAAGCCGCAGTCGAGATTGACGGGCGCCGCTACGAGCCGATCGGCGTTCGCTACAAGGGATTCTTCGGCATGTTGCGCTTCTGCTTCCAGGACGGCCGGCAAACCTGCGACAAGTTGTCGTGGAAGCTGAAGTTCAATCACTTCGATCCGGCACTGCGCTTCCAGGGACTCAAACGGCTCAACTTCCACTCGATGAACAGTGACGAGACGCAGATGCGCGAGGTGCTGAGCTACCAGGTCTTCCGCGACGCCGGCGTCACCGCGCCTCGCGCGGTGCATGCGCTGCTGGAGCTCAACGGCGAATCGCTCGGACTGTATGCGCTGGTTGAAGACATTGACGACCGCTTCATCGCGGACCGCTTCCGCGACCGGGGGCGCGGCGTCCTTTACAAGGAGATCTGGCCCGGCAACATCGAGTCGCTCTGGGTCTTCCAGGAGAACCTGGAGGATGCAATAGCACGCGGGCCGCTCGACGCATCGGGCATGGAATCGTTCTCGGAGGCCTTCGCCACAGCAGAGACCAACGAACAACGCTTCGAGATCTTGACCGAGCAGATGCAGGACGAAGACGGCCTGTTCAACTACCTGGCCGCCGACCGACTGTCGGACAACTGGGACGGGATCGTGGCCTGGTATTGCGTGCCCGAGTGCGGCAATCACAACTACTTCTGGTACCAGGACGGACTCTCGGGCCGCTACACGCTGATCCCTTGGGATCTCGAGCACACGTGGCGCTCACCGAGCCCGATCCGCACCTACTTCCAGATGCCCGACTGGGACGACGTCCATCGCAGTTGCCGCCAGCGGGCCGTGTTCCTCGACATCCCGGCGCTGGCGCCGCATTGCGATCCGATGATCGAGACCATGGTCACGCTCGGCTGGGAGCAGTACATCGAGGCGTCGCGGGATCTCATGCGCGAGACGCTCTCGCTGGAACTGATGCACGAGCGAGTGGATCGACTGTCCACTCTGTTGGATGAGCACGTCCGGGCAGACGAGAAGGGTCCCGGCTACGCGGTCTGGCAAGAAAACGTGCGTCGTCTGTACGAGGAGATCGGAGAGCGCTGGGAGTACATTGACGCGAAAATTGAGGCATGGGACGCCTCGGGAAAGGCCCCCGGCGATGGCTAGTGTGATCCTGCGCGGTGGGAACGTGGTCGGCGGGACGGGCGCACCAGGGTTCGCCGCCGACGTCGCGGTGGACGGAGATCGGATTGCGGCGGTCGGTGATCTGTCGGGCATGTCGGCCGAGCGAGAGATCGATGCCTCGGGGCTAACGATCTCGCCGGGCTTCATCGACACGCACGCACACTCCGATGGAGTCCTGCTCCGAGATGCGGTGCACGCACATGGACTCGTACAAGGGGTGACGACCGAGTTCATCACCCAGGATGGGCTGTCCTACGCGCTGCTGTCTGATGAGAATCTGGACTCGTACGGACGCTACATCGCCGGCTTGTACGGTCCGCCGCCAACTGACCTGGACATGTCGACGATGGCCGCCTTCCGCTCGCACTACGACAGCAAAGGCTGCAACGTCGCCGTGCAGGCTCCGCACGGACCGGTGCGGCTGGAGAGCGTCGGCTTCCAGGACGTCCCGCTTGAGGGCGAAGGTCTGGTCAAGGCCGAGCGAATGATCGCCGAATCGATGGAGCAGGGCGCGACCGGGTTCTCAACCGGCCTGTCCTACTACCCCAATTCGTACTCGAACACCGACGAGTTGGTGGCATTGAACAGGGTGGTCGCCTCGTACGGCGGCGTCTACGTCACGCACATTCGCAATCACAACGACGACCGCGCGCCCGACGGCTCCGGCATCGTCGAGGCAATGAACATCGGCCGCCGCAGCGGGGTCAAGGTGCACATTTCGCACTACCGCACGTTCCCGAGCAACGCCGGGGACATCGACTCGATCATGTCAGAGGTCGACCAGGCCAAGGCCGAGGGTGTCGACGTCACGCTTGAGTGTTACCCCTACGCAGCCGCCGCCACCGTGCCCGGCTATTTCCTCCGAGGCGAGTGCCATGTCGGCGGGATTGACCGATTGCTGGAGCGCCTGGGTGATCCGGCGTGGCGCGATCGATTGATCGACTCGCTGGAGAACCTCTTCCCAGGTCGCAGCGACGCGGCAACGTTCACCTGGATCGGGGCCGAACACCTCAAGCATCTTGAAGGTCTGTCCTTCGCCGACGCAGCCGCCCGCATGGAGATGACGGTGTCGGAGGTGACCCTGATGGTGATGCGTGAGTCGGGCCTTCAGTGCGGCTTCCGAGACGCGATGCCGGCCAGTCCGCTAGTCGCACGCCAGGTCGAGGCTGACGTGGTCGCCCTGCTGTCGAGGGACGACTACATGGTCGGGTCGGACGGCATTCCATTCGACGAGGGCATCCCGCACCCCAGGGCGTACGGAACATTCCCGAGAATCGTGGGTCGGCTGCGCCGACGAACCGGCGTGTCGCTGGAACACCTGGTTCGAGGGATGACGTCGCTACCGGCCAGTCGATTCGGCCTCACCGATCGCGGTGTCGTGGCCGAGGGCAAGTTCGCAGACCTCGTCGTGTTCGACGCCGAGTCGGTGATTGACACCGCCGACTTCAACGATCCTCGAACCGCGCCGGCCGGGATTCCGTATGTCCTCGTCAATGGAAAGCTGGCGGTCGACGGCGGACGTCCGACAGGCGTCCTGGCCGGTCGATCGGTGCCCTGACCTACTCGACCACGCCCTCGACCATGAGCTGCTGGAACTCTGCTTCGCTATAGCCGCAGAGTTCCTGGTAGACGTACTCCGAGTCTTCCCCGAGCAGCGGTGAGCGACGTGGCATCGGGGGAGGAGTCTCGCTCAGTCGCCAGGCCGGGCTCTCGTATGACATCTCGCCGATCACTGGGTGCTCACTCTTCCACCAGTGGTTGCGGTGGGCGAGCTGCGGGTCCTCGTGCGCGTCTCGAACATTCGAGGCGCGGTGTGCGGGCACTCTCACCGCTTGGAGCGTTTGCTCTACCTCGTCAACCGTGTGCTCGGATGTCCAGCGAGCGATTCCGTCATCGAGTTCGTCCTGCGCCTCCAGACGTCCCGTGGCGTCACACAGTTCCTCGGACTCAAGCCAGTCCTGTCGATCCAAGATCAGGGCGAGTCGGCGCCACTGGTCGTCGTTGGTGACGGCGATCGCGACCCAGCGGTCGCCTCCGGTGTGGTCGTCGGCGCAGGGA
>DAOUHS010000206.1:0-30978 GCA_034428415.1 Dehalococcoidia bacterium
AAGGGCGAGCTGCGCGACGGTCTTGTTGTAGCCGTCGGCGAGTTCGACGAGGCGGTTGGTGACTTCAACTTCCTTGCGGAAGTGCTCCTCCTGGAAAAGGGGCAGGTTGAAGGCCATACCGCTGCGGCGCCAGTCGCCTTCCTCGAACGTGGTCTCGGGCGGGAAGGCGCCGGTGAGCAGTCCGAAGCCGAGCGAGCCGTAGGCCATGTAGCCGACTCCGTTGGCCTGGCACCAGGGCAGGACGCGGGCCTCCATGCGACGGTCGTACATGTTGTAGCCGACCTGGTTGGCGGCGAGGTGTCCGTACTGCTCGCACTCCTCCATCATGTCGATGTTGAAGTTGGAGACGCCGTACTGGCGAATCTTGCCGCTCTGCTTGAGTTCCTCGAGGCCCTCCATCGTCTCTTCGATCGGCGTGTCGTGGTCGGGCCAGTGGATCAGCATGAGGTCAACGAAGTCGGTGTTCAGCCGGCGCAGGCAGTCCTCGGTGTGCTGGATGATGTGGCCCTTTTTCGAGTTCCGACCGATCACCTTGGGCGTGTCGTCGTAGTCGAAGCCGACCTTGGTGACGAGGACGATGTCGTTGCGTCGATTGCCCAGCGCTTTGGCCAGCAGTTCCTCGGAGTGATAGGGGCCGTAGACCTCGGCGGTGTCGAAGAGGGTGATGCCGCGGTCGATGGCCATGTTGACTGCTTTGGCGGCCTCATCGACATCGATGTGGCCGTACATCGTGGTGCTCATCTCCCAGGTGCCGAAGCCGACCGCTGAGGCCACGAGGTCGGTGTCGCCGAATCGTCGCTGTTCCATTGCTGCCCTCTTGGGTTCTAACGAAGGGATCCGTGCTCAGTCGCGCAGATTGCGTCGGGCGCCGGTCGCGCGGGCGACGTGCACCACCTGGTCCAGGTTCTGGTAGGTCGGCACGCCGACGTCGTCGAAGATCTCGTTGATCCCGCTGCGGATCTCCTCGGTCAGCTTCCAGTCGGTCGCGGCGACGTTCTCCTCGAGCTCGCGTTCGTTGCGCATCCCGACCAACGCACAAGTGACGCCAGGATGGTCCAGCACCCAGGCGATCCCGAGCTGGGCGCAGGTCTTGCCGTAGCCGTCCGCCAGGACGGACAACCGATTGGCGATCTCTACTTCTTGCTGGAAGCGATCGCGCTCGAACAGCGGCAAGTTGAATGCGACGCCGTTGGCGCGCCAGTCGCCCTCGCCAAACTCGTGGTCAGGCCCAAACGCGGCGGTCAGCAGACCGAAAGCCAACGAGCCATAGGACATGAAGCCGACCCCGTTGGCCATGCACCAGGGCAGCACGCGCGATTCCATCCGCCGGTCGAACATGTGGTAGCCGACCTGGTTGGCGACGATCGTCCCGTGCCGCTGACACTCTTCCATCATGTCGATGTTGAAGTTCGACACGCCGTAGTGCCGAATCTTGCCGGCCTGCTTGAGTTCTTCCAGGCCGTCCATCGTCTCGTCGAAGGGCGTGTCGTGGTCGGGCCAGTGGATCAGCATCAGATCGACGTAGTCGGTGTTCAGCCGGCGAAGACAACCCTCAGTGTGTTCGATGATGTTGTCCTTCTTCGAGTTCAGGCCGATCACCTGCGGCTGGTCGTTGTAATCGAAGCCGACCTTCGTTACCAGCACAACCTCGTTGCGCCGTTTGCCCAGCGCTTTGGCCAGCAGCTCCTCTGAGTGATATGGCCCGTAGACCTCGGCGGTGTCGAACAGCGTGATGCCGCGATCGATCGCCATGTTCACGGCTTTCGCCGCTTCGTCCACGTCGATGTGGCCGTACATCGTCGTGCTCATCTCCCAGGTGCCGAAGCCGACCGCTGAAGTCACCAGGTCGCTATTGCCGAATCGTCGCTGTTCCATCTCCGCTCCCAAATCTAGTGTTGCGTCAAGAGCCTGCGGACGCAGCGCCCACCGATGGTTCGATGCGCCGCTTGCCGTGCAGCGCCTAAGCTATCGCTTTCGCCGGGGCCACGACTATAGTGACTTTATGTTCCGACGGACCCGAGGAATCCTCCGGCCCGAGGCCGCATCTAACGGCAACCTCAGCCGCCCCGACTGGCACTTGCGTAAGTGGCTCGCTCCCGGGATCGGGATCAAGCGTTGGTTCGTCCTGCTCCTGTTCGGCATGGCCCTGCTGGGACTCGGCGTGTCCTTCCTCGCCCGCGAGCTCTACCTCACCGTCACCCTGCCCGGTGCCTTCTACTACATCACACTCCAGTTCCTGCCCTACGCCGTCCGCGGAGCCGTCCTGATCGGCCTGGCGGTTCTCTGTGTCGGACTCGGGATTGGCAAGTTCACATCCGGCCTGGTCGTCGCAGCTCGATCATCCGATAGCCGGACCGGCGGCGAGGAACCCCTGGTTGAGTTGCTCCATCGGCAACGGTTCGCAGGTCGAGGCATCCGCATTGTCTGCATGGGCGGCGGCACCGGGCTATCGGTTCTGTTGCGAGGCCTCAAGGCCTACACCGACAATCTCTCGGCCGTTGTCAGCGTCGGCGACGATGGCGGTTCCTCCGGCCGACTCAGACGCGATCTGGGCATCATTCCGCCCGGCGATCTGCGCAACTGCATTGCCGCCCTGGCCGATGCCGAGCCGCTCATGACCCGCCTCTTCCAGTACCGGTTCCCGGAGGGTTCGGGCAACGGACTCGAGGGCCACTCCTTTGGCAATCTGTTCATCGTCGCCATGTCCGACGTAGCCGGATCGATGGAGGAAGCAATTCACGAGACCGGCCGCGTCCTGGCGGTTCGTGGCAAGATCCTGCCCTCGACGCTCGAAAACGTCCGTCTCGCCGCCATAACCGATGACGGCGAAAAGATTCGCGGCGAATCCTCGATCTCCGAAGCCGGCCAGCGAATCGCGCAACTCAATCTCGAACCGCTGCATCCGCCCGCCTATCCGGAGACGCTTAACGCGATCCGCAATGCCGACCTGATCGTGGTCGGTCCCGGTTCACTGTTCACCTCGGTCCTGCCCAACCTCCTGGTGCCCGATCTGCGGATCGCCTTCCAGGAGTCGGACGCGATGAAGCTCTACGTCTCCAACGTGGCCACACAGCACGGCGAAACGGACCACTTCACCGTCCAGGACCACGTCCGCGTCATCGCTGACCACATCGGCGGGCTGCCCTTCTACGCCGTGATCGCGAACAGCAACAGTCAGGCAAGACTGCCCCGAGGCTGGAAGTCGGAACCAGTTCGGGTGGAGCAACGAGGCGACAAGCCCGACGCCGTGAACGGCCTACGAATCACCGAAGCGGACATCGTCGACACTGGCAACCGCTACCGGCACGACAGCAGCAAACTCGCCGACGCGATCATGACCGCATACCATGAGGGGCGCGAGGCTGGCGTCCGACCGCGGCGTCCCCAGCGTGTGACGATTCCTGAATAACCGCCAACAGAGAAACTCAGGTACAACAGCAGCGTGGCCATCTCACAAGTCCTCAACGTCATCCAGATCCTGGTCGCACTGACCGTGATCGCCGCTGTCATCCTGCAGGCCAAGGGCGCAGGACTGGGCAACATCTTCGGCGGCGCCGGAGCCGAGTCGTCTTACCGGACCCGTCGCGGGTTGGAGCGCTCACTCTTCCGCGGCACGATCGTCCTCATGCTCGTCTTCGTCGGACTCAGCATCGCCGCCACCCAGGTCTGAGCGCGTTCGTTAGCTTGCCGGCAAAGCCATGTCCGATTCGCCGCGAGTCCTCTTCTACGGATCGCCGGACTTCGCCGTACCCACGCTGCGGGCGTTGATCGACAGCCCCTACCGGCCGATCGCAGTCGTCACTCAGCCGGACGCCCGCGCCGGGCGCGGACGCTCGCTCAGGCCGCCGCCAATCAAGCAGTTGGCCGCCGAACACGGCATCCCGGCCCTACAACCTGCGCGCTTGCGCGATCCGGCGGCCATTGCCCAGATCGGAAGCCTCAAGCCCGATCTGCAAGTGGTCGCCGCCTACGGACAGATCATCCCAGTGGAGATTCTCGATCTCCCCAACAACGGAACGCTCAACCTCCACGCTTCGCTCCTCCCTCGCTGGCGCGGCGCCGCGCCGATCCCGGCCGCCATCCTTCTTGGGGACCAAGAGACGGGCGTGACGATCATGCTGGTCGATGAGACTGAAGACACCGGCGACATCCTTCGCCAGCGCTCAATCCGTATCGATCCAGCAGAACATGCCGGGCAACTCAGCCATCGCCTTGCCAGTCTGGGAGCTGAGCTACTCGTGGAGACGATTCCCGACTGGCTGGACGCCAGGATCGTTGCCCAGCCGCAGGACAACACCCTCGCCACCAGGGCCAGGCGCGTGACGAAGCAACAGGGTCGAATCGAGTGGACCGCCACCGCCGAAGAGATCGCCCGACACGTCCGCGCCTACACACCTTGGCCTGCCGCGACGACGAATCTGGGACACACATCGCTGCAGATCACACAGGCATCGAGCGTCGCCAGGAAGGCCGGAGCCAATCCCGGCCAGGTCGTCGACGCCGACAAGACCATCGACGTTGCAACCGGCGAGGGGCTGCTCGCGATCGAAAGACTGCAGCGCGCCGGCAAGCGAGAACTGAGCGCTGAGGAGTTCGTCCGCGGAACGCGGGATCTCGTTGGCCGGCGTTTCGGCGAATCCAATGACTGAACTGGTCGAACTGCTCGACCTCGACCGCCAAGCTCTCGGGGAGCTGATTCAGTCTTTGGGTCAGCCGGCATTTCGTACTCGGCAAATCTGGCGACAGCTCTACCAGCGTGGTGCCATCGATCCCATGGAAATGACCGACCTGCCGATATCGCTTCGCAACCAACTCTCAGAGGCGGCGACGCCAGAACGACAACCGCTCGAAGTCCAGACCTCCGCCGATGGCTCAACCAGCAAGGCGCTGTTGCCGCTCGCCGACGGCGAACTGATTGAGACGGTCTTGATTCGATCCAAGCCGCGAGACACCGTGTGTCTCTCCTCCCAGGCAGGTTGCGCCATGGGCTGCGTCTTCTGCGCCACCGGTCTGCAAGGGCTGCGCCGACAACTCACGGTCGGCGAGATCATGCGTCAGGCCATCCTCGCCCGCCAATGGTCTCGCGACGAAGGACGAGAACTCACCCACGTCGTCTTCATGGGCATGGGCGAGCCGCTCGCCAACTACGCGAATGTCAGCCAAGCGATCGACCGTCTCACCGACCTGGACGGATTCGGCCTCTCGCCCAGACGGATTACGGTGTCGACCGTCGGCATCCCCCAGAACATCAGGCGACTCGGGGACGACCATCCGCACGTGAGCCTGGCGGTTTCATTACACGCGCCCGATCAGAAGCTGCGCCGCGAATTGGTTCCTGTTCCCGGCGCGTCCGTTGATGACATTCTTCGGGCGGTTCGCGAGCACAATCAGCAGACCGGCGGTCGAGTGACCTTCGAATACGTGCTGCTCAAGGGCGTCAACGATAGTCGGACCCACGCTCGACGATTAGCCGAACGCATCCGTGGCATTCGAGCCCACGTCAACCTGATCCCGCTGAATCCGTCGCCAGGCGTCGTTGGAACCCGACCGTCGAGACGGACGACTCTCGGCTTCCAACGAGCGCTGCAGGAGCGTGGCGCCACGGCGACAGTCCGGGTCGAGCAGGGAAGAGATATCTCCGCCGCCTGCGGCCAATTGCGAGGCGACCGGGTGTGGGAAGGCGCGTAGCCGCTTACTCTTCCTCCGACCCTTCCTCTTCCTCCCCTTCCTCCAGCTCGACGCCCTCCTCGAGTTCCAGTTCTTCCTCTAGCTCGTCTTCCTCGGCGACACGCGGCGCCAAGGCGGTCGCGACTGCGACGGCGCCATCCGTGAGTGCGATGACGCCTTCCGGGAGTTCAAGATCGCGGACCAACACCGAATGGCCAAAGTCCTCTAGTACCGAGATGTCGACCTCAATCACCGAGGGCATCGCCGTCGGCAGCGCCTCCAGCATGAGCGCCTCGAGCGACTGCACGACCGTGCCGCCCATCGACTCTGCCTCCGAATCGCCAAACAGCAACACCCGCGCCTCTGAGTGGATCACTCGCGTCAGATCAACCTGATAAAAGTCCAGATGCAGCAGCTTGCGGCTCACCGGATGTCGCTGAATGTCGCGCAGCACAACGGGAATCGTGTCTTCGGTACCGTCGATCGACATCGTCACGACGGCGTTGCGGTCGACCGCCGAGAACACTCGACGAATCTCGTTCATCGACGCCTGGATCGCGCGCGATTCCTGACCACGGCCATAGAGGTTCGCCGGCACCAGGTCGTCCCGCCGTAACTGCTTAACCTTCTTACCCAGCACGCTGCGACTCTCCGCTTGCAGGACCAACTCGGCAGCGTCGGACATCGTCTTCCATCCATCTCAGGCGGTCACATCGGGTTTCGAGCGCTTACGCAGTGACGCTATGACGGCATCCCAAGGCAGTCAAGCAACCTCAACACTCGACGTACACTGTCGCCACGATGACCCGACCCCACGGTCACTCCGGCGGACAGACCCACGACCGCCTGCTCGGCGTCGATGTCGGCGGCACCTTCACCGACTTCGTCTTCCTGCGCGACGGTGCAATCGACATTGCCAAGCGACCCTCAACGCCCGACGACCCGGGCCGTGCGATCCTCAACGGGCTGACCGAATTCGGCTGGTCGCCCGAAGAAGTCGTCCACGGCTCGACGGTCGCGACCAACACCCTACTCACTCGAACCGGCGCTCCCACAGCGCTGATCACCACCATGGGTTTCAGAGACACGCTAGTCATCGGACGTCAGGCGCGTCCCGACCTCTACGCGCTCCATCCTCAACGTCATGACCCGCTCGTTCCGGGCAGACTGCGTTACGAAGTCGACGAGCGGATTGCAGCCGACGGTTCGGTGATCACTCCTCTTGACCTGGAACAGCTCGACCTAGTCCTTGAACGAATCTCACGCACCAGAGCGCGCAGCGTCGCGATCTGCTTCCTCTTCAGCTTCATCAATCCCGAGCACGAACAGGCCGCCGCCGAGCGAGCCCGCGCCCGCGGCTTCGATGTCTCCGCCTCCTACGAAGTGCTTCCCCAACACCGCGAGTTCGAGCGGATGAGCACAACCACCGCGAATGCGTATCTCTCTCCCGTAATGACCCGCTACCTGGACACGCTGGAATCAAAACTCGAAGGTCGTAGCCAAGTCGATCTGCGGCTGCGAATCATGCAATCGAACGGCGGCTCCCTCTCGGCCCGATCTGCCGGTCGAAACGCCGTGCGAACGGTCCTGTCGGGGCCGGCCGGCGGCGTCGCCGGGGCGTTCGCCGCTGCCCAAGCCGATGGCTTTCCGCAAGCGATGACCTTCGATATGGGTGGCACCTCGGCCGATGTCGCGCTCTGCCCTGGCCGGCTCCTGGAGCGCACCGACCTGGTCGTCGACGACATGCCGATTCGCACCCCCGCCGTCGACCTCCATACAGTCGGCGCAGGCGGCGGCTCGATCGCCTGGTTCGATCCGGGCGGCGCGCTTCGCGTCGGTCCGCAATCCGCCGGCGCCAATCCGGGGCCCGCCGCCTATGGACGCGGCACGCTGCCCACAGTCACCGACGCCCACACGGTGCTCGGACGCCTGCGACCCGAGCAACAACTCGGCGGCACCGTCGACCTGGATGCGGAGCGCGCCCGGCGGGCGATCGCGACCATCGCGGAGCCGTTCGGATCGATTGACAGCGCCGCCCAGGCCGTGATCGATGTCGTCAACGCCAACATGGCTCGCGCGCTGCGCGTGATTTCCGTCGAACGCGGCTACGACCCGGCCAACTTCACCCTCGTCGCGTTCGGCGGTGCCGGACCGCTCCACGCCTGCGACCTGGCCGATGCCCTCGGCATCCCCCAGGTCCTCGTGCCAACCGCGCCCGGCGTCCTCTCCGCGGCCGGCATGTTGATCTCCGACATCACCCGCGACGCCGAGCAGGGACTCCACCTCACCATCGGGCCCGCCGACGCCGGCAGCTTGGCCCGACTCGACGAGGCGTTCTCGCTGGTCGCCGGGCAGGCGCGAGCCGCGATCGGCGAGGACGGCTACGACTCGAACGTCCGGATCGAGCTTGCTGCCGACCTGCGCTACCTCGGACAGTCTCACGAACTCACCGTCTCATTGAATCAGGGAGGCCACGCTCAGTCGCTGAGAAACGCGTTCCACGAGGCCCACATCGAACGCTTTGGCTTCTCCAACACAGACACGCCGGTTGAAGTCGTAACCGCTCGGGCCAAGGCGCGCCACGCCGGATACGACGGTGATCTCGGAGGCGTGCCAGCTGCCAGCTCGTCCCAATCGCAGACGGTCAACGTGACCTGGGACCAACCGCGGCCAACCAATCTGATCTCCAGGGAATCAGTGCAGGATGCGATTGCCGGCCCGGCAATCATCACGCAGGTGGACACGACGGTCACGGTTCCGCCAGGCTGGTCGGCGACGCCGCTGCCGTCGGCGAGCCTGCTCTTGAAACGAGACACTGGGTAAGACCGCCATGACGACCGCCGATATCAATCCTGCGCGGCTAGCCATCTTCGATTCGCTGGTCAGCTCGATCGCCGAAGAGATGGGCGCCGCGCTGCGACACACGGCGCTCTCGCCCAACATCAAGGAACGCGCCGACTTCTCCTGCGCCGTCTTTGATCATGAAGGCCAGCTACTCGCCCAGGCCGCACACATTCCGGTACATCTCGGCGCGATGCCCGAGTCCGTGCGCGCCGTCGAACGCCTCGAGCCCTGGCGTCCGGGTGACCTCGCCATCCTCAACGACCCGTTCCTTGGCGGGACACACTTGCCCGACGTCACGATGGTCTCGCCCGTCTTCGCGCATGGCGCCGGCGACGGCGACCTGCCAATCGGCTACGTGGCCAGTCGCGCGCACCAGGCTGACATTGGCGGGATGGCGCCCGGATCGATGCCCGTCGCTCGGGAGCTCATCCAGGAGGGCCTCGTCATTCCCCCCATTCGTCTCTTTCGCGACGGGAATCTCGTCCAGGAGGCAATGGAGCTAATCCTGCGCAACGTCCGCACGCCCGACGAGCGGCGCGGCGACTTCAACGCTCAGATCGCTGCGCAGCGCCTGGGCGAGCAGCGCATCGCCGACCTGCACGCCGACTACGGAAACAGCCCCTACACGCAGACGACCGAGGCCCTGCTCGACTACGGGGAGAGGCTGACCCGAGCCCAGTTACGCGAACTGCCCCACGGCGTATGGAGCTTCACCGACTCATTGGACGATGACGGCCATACGCCGGAACCCGTGCCGATCAGGCTAACGCTCACGCTCGACGACGACCGCGCCCACTTCGACTTCTCCGGCACGGCGCCTCAGCGCGCGGCTTCGATCAATGCAGTCGCCCCGGTCACACGCTCGGCCTGCTACTACGTGATTCGCTGCCTACTGCCACCCGACACGCCGATGAACTCGGGCCTCTTCCGGCCGATCACCTTCACCCTGCCCGAACGCTCGGTCGTGGCCGCCCAGACGCCGGTCGCCGTTGCTGCGGGCAATGTCGAGACCTCGCAGCGAATCGTCGACACCGTCTGGGGCGCGTTCAACCAAATCCTGCCCGAGCGCATGCCCGCAGCGTCTTCCGGCACGATGAACAACCTCACCGCAGGCGGGACGGATCCGCGCAACGGTCAGCCCTGGGCCTACTACGAGACCTCCGGCGGCGGACTCGGCGCAGGACCGAACAGCCCCGGCCTCGACGCCGCACACTCGCACATGACCAACACCCTCAACACGCCGGCCGAGGCCCTCGAACTCGCGTATCCGCTGCGCGTCGTCGAGAACAGCATTCGGCCTCGTTCGGGCGGGCGCGGACGACATCGAGGCGGTCACGGTCTGATTCGCCGAACCGAGTTCCTTGGTTCAGCGCAGGTCACGCTGATCACGGAGCGTCGAACCCAGCAAGCATGGGGTTCCCAGGGCGGCGAGGCCGGCGCCGCCGGTCGAAACAGTCTGGAAGTGAAGAGAGGCGACGGCGCCCGCTCCAAGCGCAAACTGCCCGGCAAAATCATCGTCAACGTCGAACCCGGCGACATCATTCGTTTAGAAACTCCCGGCGGCGGCGGCTGGGGCGAGCCTCAACCGCGCTAAACTGTGGGCAACGGGCAGCGGAGGAGCGAACATGTCGGACGGTTCTGACCGGCTCGAACGCGATGTTGAGGAAGTCCTCTCGAACATTGAGGACTTTGATTGGCGCAGACGCCAGTCTCGCCGGCCAGGGCCGATCAGGATCGCACTTCAACGGTTTGGCTCGGCGCTGGTCAGTCGCGCCACCGCGCTGACACCGAACCATCTGCTCCTGCTTGGCGCAGCGCTGTTGATTGTCGGCCTCGTCCTCCGCGGCGGCGGCCTCTGGCTCGCGATCGTTGGCATCGTCGTGTTCTTGATAGGCCTCTTCTGGACCTCGCGCGGAGGCAATCGGCAGGCCAACAAACCCAGGGGCGGCTATTGGCGCGATCGCTACATCAGCTACGAGCAGAGTGATAACAACCCGCTGCGACGATTCTTCCGCCGCAACCGCTAAGCCGCAAGGTGCGCCTGCTCCCCGGCCTTCTACTCCTCCTCGCCGCCCTCGCCGCTTCCTGCGCGGACTCCGGGCCGGCCCAGCCGGCTGCCCAACCAGCCGCCCAACCGCAGACTGAGCGAGAACTGCAGTCGAGCCAGGTCGACAACGAGCCCCGCGTCGCCCAGGAGGGCAGGGACGCCCAACCTCAGCAGGCCCAGCAAGCCGTGCAGCCCGACTCTCAATCCGCCACGACATCGGAATCCCAGGCAGCGCATCAGCAAATCCAGCAGGGTGAGCCTGCCTTCCTCATGCCCGAACCGTCAGGGCCGGATGCGCCCGTGTTCGACTTCGATGTGGCGCTCCGCTATCTGACCCGCCTCATTGAAGAGATCGGTCCCAGGACAACCGGCACCGATCAGGAACGAGCTGCCGCTGCCTGGATCGCCGAAGAATTCGAGCGCCTCGGTTATGAGGTCACAATCCAGGAGTTCAACTATCAAGCCATCGGCTCCTTCTCGCGCATCGACCTGTCCGAGAACATCAGCCTCTACGCGTTTCGCTTCCCGAACTCGGGAACGCAGGGAGCGACCGGCGCAATGGTCGACGTGCCGGGAGTGGGCGAGCAAGCGGACTTCGCCAGCGTCGATGCGAATGGCAAGGTCGCCATCGTCAACCGCGGCATCATCGAGTTTCGAATCAAGGCCGCCAATGCGCAGGCAGCCGGTGCGGTCGCCCTGATCGTCGTCGATACCGGCGGCGGTCAGGGATTCGCAGGAACCTTCGGCGCCTACATGAGCGATATCCCCGTCTTGCTGATCCGAGCCGAGGATGGAACCCGACTGCGCAACCGCTTGGGACAGTCCCTGACCGTACCCGAGGCGCAACCGGGAACCGGAACATCGCAAAACGTGATCGCCCGCAGAGCCGGCGGCCTTTGCCGAGTCGTGGTCGGCGGCCACTACGACACCGTGCCCAATGTCGACGGCGCCAACGACAACGCGTCGGGAGCGGCCCTCACCCTGGCCTTCGCCGAACTCTGGGCGGAACATCCCAGCTCGTCGCAGACCTGCTTCGTCGCCTTCGGCGCAGAGGAAATGGGACTGCACGGCTCAGCAGCCTACGTCCGCGAGCTTCGCAGCAACGATGAACTGCCTGATGTCACGGCCATGCTCAACCTCGACGCGATCGGCGACGGGCGAGCCCCCTATCGGATCGTCGCCTCGCCCGAGTTGAGCTCGCTTGCCGACCTGATCGCACGCGAACTG
Source organism: Dehalococcoidia bacterium (assembly GCA_034428415.1). GTDB lineage: Bacteria > Chloroflexota > Dehalococcoidia > Bin125 > Bin125 > Bin125. The sequence goes on from DAOUHS010000206.1 coordinate 11,786, forward strand.
CAGATCCCAGCCAGCCCGGGGAGCCTCCCCATGCAGGTCGGCTCCGACCACGCCAGCTTCGCCCAGGTCGGTATCCCCGTCACCTTCGTCTTCGCCCCGGGTGCCATTCTCCATGTTCCCGCCGACAATCTCGACAACATCGACCAAGGCCTGTACAAGGACATCTCGCGCCTCAATCACGCGATCCTCGGTTGCTTGCTCCTCCGAGCCGGCAGCTCGATCACCCCCAGCCTTCCTTGTACCGAACGGACCCCCTAGCCGGTTCATCGTGCGACACTAAGACCGTGGATCGCCTACGAACCCTGATCGCCCTTCCCCTGCTGGTCTTCGCCTCCGCCGCCTGCGAGAGCCAGACAGCTCCCACGGAGACCGCCCAATCGGTCCCTCAGGTCGAAGCCAACCTCGTCAACCAGGACATCCCCGTCGAGGCGCTGCCCGATCCGCTGCCCGCTCCCTACCTGTTCGTCGACGAAGTGACCGAAGAACGCGCGCCGATCACCGAGACGATCTACGTCGTCCAGCCCGGCGACACCCTGGCCACCATCGCCAATCGCTTTTGCCTCACCGTCGAAGAGGTGCAGCGGCTCAACAACCTTGTCGATATCAATGCGCTCGACGTCGGAGACGAGCTGCGCATCCCCATCCGCGAAGGAGCCTGCGGCGCCGCCAACCCTGACCCCGCCGATGATCAAGGCGTCTCCGACGAGCCCCAGCGTCCGCCCGGCGAGATCTACATCGTCCAAGAGGGCGACACGCTCGCCGATATCGCCTTCGCCTTCGGATTCACCTGGGTCGAGCTGATGAACTACAACGCCCTCTCCGAAACCCAGGCCGGCAATCTGCAGATCGGCCAGGCGCTGATCATTCCCCCGCCGGAGGAGATCGAAGAGCAGGAGGCCGAACAGTCCGCGCCCACCGAACCCCCCGGTTAGGCCGCCAGGCGCAGATAGCGCCCGTTCTCGGTCGCCCGTGTTCTCGGTGATTGTCCGCGCCATATCCGCTGTAGTAGCCTCAACCCCTGCGACGCCGCGACGAATCCGGTCTCTACGGACCGCGTGACGGGTGATACATGGTCTCAGAACCTGCTCAGCAACCCTCGCCGCGCGGCATCGACTTCCTCCTTGAAGAAGTCGCCCAACGCCGACTCAACGGCAACGCTCTCGAGTCCCGCTCGGCCGCCCTCGAACGCCAGCACGACCGAGGCAAGCTCAGCGCCCGCGAGCGCCTCGACATCCTCTTTGATGCCGGCTCCTTCACCGAAATCGACCCCTTCGTCAAGCATCGCGGCGCCGGATTCGGGCTCGAAAACAACCGCCCCGAAGGCGACGCCGTCGTCGTCGGCCACGGCACCGTCGACGGTCGCACCGTCTTCGCCTACGCACAGGACTTCACTCTCTTCGGCGGCTCCGTCTCCGAGGCCGCCGCCGAGAAAATCGTCAAGATCCAGGACCTCTCAATGAAGGTCGGCGCGCCGATCGTCGCGATCAACGATGGCGGTGGCGCACGCATCCAGGAGGGCGTCACCTCGCTGCGCGGCTACGGCGAGATCTTCTTGCGCAACACGCTCTCCTCGGGCCTGGTCCCGCAAATCGCGGTCTGCGCAGGACCCGCCGCAGGCGGCGGCGTCTACTCACCCGCGATCATGGACTTCATCTTCATGGTCCAGGGCAGCGGCCAGATGTACATCACCGGACCCGACGTGATCCGCGCCGTCTCCGGCGAAGAGGTCACCCACGAGGAACTCGGCGGTGCGCTCACCCATGCCACCAGGACCGGCGTCGCTCACTTCTGCATCCCCGGCGAAGAGGCGACCCTCAACAGCGTCCGCCAGATGCTCTCCTTCCTCCCCCAGAACAACATGGAAGACCCGCCCTGGACCGACACCGGCGACTCGCCCGATCGCAAGCTCGACAGCCTCGTCGACCTCGTGCCTGCCGACTCCACTCGCCCCTACGACATCCGCAGCGTCATCAACGAAATCGTCGACAACGGCCAGTTCATGGAAATCCAGGCCCAATGGGCCCGCAACGTCGCCGTTGGCTTTGCCCACATGGGCGGCTACGGCGTCGGCATCGTCGCCAACGACCCCGACACCCTCGCCGGCGTGCTCGATATCGACGCATCCCGCAAGGCCGCCCGATTCGTCCGCTTCTGCGACTGCTTCAACATCCCCATCGTCACGCTCGTCGACGTGCCCGGCTTCCTCCCCGGCACCCAACAGGAATACGGCGGCATCATCGCCCATGGCGCCAAGCTGCTCTACGCCTACGCCGAGGCCACCGTACCGAAGGTCGCCGTCACCCTTCGCAAATCAATCGGCGGCGCGTACGTCGTGATGAGCAGCAAGCACCTGCGCTCCGATATCAACCTCGCCTGGCCCACCGCCCAGATCGCCGTGACCGGCTCCGACGGCGCGGTCAACATCATCCATCGCCGCCGCATCGCCGCGGCTGAGGATCCCGCCGCCGAGCGCGCCAAGCTGATCGCCGAGTACGAGGCCGAGTTCTATCGCCCGTACCAGGCCGCCGAGCTGGGATTCGTCGACGATGTGATTCACCCGCGCGACACGCGCTCCGCCATCTTCCGAGCCCTCGATATGCTCGCCGACAAGGTCGACACCTCTCCGCCCAAGAAACATGGCAACATCCCTCTCTGACCCCTGCGATCCCGGTCCCGCGCCGACCGAATCAAGAGCATCGAACTGGATCCGACCATGGCCCACGAAGCAGACGCCCTCCAGCGCATCGACGCGGCCTACGCGAAACTCCGAGACGGCATCGCCATCGGACGTGAACGCATCGGCCGCCCGCTCTCGCTGGCCGAAAAGATCCTCTTCGGCCACTTTGTCGACCCCCACAACCAACCCATCCAACGCGGCATCGATCACGCCTCGCTCCAGCCCGACCGCGTCGCCCTTCAGGACGCAACCGCCCAGATGGCCCTGCTCCAGTTCGAGCTCGCCGGCCTGCAACGCGTCGTCGTCCCCACGACCGTCCACTGCGACCACCTGATCCAGGCCCGCCTCGGCGCCGACGCCGACCTCCAGGTCGCCGTGACCGAGAACGAAGAGGTCTACGAGTTCCTGCGCAGCGCCGCCGCTCGCTACGGCGCCGGATTCTGGAAGCCCGGCTCCGGCATCATCCACCAGGTCGTCTTCGAGAACTACGCCTTCCCCGGCGGCATGATGATCGGCACCGACTCGCACACCCCCAACGCCGGAGGCATGGGCATGATCGCAATCGGCGTCGGCGGCGCCGATGCGGTCGACGTGATGGCCGGCCTCGGTTGGGGCGTCACCATGCCGAAGCTGATCGGCGTCCACTTGACCGGCCAACTCGACGGCTGGACCACGCCCAAGGACGTCATCCTGCGGGTCGCCGACGAACTCACGGTCAAGGGCGGCACCGGCGCCATCGTCGAATACTTCGGACCCGGCCTCGACTCCATGAGCGCCACCGGCCGCGGCACCGTCACCAACATGGGCGCCGAAATCGGCGCAACCACCTCGCTCTTCCCCTTCGACTCACGCACCGCCGACTACCTGCGCAGCACCGAACGATCCGAGATCGCTGAGCTCGCCGAAGCCAACGCTGAATACTTGCGCGCCGACGACGAGGTCGCCGAGGCTCGACACGAGATATTCGACCGTGTCATCGAAATCAATCTGAGTGAGTTGGAACCTGCCTGGGTCGGACCGCATACCCCCGATCTGCGCAATACCGTCGCCGAGATTCGCGATTTCATGGAGGCCCAGAGCTACCCGCTCAACGTCACCAACGCGCTGATCGGCTCCTGCACCAATTCTTCCTACGAAGACATGAGCCGCGCCGCAAACATCGCCCGTCAAGCAGCGGAAGCCGGGCTCGAGCTGCAAGCGCCGCTGCTCGTAACTCCCGGCTCCGAACAGATCCGCGCGACGATCAGCCGAGACGGGCAGATTGAAGCCTTCGAGTCCGCCGGCGCGACCGTACTCGCCAACGCCTGCGGACCATGCATCGGCCAGTGGAAGCGCGAAGACCTCGAAGGCGACGAACAGAACACAATCGTCACCTCTTTCAATCGCAACTTCCCCGGCCGCAACGACGCCAACCGCAACACGCTCGCCTTCATTGGTTCGCCCGAACTCGTCGTCGCCACCGCCTTCGCCGGCCAGCTGGGCTTTGACCCGCGCGCTGACGCCATCGCCACAACCGAGGGCGAATTCCGCTTCTCCCCGCCGACCGGCGACGAACTGCCCACCGATGGCTTCGATTCCGGCGACCAAGGCTTCATCGCCCCGCCCGACGACGGCAGCGATATCGACGTGATCGTCAGCCCCGAGAGCGAACGGCTCCAGCGCTTGACCCCGTTCAACGCCTGGGACGGCAACGACTACACCTTCATGTCCTTGCTCCTCAAGACCCAGGGCAAGACCACCACCGACCACATTTCGCCCGCCGGCTCCTGGCTGCGGTTCCGCGGACACCTCGAAAACATCTCCGGCAACCTCTTCAGCGGCGGCGTCAACGCCTTCACGGGAGCAACAGGCGCCACCCTGAACCAGATCTCCGGTCAAGCCGAACAAGCCGTCAGCGAGGTCGCCCGCGCCTACAAGGACGCCGGCATCCGCTGGGTCGCCGTCGGCGACGAAAACTACGGCGAAGGCTCTAGCCGCGAGCACGCCTCCATGGAAATCCGCTTCAGCGGCGGCTACGTCGTCATCGCCCGTTCCTTCGCTCGCATCGCCGAAACCAATCTCAAGAAGCAGGGCGTGCTCGCCCTCACCTTCAGTGATCCCGCCCACTACGACCTCGTCGCCGAGCGCGACCGCCTCAGCGTCTTCGGACTCGCCGATTTCGCCCCCGGCCGACCGCTCACCGTGCGCATCGACCACGAGGACGGCTCAAGCAACGAGATCCCCGTCAACCACAGCTACACCGACGAACAAATCACCTGGTTCCGCGCCGGCAGCGCCCTCAACAAGATCGCCGCCTCCCACTAGCAGCGGTCATCCGGCCAGACCACGCCCATTCGTCCTCGTGCGCCCCGACGCACCGACCTTCGTGCGCCCCGACGCACCAGCCTCTTGGCGCTCAGATGTCACCGAGACACACAGCGAACTCAACTCCCGCCCCAAACCTTGATAGTATCAGAACATAAATACTGTACCAATGCAACGGAGCCCTCCCATGCCCAATCCCTTCCACTTCCGCGCCACGATCGACCGACTCTGGCGACGCTCCGGCGACCACAATCCCGGATACATTCGCGTCAACGCCCTCGATAAGATCGTCCGCGAACTCTTCGCCCCCAACGACCGAGCCCGGTCCAACTACCGCATGTATCTGGCCACCGACCCCTTCGACGTCGCTCGCCACAAGCTCCGCGATCTCTACAACTGGGCCGAACCCGACGCAACCGTCCCCGCCCCCGAACGCGGTCCCCTGCTCCAGGAGGAAGAACCGCTCCAGGAGGATGACGATCCCTGGTAATCGCCCAGCCCATCTTCGCTCTCGCCGTTTTATTTTTTTCTCACGGGTCCCCCAACCCCCAGCTCCGCCGTGCCCGGCCCCGCCGTCGTCAATCTCGACCCGCCGATCGGCCCCATCCGCCACCCACGTAGCAGACCCAAAGCGCCCCATCGGATAACAATGATCCACAACCACCTCACCTCCCCCGCGGGCGCAACTGCCCGTGGCCGGAAAGGCCCATCATTATGCGAACGAAGGTGACCGTAGTCGGAGCTGGCAACGTCGGCGCGACCACCGCCCAGCGACTCGCCGAGCGTGGCTACGCCGACATCGTCCTGGTCGACATCATCGACGGCCTGCCCCAGGGCAAGGCGCTCGACATGTACGAGGCCTCCCCCGTCGTCGGCGTCGACTCCTGCATCACCGGAACCACCGATTACGGCCCCACCGCCGGCTCCGACATCATCGTGATCACCTCCGGCGTCGCCCGCAAGCCGGGCATGTCCCGCGACGACCTGCTCCAGATCAATATGGGTATCGTCGACTCGGTCGCCCGAGCCGCCATCGCCGAATCGCCCGACGCCGCCATCGTCGTGGTCTCCAACCCGCTCGACGCCATGTGCCACGTCGCCTTCGACGCGGCCAATCAAGCGGTCGGCATCCCCAGTTCGCGCGTCGTCGGCATGGCCGGCATCCTCGACACCGCCCGCTACCGCTCCTTCCTCGCCGAAGCGATCAACGTCTCGGTCGAAGACATCAACGCCTTCGTCCTTGGAGGCCACGGCGACACCATGGTCCCGCTCGCCTCCTACACCACCGCCGCCGGCATCCCGATCTCCAAACTGCTGCCCCGTGACCAGCTCGACACCATCATCCAACGCACCCGCGACGGCGGCGCGGAAATCGTCAACCTGCTCAAGACCGGCTCCGCCTTCTACGCCCCCTCCGCCGCCGTCGCCCAGATGGTCGACGCCATTGCCCTCGACAAGCGCCGCATCCTCCCCTGCGCCGCCCTGCTCGACGGCCAGTACGGCGTCCACGGTCTCTTCATCGGCGTGCCCGTCATCCTCGGCCAGAACGGCATCGAGCAAATCCTCGAGATTAACCTGACCGACGACGAGCAGGCCCAGCTCAAGCACTCCGCCGACGCCGTCCAGGGCCTCGTCGACGACATGGCCCGCCTCAGCAGCGAGTAGTGAGAAGCACCATGACCGATATCCGAGTCGAATCCGACACCATGGGAACGATCGAGGTTCCCGCCGACCGGTACTGGGGCGCCCAGACCCAGCGCTCTCTGGAGAACTTCAAGATCGGCGGCGAGCGCATGCCCCGCTCGATCCTCCGCGCCATGGGCATCGTCAAGCACGCCTCCGCCACCGCCAACCAGAAGCTCGGCCGCCTCGACCCCCAACTCGCCGACGCCATTCGCGCAGCCGGACAACAGGTGATCGACGGCGAACTCGACGACCACTTCCCCCTCGTCGTCTGGCAGACCGGCTCCGGCACCCAGTCCAACATGAACGCTAACGAGGTGATCTCCAACCGCGCCATCGAAATGCTCGGCGGCCAGATCGGCGCCAAGTCGCCGGTTCACCCCAACGACCACGTCAACATGTCCCAGTCGTCCAACGACGTCTTCCCCGGCGCCATGGCGATCGCCACCGCCGAGCAGACCGTCCACCACCTGATTCCCAGCCTGCGCTACCTGCACGATGCGCTCCAGGCCAAGGCCGACGAGTGGACCGACATCGTCAAGATCGGCCGCACCCACTTCATGGACGCCGTCCCCCTGACCCTCGGGCAGGAGTTCAGCGGTTATGTCCAGCAGGTCGCCTACGGCATCAAGCGCGCCGAACAGACGTTGCCAAGGCTCTACGAACTCGCCCTCGGCGGGACCGCCGTCGGCACCGGCATCAACTCGCATCCCGACTACGCGGTCAAGGTCGCCGACGAAATCGCCGAGTTCACCGGCCTGCCCTTCGTCACCGCGCCCAACAAGTTCGAAGCCCTCGCCGCCCACGACGCGCAGGTGGAACTGGCCGGCGTGCTCAACACGATCGCCGTCTCGCTGATGAAGATCGCCAACGATGTCCGCATGCTCGGCTCCGGGCCTCGCGCCGGTCTCGGTGAACTCGTCCTGCCCGCCAACGAACCCGGCTCATCAATCATGCCCGGCAAGGTCAACCCGACCCAGTCCGAGGCCCTCACCATGGTCTGCGCCCAGGTCATGGGCAACGCGGTCGCGGTCTCCGTCGGCGGCGCCAACGGCCACTTCGAGCTCAACGTGTTCAAGCCCGTCATGGCCTTCAACAACCTGCAGAGCATCAAGCTGCTCGGCGACGCCTCTGTCTCCTTCACCGACAACTGCGTCGTCGGAATCGAGCCCAACTACGGTCGCATCGACGAGCTGATGCGCTCTTCGCTAATGCTGGTCACCGCGCTCAACCCCCACATCGGCTACGACAACGCCGCCGCGATCGCCAAGAAAGCCCATGCCGACAACGGCACCCTCCTCTCCGCCGGTCTCGAGCTCGGCCTGCTCACCGAAGAGCAGTTCGCCGAGTGGGTCCGACCCGAGCAAATGACCAGGCCGTAGCTAGACTGCCGACAGCGAATATCAGGAATCGGAGAAGCCATGCCCAGCCGACGCAACAAGATCGCCATGACCGACGAGGAAGCGAAGGAATTCATCGAGACCGGCTGGACCCTCCAGGTCGCCTCCAACGGCAACAACGGCTTCCCACACATGGTCGCGATGTGGTACGGCGTGATCGACGACAAGATTCACTTCACCACCTACGCCAAGGCGCAAAAGGTGCTCAATCTCAAGCGCGACCCGCGAATCACGGTCATGCTCGAGTCCGGCGTCGAGTACTCGAAGATCAAAGGCCTCGTGATCGAGGGCCAGGCCGACGTGATCGAGAACGATCCGCAGCTCGTGATGGCCGTCCAGGACGCGACCGGCAAGAAGCGAAACCCCAACGCCCAGGGCCCTGCCACGACACCGATGGACGACGAACAACGGGTCCGACAGGCCTCAAAGCGGGCCGTCGTGCGAATCAACCCGACCCGCGTCTACAGCTGGGACCACGAGAAGCTCGGCGGGGTCTACTAGCCGTGACGCTCAGCCCGCGCCATGGGCGTGTTCGCCGCCCTCTGGCCCGTAGAAGACCACCCAGAGCGCCAAGTCTTCGCTGAACTCCTCGAAGCGATGCGATGCGCCGGCCCCGACAAAGAACGTGTCCCCTGGGCCGCAGTCCATCCGCTCGTTGCCCAAGGCGAACACACCGCTGCCAGAAGCGACGATGTACACCTCATCTTGGCTATGCGGTGACTGCTGGTCCACCTCCTTCGGCGTGTACAACCCCACTGACATCGTCCCGTGACGCAGCACTTCCTGATACTCGCCGACCGCGACCCGGTTCGCCATGATGCACTCCTCGCTCTGTGTTCAGGATATGCTCAGCTTGCCTTCATGCGACATTGAGCACACGACATCGTGCTCGCCGCAGGCGAGGCATCGTAAGGTCATGCATGGCGCTTTCACAGATTGAAGTCATTCAGCAGGGGCTTGACGACATGCACGCCATGCTCGACGGCGCCGTGCCCGACATGAACGCCGACCAGTGGAACGCCAGACCGGCCGGCCACGGCGTCAGCGCCTTCTTCTCGCTCTGGCACTACGTCCGCACCGAGGACAACATCGTCAACTGGGTCGTCCATCGGCGTCCAACCGTTTGGGTCGACGGCGAGTGGGACCAACACTTCGGTCTGCACCGCACCTCTCAGGGCACCGGCATGACCAAGCAAGAGGCCGACGCGGTCCTCCTCACTGATGCCGATGCCTGGCTCGCCTACCAGCAGGGCGTCTGGGTCGTCACGCAAGAATGGGTGTCATCCCTCACCGAAGACGATCTCTCAAACGAAATCACCATCCGGCCGGTCCCGCCAATGACCATCTGGCAGGCATTGACCGGCATGCTGCTCTACCACGGCTTCCGGCACGTCGGCGAGGTCGAGCACGCGCGCGGTCTGCTCGGGCTCGGCGGACTGACAATCTGAACGGTCAGAACACCGCGATCGGATTGACCGGAGACCCAGTGCCGCCTTGGATGTTCAGCGGCAGGACGCAGAGCAACATCTCGTGGCGACCTTCTTCCGCGCACGCCTCGGCTAGTGGCTGCAACAGTGCGTTATCGAGTAACACCACACCGAAACTGAAGATCACTCCATGCACCGGCCAGGCGAGCCCGTATTCGCTGGGTCGGTGATCCATCATGTCCCAGCCCAGCATCGAAACATCCTGGTCGCGGATGAAGATGCTGCAGGATGCGTGCAATCCCGGCGACGGCGGACTACCGAAGAAGTCGTCCGGGTGGGCAGCCTGGTACGCCTCGCGCCCCGAGTACACGAGCAATGCGTCGCCTGGCTCAACCGTGACGCCTTGAGAGTCAGCGATGTCCTGCAGTTCATCGCCCATGACCGGCTGATCGAGCGACACGTACGGCTCGCCTCGGAACCTGGGCACGTCGAGCAGCACCGCTCTGGTGAAGATGCCCTCATTCCACGCCGTAACGTCGGCAAACGTCGCTCCGGTCGCCGAGTCGATTGCTTCCTCAGGATCGCGACCCTGCCAGATGCCGTCCGAGTCCCAAATGTGGCAGAGGGCATCCACGTGCGTGAAGGTGTGCCCGTGATAGATGAAGCCGTAGTAGTCGACCACGGCGCCATCTCCCTCTTCGCCGCGATCGAATGTGCGCATGAAGTGCTGCGCCGGCGTTGGATTGAGTACCGACGCATCCTTCGGGTACGGTCTGGACAGCGACACCGTCCGCCCATTCCGCACCGAAGCGAGCGCCGCCATACGCTTCTCAACCGTGATCAGGTTGATCGCACCCACTGCATCGTCGTTCCCCCACCGGCCCCAGTTGCGCCGCTCCTTGAAGTTACGCATGATCTCGTCGCGGCTGGGGGATGGGTACTTCTCGAAGTGGCTGGTCATCGTCAATCCCTCCCAGGACCCTCTGTAATCCCAGCGAAGATAACGCTTGAAGCAGCACGCGATATCCTCAATCGCGAACCAGCAGTTACGTACAGACAGGACGCAGAATGACCGATTTCGGCGTATCGATGTTCCCGACCGACTACGCGATTCAACCACCAGAACTGGCTCGGGAAGTGGAGGCGCGCGGTTTCGAATCGCTCTGGTTCCCCGAGCACACGCACATCCCCACGTCGCGCATCTCACCGTGGCCCGGCGGCGGTGACCTGCCACAGGAGTATTGGCATACCCACGACCCGTTCGTCTCGTTGATGGCTGCTGCCGCAGCCACCGAGAACCTCAAGGTCGGCACCGGCATCCTGCTCGTTCCCGAGCACGATGTGATCGTGGCGGCCAAGTCGGCCGCCTCGCTCGACATGATCTCTGGCGGCCGCCTGATCCTCGGTATCGGCGCAGGCTGGAATGCAGAGGAGCTCGAGAACCACGGCTGGAACTTCAAGGACCGCTGGAAGGTGACCCGGGAAATTGTGCTCGCCTGGCGCGAGCTCTGGACGGCAGACGAGCCCGAGTTCCACGGCGAGTTCATCGACTTCGACCCGGTCTGGAGCTACCCCAAGCCGGTCCAGGAGAACGGCCCCGACATCTTGCTCGGCGCTCAGTCGCAGTGGGCATTCGACCGTGTGGTCGACTACTGCGACGGCTGGCTGCCGATCGCGCTGCGCGGCGACATGCGTGCCGACATGGAACAGCTGCGCGCAGCGGCAGACCGCGCCAACCGCGATTTCGACACGATCAACCGCACAGTCTTCGGCGTCGGACCGAACCCGGAGCAGGTACAAGACCTGATCGACATCGGTTTCCAGCGCATCATCTTTGGTCTGCCCCCGGCAGAGGGAGACACCGTGCTCCCGTTGCTCGACCGCTACACAGAGGTCAAGGCCGAGTTCAACGGCGGCTAGAACACCGAGCCAAGCGGCGGGCGTCGTGAGCGACGAAGCACCGGTTCAGCGGCTCACGCGCGCCCGCCTGCGCCAGCTTCAGAAGCTCAAGACCGCCCGAGGTCGCCGCGACCAGGCTCTGTTCCTGATTGATGGCGAGAAACTCGTGCGCGACGCGATTGACGCCGGTGCGCCAATCATGGAGTTGCTGTCGACCTCCCCGGATCGATGGCGAAGCGTTTCGGCGCCGATGACTAGGCTCAGTCAAGCTGACGCGGAACGGCTGTCCGATACGAGAACGCCCCAGGGACACTTCGCACTCGTGCGAGACGAACTCGGCAACGCGACTCCCCCAACGGCAGAACGTTGGCAGGTCGTCGCGTTGGACGCCATCCAGGACGCCGGCAATCTCGGCGGAGTCATCCGCTCAGCAGCGGCGTTCGGCGTCGACACCGTCCTCGTCGGTCCAGGAAGCGCAGATCCGACGCATCCCCGAGTAACCCGGGCGGCAACCGGCGCCTGGTTCCACCTGAATATCGAGAGGTCTCGGAATCTCGCAGCAGACATCACCGATCTGCGTGATCATGAAGCGTCCGTGTTGGCCGCCGATCAAGACGGCGAGCCTCTCAGTGACCAGTTGCTGGCATCGAGGATCGTCTGGCTCTTTGGCAACGAAGGCTCCGGCATCAGCGAAGAACTCGACCCGTTGATCGATGCTCGCGTGGCCGTTCCGATCGCGAAGAGAGTCGATTCATTGAACGTGAATGTCGCTGCCGGAATCATCCTGCATCATGCGTATGAGAAAGTTCGCGAGAGGAGCGGGAAATGAAGATCACTACCTGGAACGTGAACTCGATTCGCGCCCGAGAAGACCGCGTCCTCAACTGGCTCGACCAGTACCAGCCCGATGTGCTGTGCCTGCAGGAGCTCAAATGTACAGAGGAGCAGTTCCCCTTCGACGGCTTCGACGCGCTCGGATACAGCGTCGTTCTTCACGGTCAGAAGTCGTACAACGGCGTCGCGATCGTCTCGCTCGATTACCCAGATTGGGTCGAAGAAGCCGTTCCCTGGCCCGACGATGACCAATCCCGAGGCATCGCCGCAGAGGTCAACGGGATCCGAGTGGTCAGCCTCTACTGTCCGAACGGGCGTGAGGTCGGCCATGAGATGTATCAGTACAAACTCGAGTGGTTCGACCGTCTGCGCGCCTGGCTCGACAAACAGGACCAAGCCAGCGATCTCGTCCTGACCGGCGACTACAACATCACCTTCGACGACCGTGACGTCAACGATCCCGAGTTCTGGCACGAGCGCATCCTCTGCTCAACCCCCGAGCGTGAACGCCTCAATGCCCTGATTGATTGGGGCCTGACCGACTCCTTGCGCCTGTTCGACGAATCGGCCGGGGTCTACACCTGGTGGGACTATCGCACTGGCGGCGTGCAACAGGACAATGGACTGCGGATAGACCATCACCTGATCAGCTCACCGCTGGTCGAGCGCGCAGTGGCCGTAGAGATCGACATCCAGGAACGTCAGATGGAAGGTGACGGCGACAAGCCCTCCGACCACGCGCCGGTCACACTGGTGCTAGAGGACTAGCTTCGTTCAATCCAGCGTCTTCCAGGACGGCCGCACAGCGGATGACCACCGCATCGTTACCCTCGCGAGCCATGAGCTGGACTGAAATCGGGAGACCCTCAGCGTCTAGACCTGCCGGCATCGCAATCGCCGGCGCCTGGACCAGGTTCGCCAACGGCGTGTAGAGGATGGAAATCATCCACGGATTGACTGGCTGACCCGCGATCTCGTCGATTCGAGCGCCATGCTCGTGCGCGGCAATCGCGCTGGTCGGCGTGAGCAGGATGTCAAACTCATCGAACCAGTCGTCTACACCTCTACGCACTTGATCGAGGCCCGCATAGGCTTCGGCGACCTCAACGCCGGTAAGCGATCTGCCGCGTCGCAGGCTGCCTCGCGTGTAGTCGGACAGTTCATCCTCGCGGCCCGCGCAGAGCGAACCATAGTTTGCTGCCGCGCCGACCGCCGAAAGCGCGGGAAAGACCTCCAGCGGACTGGGAATCTCCGGGCCGGTTCGTTGAACTATGGCGCCCGCATCGCGCAGCATCTGCGACGCCGTTACCGCCCGCCCGACGATCTGCGGCTCACATGCGGTTGGACCCGCCAAAGCCGTCGTCCAACCGACTCGGAGGCCATCGAGCGTTCCTGGGCGAGCACAATCAGTGAAATCGACCCCTTCGGAGCCAAACGACGCGGGATCGCGAGAGTCTTCTCCAGCCATGACATTCAGCATCAGAGCCGCATCCTCCACGCCACGCGCGAGCGCTCCGTCGGTGGATATCTGCGACATTCCTGCGCCTCGGACTCGACGCGGAATCCGCCTGCCCGTCGGCTTGAGACCTACGACTCCGCAATAGGCGGCCGGAACCCGGACCGAGCCTCCGCCGTCCGTGCCATGATGCAGCGGCCCATAGCCGGCCCCGCATGCCGCGGCGGCGCCTCCGCTCGAACCCCCGGCGGTCCGTTCAAGGTTCCACGGATTGGACGTCGGCGGTCCCAGTCGATTCATCGTCTGCGCAGCGAGCCCAAACTCCGAGGTATTGGTCTTTCCCAGGAACACCGCACCCGCTTCGCGCAAGCGCTCGACGAATAGTTCGTCACGCAGCGCCGGCTGGTGGTCGGTGACCAAAGAGCCCATCGTCGTGGGCGCGCCCTGAACGTCGACAAGGTCCTTGATAGTGACTGGAATGCCCAACAACGGAGGCGATTCATCTGCTTCTCGAAACCGCCACTCTCGCGCAGCGATACGCGCCTGCGCGAGCGCCGACTCGCGAGTCTGGGTAATGAAGACGTTGAGGCTTGGCTCCAGCGAATCGATCCGCTCGAAGATCGATTCGACGACCTCAACCGGGGACAGCGCCCGAGACTGGTACGCGGCCCGGAGTTCGCCGGCCGAGAGCTCGTAAATCTCGGCCACCTAAAGGTTCTCGATCTCGACCGGTTCGATGTCACCGGCGGGCGAGAAACCGAATATCCGGCCATAGAAGTCCAACTCCGCCTCCGTCGCCCGCTGGATGTTGGCCGCCTGCCTGAAACCGTGCTGCTCACCTTCAAACGCGATGTAGGCGACCGGCAGGCCCTTCTTGCGCAAGGCGTCGACCATCCGCTCTGCCTGGTTGGGCGGCACGATCTTGTCTTCCAGGCCCTGCAGAAAAATGATCGGACAGGAAAGCCGGTCAACCGCGTGGATCGGCGAGCGCTGTTCATACAGTTCCGCCCGTTCGGGATACGGTCCAATCAGCGAGTCGAGGTATCGCGACTCAAACTTGTGCGTGTCTTCGGCCAGCGCAGCGGCGTCGGAGACGCCGTAGTATGACGCACCGGCGGTGAAGACATCGCCAAAGGTCAATGCGCACAACGTGGTGTATCCGCCGGCGGAGCCGCCGCGAATCGCGAGCCGCGAGCCGTCGACGTCGCCTCGCTGAACCAGATAGTTCGCCGCTGCTTCGCAGTCTTCGCGATCGACGATGCCCCAGTTGCCATTGAGTGAGCGTCGATAAGCCGTCCCGTATCCGGTGGAGCCGCCATAGTTCACATCAACGACCGCAAATCCACGAGTCGTCCAGTACTGAACACCGAGATTGAAGCCCGGATTGGTCGCGCTAGTGGGACCGCCATGTATGAAGGTGACTAAGGGTGGTCGCTCGTCCGCCGGACCTTCGAAGTCGGGGTTGCGCGGTGCATAATAGTACGCGTGAGCGGTGCGTCCGCGGTTGGATGGATATGCGATCGCCTCCGCAACCGAGAAGTATGAGGGATCGAGTTCAGGTCCACTGGAGGCGCGAATTGTCTCGACTGCTCCCGTGTCGGAGTTGATGGCGACGATCGCTGCGCGCACATCGGGTCCGGCTGCGGCGCAGATGATGCGGCCGTCCAATGCGGCCGTGAAGAATCCAAACGTGTTGAAGGGCGTTTCGATTGGCCGAAGCTCGCCGGTCTCAACGTCGACTACACCTACGCCGCTGCCATCGGCATTCGAGTACTGAGCGCCCAAACAACACTCGTCGAGCACTGCATACGTGGATGTGGAGAACTCCCACTGCGGCTGAGCGAATTCAGCCTCCATCGATAAGACTGGTTCAAGCTCAGCACCATTCCAGCGTTGGATGTTCCACCAACCCGATGCGTCGGAGACGCAATACAGCGTTCCGTCCGGGCCCCACTGCGGTTCGATGATCGACACCTCGCCCCGCGCGTCGCCTGCAATTCGTCGTGGAGACAGCAATGCGCCATTCGAGGCGACTTCAGCGAGCCACAGCTCCGTCGCGTCCCAGGGCATGTTCGGATGGTTCCAGCAAATCCAGGCCAGGTGGCGACCGTCGGGACTCAATCTCGGCGAGGAACAGAAATCGAACCCTTCGTGCAGCCGCGTGATCTCGTCGGCCTCGGCGGCGCTGCCGTCCGTGGGGATCGATGCGAGGTAGTTCTCTGCCTCCAGACCCTCCCGGCGATGGTCCTCGGCCACGCAGATCAGGCGTCCGCGACCGTTGTCGACAGTTGCGTCCGCGTAGCGCACCGGAAGCTCAGGCGTCAGCGCAGTTGGCGCTTCTGACCCGTCAACCGGACGCCGGTAGAGACGCTGATCGGAGAAGTTGGAGAAATACCCGATCCCCTGAGAAACGGCAAACGAACCGCCGCCGTACTCATGGACCAGAGTTCTTGCGCTGTAGTCGGCGGTCGTGACTTCGCTCAGTTCACCCTCGGCGGAGTAGCGCATGGCAGCGTATCGGCCTTGCTCGTCGGGCCGCGACTCAACCCAGTAGATGTCGCCTCCGTCCACATCGAGCTCGTCGAATCGCAGCGCTCCGGCGCTCAGCATCTCCGTTGCCACAGGCGATTCCCATGAGCCGTATGGCGCGATACGCGGCTCGCTCGAATGTTGACTCATCGTTGCCCCTCGTTCGCTGCGAATTTGCAATCATCGTATGCGACGCTCTACATGAAGGCGGCAAGCGTTTGCCGCGATGGAGGATGGCGCATGGTTCGCTCGTCTGCAGCCGATAGCCAGGCAACGAGTCCGAGCGCGGAACTGCCGAGCCAGGATCGCCGCCGCGTCGACGCGCCGCTCGCGGCTGATGTGCGTCTGCTCAGCAGCCTCCTCGGCAACATGATCCGCCGGGTCGACGGCGACGAGGTGTTCAACGCGGTCGAGCAACTGAGGGGTCTCGCCCAGCGCCGTCGAGGAGTCCGGCAGGAGCCCGAACCTCAGCTCACCACCGAGATTGCAACGCTTGTCGGGAGTTGGCCCCTGTGGCTGGCCGCCGAGGTCGGCAACGCGTTTCTGACCTATTTTCTGCTCACCAATACCGCGGAAGAAGCGCACCGAATTCGGCGCCGCCGGCTGCGATCATCGAACTCGCACGCAGCGCCCAGGTCGATTCCCGCGGTCGTCGAACAGCTCCTCTCGCAGGGCGTTGACGTGCAAACCATTCGCTCACAGGCCTCCGAGATTCACCTCCAGCCCGTCTTCACCGCTCACCCCACCGAGTCCCAGCGACTGACCATGCTCGGAACCCTCCAGGACGTGCATCGGCTGCTCCTCGCTCGGGAGCAGGCCACCCCCTCCGAACTCGAGGAGATCGACTCTGCCCTGCGCATGCACATCGAAGGGCTCTGGCAGGCCGACCATCTCCGCTATCGACGACCGACCGTACTGGAAGAGTCGCGTCTGCTGTTGCGAACCTTTGAGACCACGCTCTGGGATGCCGTTCCTGAAGTCACTCGTCGCTTCCGCCAAGCCACAGGCGCGGAACCGGAGGACGCCCCCTCGCCGATCGTGCTTGGCTCATGGATGGGCGGCGACGCGGACGGCAACCCAAATGTGACGCCGGACCTGACCTGGCAGACCGCACTCACCATGCGGGCCATCGTCCTCCGTCTTCACCTCGGCGCAATTCGGGCGATGGACTCGATGCTGCCCCACTCGGTTCGTCGCGTCGCCGCGTCGCACCGCCTGGAAGCCTCCCTGCAGCGCGATGCGCGACGGATGCCGCGGGTGCACGAGCGACTCGAGCGGCGCAACGCCGCGGAGCGCTATCGACACAAGATTCGCTACATGGCCGCTCGCCTGCAGGCGACACTCGACGCCGACTACGCCTTACTCGACACCCGGGCGGCAAACATCCACGACTCGAGATTGACCACCACGGAGCCCGACGGCGTTCCCTACGACTCGGCCGCCGATTATGTCGCCGACCTTCAGGCGATCGCCGAGAGCCTGCGACTGCACGGCGCTGATTCGGGAGCCGAGACCGTTGTGCAACCGCTCATCGATCGCGCCAAATCATTTGGCTTCCACCTCGCG
Source organism: Dehalococcoidia bacterium (assembly GCA_034428415.1). Taxonomy (GTDB): domain Bacteria; phylum Chloroflexota; class Dehalococcoidia; order Bin125; family Bin125; genus Bin125. Next base: position 29,561 of record DAOUHS010000206.1, read on the forward strand.
ACGCTCGATATCCGCGACCATGCCGCCCAGTTCCACGCCGCCGCCGACGCCGTGCTCAAAGGACTCGACATTCAGCCGCCCGGCGGCAGCTACCTGGACCTGAGTCCGGATCAACGCGAGGAGTTCCTCGCCGGCGAACTCGATCGCGACTACTTCCCCGTCGGCCACGCGATCACTACACATGACGACGACACGCTGCGCCGGTTCCGCACCGCGCGACGGATCCAGCGCATCTGCGGTGAGGAAGCCGTGCAGACCTGCATCGTTTCAATGGCTTCGACGGCGGCCGACGTGCTCGCGCCGGTGTTAGTCGCCAGGCAGGCCGGCCTCAACGACATCAATCTTCGCGCGCCCGGCGGCGGCATACGCATCGCGCCGCTATTCGAACGAGTCCCCGACCTCGACCGTGCGCCGTCCGTCCTGCGCTCGTTGTTCAGGCACGGCGCCTATCGACGGCACCTCAAGGCCCACGGCGACCTGCAGGAGGTGATGGTTGGCTATTCCGACTCGGCCAAGGATGCCGGTGTCTTGCCCTCGCTTTGGGGTCTCTACCGCGCCCAGGATGCGATGCACGAGGTCGCACGAGAGGCCGGCGTCGACCTGATGTTCTTCCACGGACGAGGCGGAACGGTCAGCCGCGGCGGCGGACCGTCGCACGATGCGATCCTCGCCTTGCCCCCGCACACGACCGAAGGCGGAATCAAGTTCACCGAACAGGGTGAGATGATCCAGTTCACCTACGGCATGCCCGGCCTCGCCACCTGGAACCTCGAGCAGACCCTGGCCGCGTCGCTGGTCAAACGGTTCGACCGCGACCACGACGACACCCCCGACGCCGAACGTGGACGCTATCACGACGCCATGGACGAACTGGCCGAGACGGCCCAACATGTGTATCGCTCGGAGGTCGTGGACAATCCTGACCTACATGCCTACTTCCAGCGCGTCACGCCGATCGGCATGCTGGGCAATCTCGCGATCGGCTCGCGGCCAACCTTCCGACCCGGATCCGACGCCAGCCTGACCTCGCTGCGAGCGATCCCCTGGGTCTTCGCCTGGATGCAGACCCGGCACGTCATCACCGGCTGGCTCGGCGTAGGCGCCGCAATCGAGCAGTTCATCGACAGCCACGGCGCATCGGGGGAAACCCTGTTGAAGGACATGCGCTCCCGTTGGCCGTTCTTCGCCACCCTGCTCTCGAACGTGGAGATGGTCCTTGCGAAGGCCGACTTCGACGTCGCTGAGCACTACGCAGCCACTCTCGGCGACGGCGACCGAGATCTGCGCACCTTCGCGCGTCTGCGCCAGGAGTATGACCGCACAGTGAACATGATCAACCGACTCGCCGACCAAGATCGACTGTTGGACAATTCGCCGGTGCTGCAGCGATCGATCGCGCTGCGCAACCCGTACGTTGA
>DAOUHS010000207.1:0-4771 GCA_034428415.1 Dehalococcoidia bacterium
GCCTCGATCGCCGGCAAGGGTTACGCGGGGACGTCCAACGCCGCTTACGCCGCAAGCAAGGGAGCCGTGATTGCGATGACCATGATTGCCGCACACCAGCTCGGAAAGCACGACATCAACGTCAACGCCATCTGTCCGGGGGTCACGGCAACCGACCTGGCAAACACCAACTTAAGGCAACGCGCGGAGAGTTCGGGTCAGAGCATCGCCGAACTGGAGCAGGCGCGTGCCGCACGCATCCCGATCGGCCGAGCCAACGAGCCGGAAGACATCGCCGACATGGCCCGCTTCCTCGCCGGCCCCGGCGCCCGCAACATCACTGGCCAGGCCTTCAACGTCGACGGCGGCCTGATCATGCACTAGCCGACGTTGCGCAGGCGCGGGTCCATGGCGTCGCGCAACCCGTCGCCGACGAAGTTGAAGCTAACCACCATCAACACGACCGCGATGCCGGGCGCCATGATCGGCCAGGCCGAACGGAAGAGGTTTGAGTAGCCCTCGAAGACCATGCCGCCCCAGGCCGGCGTCGGTTGCTGGACGCCGGCGCCGATGAAGCTGAGACCCGCTTCGACCAGGATGATCGCCGCCGCCGAGAGCGAGGCCAGCACCATCACTGGAGCGACCACATTTGGAAGCAGGTGGCGCAGGATAATCCTCCGCGGACCGGCACCCATCGATCTGGCCGCGTCGACGTACGGTTCTTGCATGATCGACAGAACGACTCCGCGGGTCAGCCTGGCGTAGCCGGCCGACCAAACGATCCCGATGATCAGCATCGTGTTGATGATGTTGGGACCGACTGCGGCGGTCATCGCGAGGATCAGGATGAGAGCGGGCATCGCCATCAGCGCGTCGACGATGCGCATGATTAGCAGCTCGTCCAGCTTGCCGCCAACGTAGCCGGCGACCAGACCAGTCGGCACACCGATGCAGATCGCCACGCCGATCGCCACTACGACGACCTGCCAGGCGATCCTCGCGCCAAAGATTGTGCGGCTCAGCACGTCCCTTCCCAGCAGATCGGTGCCCGCGACATGATCGATGGTTGGCGCCTGGAAGACGCACTCGCTGCAGAGGTCGGCTTTGAGCGGTTCGTAAGGCGCGACGAACGGCGCGAAGGCCGCCACGATGCCCAAGCCGAACAGGATGAATGCACCAAACACCGCCGGCCGGTTGCGTACGTAGATGCGCAGCACGCGGAGCGCGAGTTCGATCCGCGGATTGTCGCGCCAGGACTTTTGCGTCCCAATTTGCAAGGCCTCGGTCGTCGGCTCCGAAGTGACGCTCATGCGCTGATCCCTTGCCGAATCCGCGGATCAATCAGCGGGTACGTCAGATCCACCAACAGGTTGACGGCGACGGTGATGATCGCGAAGAACATCACCAGGTTTTGGACCACGGAATAGTCCTGCACCTGTACGACCGACTGCACGAACAGCCGGCCCATGCCCGGGATTGCAAAGACTTGCTCGGTGATCACCGCGCCGCCAAACACAACGCCGACCTGGAATCCGAACACGGTGATCACCGGGATCATCGCGTTGCGAAGTCCGTGCCGAATGATCACTGCCCGATCACGTAGACCCTTGGCCCGCGCGGTGCGGATGTAGTCGTCCTGCAGCACGTTGATCATCGCGGAGCGAGTCTGGCGCATGACCAGCGTAGTTGAGATCAGAGACAGCGCGATCACCGGCAGGACCATATGCTTCAGGCTCTCGATGACGTCCTCGCTTAACGGCACATAGCCGCTGCGCGGCAATAGTTCGAGCTCGAAGCCGACGATGTAGACCAGCGCAATACCGCTGAGATACTCGGGGATCGACGCTCCCACGATCATCGTCGTGCTGGCCGCCACCTCGGTCTTGGAGCCCGGCCGTAGCGCGGCGAGCACCCCGACCGGAATCGAGAGACAGAGCACGACGATGAGGGCGAGAATCCCCAATTGCATCGTCGGCACGAGCTTTTCGCGGAACAGTTCCGTGATCGGAATCCTCGAAGTCAACGCCAACCCGAGATCACCCTGGAAGGCGTTGTAGATCCAGTGGGCGTACCGTTCGTGCAACGGCTTGTCGAGACCGAGACTGGCTCGGACAGCGGCAATCTTCTCTTCTGTCGCGTTCAGCTCCAGCATCGCCCGAGCCGGGTCGCCTTCGACCACGTTCATCAGCACGAACGCGACGACGCTGACAATGAACAAGACCAACAACGACGAGAGAAAGCGCGCTCCGATGTAGCTGATCATCGGCCGGACTCCAGGCCTACCCGTTTAGGTGAGTGTCTCCTGCACAGGCCACCGGCAGACTGCGGCGTGTCCGGCTCCCGGTGGGGTCAGCCTTCGCGCCGCACCTGCCTAGGTATCCGCCTTATAGACCCCTGCCAGCATGTCCGCCGTCCCTCCGATCCCGTCACAACCGCGGAACAGGGTATTGATATCGCCCGTATGCCGGACCGACGGCCCAAAGCCGAAGTAGAGCGGATAGTGGATAATCGGCACGGTATACGCGCCCTCCACATAGACCTCGTGGAAGTCGGCATACCGTCGGATGCGCTCTTCATTGTCGGTGGTTCGTGCCGTCAAATCCTGCAGACGGGACGCCTCATCCAGCCCGACCTCGTACTCGCTCCCGGCGGCGAGCAATTCGTCGTACTGTTCTCGGCCACCCGCGTAGAACCAGTCCCGCAGACCGTCCATGCTCGGGCGGAGAATCTGATCGGGATCAAACGGCGATTCCCAGCTGAGGACGGCGATCGAATAGTCCTCCGCTGCGAAGAGACGGTCGACAATGCCCGCGATCGTGCCTTCAACCAGGTTGAAGTCCATCCCAACTTCGGCGAGCTGCGCATGCATAGGACGCGTGCCGAGGTAGAGCGGGTCGATGCTGTAGGTCATCATGTCACCGGTGACCTGACCGGTGTAGCCTGCTGCGTCGATCAACTTGATCGCTTCAGCCGGGTTGGGTGAGTCGTCGTAGTAGTCGACATCTTTGGGCAGCAGCGGCGTGGTCACGCCGATCGGTGCTCGAGACACGGCGCTGGTGCCATTGAAGGCTGCATCGTTGATCGCGTGGCGGTCGGTGGCGAGGTTGATCGCGTGGCGCATTCTTGGATCGCGCCAGATGGTCAACTCCTCTGGTCCGGAGGGGTTGATGTTGAACCAAGTCTGGACAAAGACGCTGGACACGTCGCCCAACACCTGGAAGCCGTCTTCCTGAATTTCGGCCATCTCGTCGGCATCCGCGGCCAGTGATCCGGGAATCCGAACCACATCGTGGTCGCCGCCGAGGAACGCCAGCCACTGGGTGTTCGAATCCGGCAGGATCTCGAAGCTGTAGTTGTCGAGGTAGATGTTCTCGGCGTTCCAGTAATCGGTGAACCTCGACGCTGTCAACTCCTGACCTTCGATGTAGTTGTCGAAGCTGAACGGTCCGGTCCCGACGGGATGCGTGACGGCCGTGTCGAACGAGTCCGGCGAAATCGGGGCAATGCCCGGCGGTTTGCCGTAGAACAGCGAGAGCGTCGGCGCAAACACCTCATTGGCGACGTAGCGCCAGGTCACGTCGTCGATCGCCTCAGAGTTCGCCATGGTCTGGCCCAGCGTCACCGCGCGCTGGTTGGGCGTTGCCTCGACGCTTTCCTCCTCGATGTTCACGATGCGGTCCATGTTGGTTTGGATCGAGGCGGCGTCAACCGCTGCTCCATCGTGATAGGTCAGCCCGGGCCGCAGGCTGAAGACGTAGGTGACGTCGTCCGGAATCTCCCAGGTTTCAGCGAGCATCGGCAGCGCCGCGCCCTCAGCGTCGTAGTTGAGCAGTCGGTCATAGAAGATCGGGATCGACTGGTAGTGGTCGCCGCCGGACGGCGTCACCAGCGGGTCAAATCCCCACTGGGGTGCGAACGCGTCGGAGATTCGCCAGGTACCGCCGCGGAGTGCTGCCTGCGCGGCCTGGGCCTGTTGTTGCTGTTGCGCCTGGGCGACGGCGGCCTGCTCCTGTTGTTCCTGCTGGGTCTGCTCCTGCTGTTCCTGCTGCATCGCCTGTTGCTGGGCGGCTTGCTGCTGTTGATCGGCCTGCTGCAAAGTCTGCGCGGCGGCTGGTTGGCCATCGTCGTCGTCATCGCCGCCGCAGCCGACCAGGGCCAGACCGGTCGCGCCAACCCCGGCACGGGCGGAAGCGCGCAAGAGCGAACGCCTGGTCATTCGCCGTCGCTTTATTCGTTGCCAATAGTTTCGGTCGCTCATAGCAACCCCCTCCACCAAACCCCATCCTGCGCCCGGCAGGACTTGTGATGACTTGGCGGGAGTATGCCTGACCAGAATTGCCTTTGCAACCCAGGTCAGCGAACGTCGCGCACGGGTGGGACGCCTGAATCGTTAGCCGACCATCGGCAACCCTTCGCCGAGCCGGACTTCGTTGATCGTCTCCGCTACGCGCTGCTCGAAGGGGGCGTACTCGACTTCGAACTCTTCGACCAGGCGCGAGTTGTCCATCAGATACAGCCCCGACGCGTCGTGCCCGCCTTCGTCCGCATCGAACGTGATCTCTGCGTTGGGCAGGAACTGACGGACGGCCTCGGCGAGGTCGCCCATACTCGTCGGATGACCGCCCGAGTTGTAGATCGAATGGGCCGTTTCCTCGGCCAGCGTCACGCGGACGAATACCTCGGCAATGTCCTCGACGTGCAGCGGCAGCGTCATTGTGTCGCGATGAGGGAAGCTGACCGGCTCCTCGCGTGCGGGCAGCACCTGGCACTGGACGTGATTCATCGAGCCGCG
>DAOUHS010000208.1:0-9951 GCA_034428415.1 Dehalococcoidia bacterium
TCAGACTCCATCAGCACGCGATTGACGAACGCGCCCGGGTCGCCCTCGTCCGCGTTGCAGACCAGGTACTTGGTCGGACCGGGCGCGCCCAGCAGGAACTTCCACTTCTGCCCCGCCGGGAATCCGCCGCCGCCTCTGCCGCCCACGCCCGCCGACAGTACCAGGTCGCAGATCGCCATCGGCTCCATCTCGATCGCGCGGTCGAGCGCCTCGTACGCGCCCTCGGCGATCGCTTCGTCAATCGACTCCGGGTCGATGACCCCCATCAGCCGCATCAGCCGACGCTCCTGCGGACCCCAGAAGGGATGATCGGCGAGTGATGCCACACCAGCGGTCGGCGTGCGCGCGCCGATCAACCACTGGGCCGCGTCCTCGGCTGGGTTGTCGCCCAGCGCCGCTTGCAGGAATTCTGAGGCGTCCTCGGGCGACACCGGGCCGTACACGACAGCTCCCGCCCCCGGACGTTCCACCTCGACCACCGGCTCCAGCCAGGACAGCCCCAGCGTGCCAACCCGCATCAGCTCAACATCGTGCTCGGCCGCGAGCGGTTCGAGCGCCTCCCAGAGCAGGTCGGCCTCGGCCGCGATCGAAGAAGTCGACAGATCGACCCGCACCAGTGGGCGCGAGGGCGAGCGCCGCGGCGCAGCCGTAAGTTCTGCCGCCTCGCGAATGTCGTCGTAGGCGCTGCTCATCAGCCCGTCCCCTCCGCTGCCGCCTCGTGATCGGAGCCGTAGGTCGACTCAGCCTCAACAAACGTCGCCGGGGCGATCTTGATCGGTCGTTCGGGCCAGGCGATCGGGTCGTCGCCGGCCTTGAGTTGGCGGGCCAGCTTGACCGAGTCCACCATCGTCAAGGGGCCGACCACGCGGCCGTTGACCCAGACCATCGGCGCCTTCTCGCAGGTCCCGTTGCATTGGCCCAGCCACAGCCCCAGCTCGTCGTCGGACGTGTTCTGGCCCAGGCGACAGCCAAACTCGGCCTCGAAGATGCGCCGCACCCGGTCGCCCCCTACGACACGGCAGGAGGGACCGGAACACCAGGTGACCAGCGTTTGGGGCGGCGGCGAGTGGCGGAACTCGGCGTAAAAGGTGGCCGGACCGTAGACCTGCGCTTCTGAAACCCGCAGGTGCCGCGCGATCAGCCGGATCGCATCGCGCGAGATCCAGCCCAGTTCCTCCTGGGCCAGGTGTAGCGCGCGCAGCATTTCACCCTGCTGACGCGGCAACTGCTGCAGCAGCCCGGCAAAGCGTTCCATCCCGGCTCCCGTCCATATGACCGGTCGGTGCGGACTCATCGCATGCTATCCGCGCCGCGAATTGCGGACAAGCCAGACGGATCACGGAAGGGAGCGGGCCGCTAGGCGTTGTAGCTGAGCCGTAAGCCGGTACGGGGCCACTGGCAGGACATCAGCCGGCCCGTGGTGGAGGGCGTGATGTAGGCCCCGCGCATGTCGGCGCCGCCGAAACAGATGTTGGTTGTCAGCGGATCTTGGCCGACCCCCATGTGCACGACCTCGCCCGTCCGGCGTCACGCGAGAGAGTGGCTGCCGGGCGATCTCGGTCAGCAGCGTCGACCGTCGTCCATCGCCATCGGCCCCTCGGGAAACTCCAACCCGGAGGCCAGCTCAACGAAGTGCATCGATGTCTTCTCTGCAGAAGTCCTGCGTCTGCGCCGATCTCATTCGCTACAGGTGTCAAGCGTCTGCAGGTAGTACGTGCGCCGTTCGCGCGGACCGATGATGTGATCGATCCGCAGCGCCAGCTGGGCTTCGTGCGGCATGCGCAGCACGACCTGCGGATTCGTCCTGAGCAGCGGCTCCAAGGCGCCTTGGGGCTCGACTTCGCTGACTTCGACCGCGTAGCTGGCGGCCGGCAGCGAGGCCGGGCGGTGCCTCACTTTCGCGCGGGCCAGGAGCGCGCCCGACGGTGTCAGAATCGAACAGGCCGCCGGCCAGGTCGGCGACGCGTGATCGTGATCAGCCGGTTTCGGCCTGGCGTCCTCGGTAGCCAGCAGGGACCGCGCCGCCAACGGCGGCGCCACAGATGTCGTAACCATCGAACCCTCGCTCCGGGAGATCCGCCCGTCCAAACCGCCATTACCGCTTTAGCAAGAGACTTGCCGTTCCGTCAAGTTGCGCGCGCGATCGGGGGGCCCATGTCCCCACTTGCTTGAGCAGGTTGCCTTGTATCCTGCCTGCGGAAACAACTGCTCCCAGAAAGGACCCAGACACATGGGTGATCGACTCGAAGGCCGCGTCGCGATCGTGACCGGCGCCGGACGCGGAATCGGCCGTGGACATGCTCTGCTGCTCGCCTCAGAAGGTGCCAAGGTCGTGGTCAACGACTATGGCGGCTCGCAGGGCGGTGAACTTGACGGCGAGGCCACGCCGGCCGATGAGGTCGTGGCCGAAATCAAGGCCGCCGGCGGTGACGCCGTCGCCAACTATGACTCAGTCTCAGACATGGCCGCCGGCGAGCGCATGGTCCAGCAGGCGCTGGACAACTTCGGCGGACTCGACATTCTGATCAACAACGCCGGCATCCTGCGCGACCGGATGGTCTTCAACATGACCGAGGAAGAATGGGACGTGGTCGTCGCCGTGCACCTCAAGGGCCACTTCACCGTGACCAAGTACGCCTCGCAGGTCTTCCGCCAACAGCGCTCGGGACGCATCGTCAACACCTCGTCCGAGTCCGGGCTCGGCAACATGGGACAGGCCAACTACGCCGCCGCCAAGGAGGGCATCGTCGGCCTGACGCGCACGCTCGCCCGCGACCTCGGCCGCTACGGCGTGACCGCCAACGCCATCCGTCCGCGAGCCGGTACGCGCTTGACCTTGACCGAGGAACTGGCCGAGGCTCAGCGCCGAGCGCGGGAGGCCGGACTGGCCTCGGGCGACGCCGGCGACATCGACTTCGGCGCCGACCGCGAAGCGATGATGGCTCCGGAGAACGTGTCGCCGTTCACCGTCTGGCTCTGCACCGACGCCGCAGCCAACATCAACGGCCGAGACTTCCTGGTCTGGGGAAACGAGGTCGGCATGTACAACCTGCCCACGGTCGAGGCCGCCGTCTATGCCTCGGGCACCGGCTTCACGCTGGACGAGCTCGACCGCGTCGCCGCCCAGTCCTACCTCGGCTCACAGAAAAACCCCTGGCCTGCTCAGGCCCCCAGATAGCCGGCACAGGCCCCCTGATAGAAGGAACATCCAATGGCCATCCTCGCCCACGAAACCGTCGAGTTCAGCGCCAACGGCGGAACCGCCTCCGGATACCTGGCCAAACCCGTCGACGGCGGACCCTACCCGGGCGTCGTCGTGATCCAGGAGTGGTGGGGCCTCAACCCCAACATCTGCGACATCGCCAACCGGATCGCGGCCGAAGGTTATGTCGCGCTCGCGCCAGATCTCTTTCATGGCTCGGTCACGGCCGAGCCGGATGAGGCGCAGAAGCTGATGATGTCGCTGCAGGAGCCCAACGCGCTGGTCGACATGTCCGGGGCGGTGGCTGCGCTGCAGGCGCGCGACGACGTTCGCTCGGACCGGATCGGCGTCACCGGATTCTGTCTCGGCGGCGGGATGTCGCTGCTGCTGGCGATGAACAACCCGGCCGTCACTGCCGCCGCGCCTTTCTACGGCGTACCCGGCGCGGGCATGGGAGACGCCGCCAACATCCAGGGCGCGGTGATGGGCTTCTACGCCGGTCACGACGACTGGATCACGGGAGAGGTCGTCGAGAGTATCCAATCCGCTCTCAACGGGGCCGGGGTGCGCAGCGAGATACACATGTACCCGGACTCGCACCACGGTTTCTTCAACGACACCAGCCCCGACGTTCACGACCCCGAAGCCGCCGCCGACGCCTGGGACAAACTCAAGGCGTTCTTCGCGTCTGAGCTTCAGGCATAACTTGGGAGCTCGTCAAGGCAGGCATGAGAAACGCCCCCTCGGTCGAGGGGGCGTTTGCTTTGTGAATCTGATGGTCCGAGCGCTACAGCTCCAGCATCCCCGTCTCGCCGTGCTCTTCCTCGTCCTCGAGCTCTTTGTCCGCGCCCAGGCCGACGCCGATGTACACGAAGCCACCGGCGGCCAGGCCAATGAACAGACCGGCGCCGACGATGATCCACAGCAGCCAGGCGTCGAACCCACCATCCGCCGAGGACAGGTGCTGGTTGCCGGCGCCCAGGTTGACCATGATCGCGTGCACCGCGATGGCGATGATGTTGCCGACGATCAGGCCGGGCAGCAAGAGCGCCATCTGCAGCGGGATCGGCGCGTCCTTGAGCCACTGCGGCATCATGAAGGAGGGAACCAGAGGCGGCATCGCAACAACCCTTCGCTCGCCGCGCGCGGCGACCTGTTTAGCGGCTGCCACAAGTATCGCGCGGCGGATCGCTTTCGTCTAGTTGTCTGATCAAATTGATGTCGATCGACGGCCCGATAGAGCCCCATAGCGAGAGCGCGGATACGATGACTGGTATGTCACCGAGAGTCTCCGGCGGCGACTGGACGAGGCTGCGCCGCCAACGCCTCACTCGCCGATCCCTGCTTCGCGCATCCCTGCGCGCCGGCGTGGGCGCAGCCGGTCTCGCGCTGGTGGGCTGCTCGGACGACGGGCAGCCTGAGCAACCTGAGCCTCCGCAACAGCAACAGGCGATGCAACAGCAAGACTCGCCGCCGGAGCCGCCTGAGGTCGAGCAGCAGTCCGCGCGGCAGGCGCAGCCCGAGCAGGTTGTGCAACTGGATGACGAGCCGGAGCCGCCCAGTGAGCCAACGGCCGGCGGCATCATGCGCATCTGGCTACCCGTCGAGCGGCATGACCGCTGGGACCCGCATCGCTCGCGTTACCGCTACACGCAGGCCGCGCTCAGCCTGATGTACAACCGCCTGGTCCGGCCCGCCTCCGTTTCGAGCGGCGAACTCGAGGCCGACCTCTGCGCTCTGCCGGAAATGCCCGACGAGACGACGTACAACTTCAACGTCGAACCCGCCGCACGCTTCTGGGCGCTCGAACCGACCAACGGGCGCGCGTTCACGGCCCAGGACATCGCATGGAACGTGGAGCGCCAACGGTCAGCCATCGACGGCGACGGCCTGCCCGATCCGCACTTCTTCCGCCGTGCCGCCTACGACCGCACCGCGTCGCACGAAGCGACGTCCGACACTTCGATTACGTTCACCACGGCGGCGCCCGACGCCGCCTATCTGGCCGGGGTGCACGCCTCGCCCTACGCCTGGATGACCAGCCCTGAGGCGGCCGAGCTCTACGGCGACGACTGGCGCGATGACCCGTCCGATGTGATGCGCAGCAGCGGCACTGGACCGTACGCGCCGCGTCATTTCAACGGCTTCGAGCTCACCGTGGTCCGCTCGGAGACCTGGTGGCGCGACGAATCGGCGTGGGTCGATGCGATCACCTTCACGACCGGCGACACGAACAACATCGTCAGCCTCTATGACGCCGCCGCCTTCGACCGCGCCGATTTTCCCCTCACGAACGAGGCCGTGGAAGCGATCCGCGAACAGCATCCCGAGCATCCCAGGTTCGAGGTCCCGCTCGATGCGGCGGTCGAACTGCTCGCGCCGATGGCCGCAGAGGCGGAGTCGCCGCTGTCCGATCCACGAGTTGTTCGCGCGATCGGCATCGCCATCGACCGACCGCAACTGATCGAGCGGCTCTACAACGGACACGGCCGCGCGTCGGGTCCGTTGCCCTGGTATCTCAATGGCTGGAGTCTGAGCGAGCGACTCTTGAGCACATTCGCCGGTTATCGCGACAACCGCGAAGCCGACCTGGCCGAAGTCTCCCAACTGATCTCGGCTGCCGGCGGCTCCGGGGCTATCGGGACATTGCCGCTGGTCGTTGCCGACCTGTTCGAGGGATATTTCCCCGGCTCGGGAGAGGCAGTGCGCTCGATGACTTCGGACGCCACCGGCCTGGAGGTCGAGCTGGAACACCGAGGCTTCGCCGAGGCGATCGACCAACTGCGCAGCGGTGAACGCTTCTGCTTCCTGGGCTGGGGCGCCGTGCCGCGGCAGGCCGACCCGACCGATGACTGGCACGCCACGCTGCATTCGGCGGGCGAGCGGAACTGGAGCGACGACTCAAGTCCGGAGGTCGACGCGCTGATCGATCAGATGCGGATGACCTTCAATCGGGGCGCGCGTCAGGATATCGGCCATCAGGTCCAGGAGATTCTCCTGCGCGGGGATGCGCCGCAGTGGCAGATCCCCCTGATCAACGGCATACAACTCGGACTGCACCAACCCTGGCTGCACCCTGACCCGCGCCTCTTCGAATACGCCTGGTCGACCGAGCGACTGAGCACCAGCTGGCTCGATACCGAGCTCGACAGCTTCCCGGCCGGCCGAGAACTCCCACCGCTGGAGGACGAGACTGAAGCGGGCGGCTAAGGAATCGCTCCTCCCTCTGGGAGACCTGTCGCGGAGCCGCTTGAATGTCCGCCCGAAGCGAGGCTGAAGGCGCTACGCCCACCGATGCCGATGCTCGCGCTCGTACTCGAGGATCTGCCGGTAGACCCACACCATCTCCCGATCCCTGGCCAGCGGCTCGCGCGGCGGTTTGATCACCGCGCCGCCCAGCGCCTCTACGATCTCGCGGTGGTCGTCGATGATGAAGTCGGGCACGATGTCGGTGAACAGGTGCAGCCGCTGGCGATACTGAAAGATCGGCTTGCCCATGATTCCGGCCAGCAGCGGCCAGAGGTCATGCTTGTCCGCCACCTCGCGCCGCGCCCCGTAGCCCGACCACATGTAGACGTGATGCCCGCGCTCCTGCAGCCGCTCCAGCACCTCGCGTGCGTAGGGACGCAGGTGCAGATTCCAGGAAACCAGGCACCCGTCCACGTCAAAAAAGATGTTGAGAGGCCGCACGAACGTTAGCCTAGCGCCAAATGTCGGAGCTAGCGCAGAGCGTCCAAGCGTGGTGCCGCCACCTCAGCAAGGCCAATGCTGGCCGCCACTTCCAGATGAAGACCGGCCGAGAATGCTGGCGCTGCGCCGTCCGAAATCGGGGCATGCTGCGCCGCTCGATCCTCACTTCAATGATCGTCGGAACGATCCTGGTCGCGATCAACCAGGGAACGGTGATCGTCGCCGGGGAGGGAACGGCCGAGCTGGCCTGGAAGATACCGTTGACCTACTGCGTGCCGTTCCTGGTGGCGACATGGGGCGCGCTTGGCAACGCCTACGTCTACGTGCGAGATCAGTGAAACACTTATCTCGCCAAGAACTAGTCGTGTCCGCCTACAGACGCCGAGTCGTCGGGCGCTAAACTCTCTTACTCTTCCTAATCGCCGTATTGCCCGCAGTAGAGAAGGTTGTCCAACGGATCGAGCGCCTCCTCCGAAGCCGCTAGCCGATGGAGGAAATATGTGGACAAGTTATGCTCAATCGCACCATCGCCACCGATGATCCGCACAGAGAAGTTCTTTCTGTTCACTGTTGGTCGTTCACGAGCGATGAGGGAGAGGACTGTGGTTGCATCCTCCCAGGTAGTCCAGCTTGTGTTTTGCTCAGCATCGGCTCGTACCAAGAAATCCTGGACGTAGGTTTGTGAGTCATCGACAAAGAACTCAACCCTAAGTTCGTCGGAATCGGCAAGAATCGCATTCGGGAGCCGCAATACCCATACAGGATTTGGTTCGGCGGGCGTACAATCAAACTGGACGACAAGAGAGCCATCCAATCGAGTGTTATCGGAGTACTGCCAAACTGACGTGTATGAAGCTTGAGCGCCAACCGAAAAGGACCATTCCCTCCCGGTCTGTGCCCGCTCACGCTCGCGATCATGGTTGAAGGGTGTCCAGCCGCGTGGAGCCTCAGGCAGTTCAGACAATGTTGGATTGACTGGCACTTCAGCTTCCAAAGACGAACCGGAACCACCAACAATATGGATCGGGGAGCTATTCAACCAGCGCCCGGGAGAAACCGTCGCCGGGAAGTACCTAGAAGACGGCAAGAGCCTTTCGCCCCAAGCCCCGTCTTGTCTTTGTTGCATACCAAACTCGGTGCGACCATCTTCTAAGCGTTGAGCGGTTATACGAAACTCCAACTGATCCTGGCCTGCATCCTGGCCTTGCGCACCTGCAAAGACCACGAGGAGCGCCACGGCAATCACACACATTCCGATAGGAAGCCACATGTTGCGCTGCGCCATACCGATCCTCCAACGAACACTCACGGATCACATGTACAAAGACGATGGTACATGTCCTTTGCCCTACGGACGAGCGAAGTCTACCGCGGCAGGCCTAGGCCGCGGGTGGCGATGATGTTGCGCATGATCTCAGAGGTGCCAGCGGCGATGGTGAGCGGCACCGAGTTCAAGTACTCATCAGGCATCCGACCATGCAGCGGAGCATGCTCCTGCTCCCCAGAAAGCCCGCCTCCAAGGCCAAACATGTTGATCATCCCGGCCAGCCGTTGATTGATCATCGTCCCGTACAGCTTCGACATTGAGGCCTCGTGGTTCGGCACCAGACCCTGTGACTGCATCCACGCAACCCGATACGCCAGCCAGCGACCGACGGTGAATTCGATGTTCAGATCGGCCAGCCTGTGCCGGATGCGCGGGTCCTCATCCGGGCGCGTGCCGTCGGGGCCGGGCTGGCTGGCCAGGTCGGTCAGCTCGCCCAGCAGTCGCACTCCCGAAACCACTCTCGAAATGCCCGAGCGCTCGAAGTCGAGTGTGGTCGTCGCCACGTACCAGCCACGGTTCTCCTCGCCGACCATGTTCTTGGCCGGCACGCGCACGTCCTCGAAAAAGACCTCGTTGAAGTGATGCCGATTGGCCATGTTGACCAATGGTCGCACCGTGATCCCCGGCGTCTTCATGTCGACCAGGAAGAACGAGATCCCGCGATGCTTGGGCGCGTCCGGCTCGGAGCGCGCGAGCATGAAGATGTAGTCCGCGTGCTGTGCGCCCGAGGTCCAGATCTTCTGCCCGTTGATGATGTAATCGTCGCCGTCGCGCTGCGCCCGCGTCTGCAGCGAGGCCAGGTCCGAGCCCGAGCCCGGCTCAGAGAAGCCCTGGCACCACTGGATGTCCGCATTCCGAATCCGAGGCAGGAAGAACTCCTTCTGCTCGTCCGATCCGTACATGATCACCGTCGGCCCAACCCGGTCGACGCCCTGGTTGTAAACCGGCGCGCGGTGGTGCGCCATTGTCTCGTTGAACATCGCCTGGCGAATCGGCCCCGCGCCCGCCCCGCCATGCTCCTGCGGCCAGCCCAACGTCAGCCAACCACGATCGGCCAGGGCCTTGTGGAATCCCCGAGTGAACTCCCAGCGCTCGCGATTCGCCGCCCCATCCTCGGCCGGGCCCTCGGACAGATCCGCCCACCCCGGCGGCAGCTGCTCACCCAGGAAATCCAGCACCTCTTCTCGAAACGCCACGTCCTCAGCCGAGAATTTGAAGTCCACAATGATGCTCCCGCCGCGATTAGCTCTTGCCGTCAGATTAACAGAGCGGTCGGTCCAGCCCCCCCCCCCCGGGGGAGAGGGTTGGGGTGGGGCCCCTGTCGTAAGCGGCGAGGAACCCTCACCCCAGCCCTCTCCCAGAGGGAGAGGGAGAGGAAGTCAACCTGCAGCTCCGCACTACAATCTCACCAATGCCCGACACCCAACCAGGCCCCCTCGCCAACGTCCGAGTCATCGACCTCACCGATGACCGAGCCATCTACACCGGCAAACTCCTCGCAGACCTCGGAGCCCAGGTCACCCGAGTCGAACCCACCGGCGGCGACCCGCTCCGACAGCGCGCCCCCTTCCACGACAACGGCGCATCCCTCTGGCACGCCTACTTCGCCAGTTCGCGACACTTCGTGAGCGGCGATGCCGAAACGATCACGGATCTCGCGGAGTCCGCCGACATCATCCTCGACTGCGAACGCCTCGCCAATCCCGAAGCGCTGCTCGAAGCCAACCCTCGA
>DAOUHS010000209.1:0-19714 GCA_034428415.1 Dehalococcoidia bacterium
GATTATGTCGAGTCGGTGGCCCGAACCCCGAAGGAGATCCTGGTCCTGCAGAAGAAGGCGATCAACCGGACGCAGGAGGTCCAGGGGTTCCGCGAGGCGATGATGAGCGGCGTCGAGATCGATGCGATCGCGCACTTTTCGGAACCGGTGCTGGAGATGAATCGATCGATCAAGGAGCGCGGGCTGCGCGCGACGCTCGATGCCTTCCAGAAGCAGTGATGAACAGCCGAGCTCGCTAGCAGCGGCGCGGTTGCCGGCGGATCATGCGGCGCGCTTGCTGGCGATTGCCGATGGCCTCTGCGCGATCGGCCAGTTGCGGACCGGCGAGCGCTCGGGCCAGTTTTCGATCTTCAACTTCCTGCTGCGCTGCGCGACGGACGAGGAGTACGAGACGAGCGACGAGCGGACGACGTACGTCCTGCTGATGCAGGCGGGGATCTTTCGGCGTCACGGCTGGTACGCCTACTTCTGGCTGCCCGAAGGCGAGCGTTCGTTGCGGATCGCGGCGCCGGCCCCGATCAGCAAGTCATGGCACTGGCACGACGACGTGGTCGAGATCAGTCGGCGGCTGGAACCAACGGAGACGTGGCGGCAAGCGGTGGGCTGCAGCGTGGACGAGCGGGTGCAGTTCTTCCGGGAGGCGCTGGAGTCGGCGGAGGTTGTCAGAGCATCGAAGGGGTAGGCGGCATCTGGGAGGCGGGAGGAACGCCCTCGGGCTGGGCGGCGATGATTCCGGCCGCTTCGAGCCGGGCGCGCTCGTCGGGGGAGATGCCGAGCAATCCACCGAGGATCTCGTCGTTGTGCTGACCGAAGTCGGGCGCGGGAGCGAGGATGCAGGGTCCGGCGCCGTCGGCGCGCCAGAGCCAACCGTGGACCGACCAGATGCCGACCTCGGGATGGCGCAGGGGCTCGTAGAAGCCGCGGGCCTTGAGGTGGGGGTCGCGAATCACTTCGAGCATCTTCCAGACCGGGGAGGAGGGAATCCGCTGGGCATGGAGGGCGGCGAAGGCATCGGTCTTGGTGATGCCGGCGGTCCAGGCGCCGACCAGTTGGTCGAGTTCGGCGCGGTGATCCCAGCGCAGGATTTGGTCGGAGAACTCGGTTCGCTCGGCCCAGTCGGGCGAGCCCATGGCCCGCTTGAGGCCATCCCACTCGGCGTCGGTGCGCACGCAGATGGCGATCCAGTCGTCGTCGCCGAGGCAGGGATAGACGTTGTGCGGGGCCATCCAGTCGTGCCCGTTGCCGAAGTGCTCGGGCAGGCGGCGGTTCATCGACCAGTCCATGAAGAACTCGCCGAGCAGGGTCGACATGACTTCGCGTTGGGCGAGGTCGATGTACTGACCTTGGCCGGTCCGTTTGCGCTGGATCAGGGCCGTGGCAACGGCGGCGGCGGCGCAGATGCCGGCGATCGGGTCGCCGTAGGAGATGCCGCTCTTGTAGGGGACGCCGTCATCGCCGTAGCCGGAGGTGGAGGTCATGCCGCTCATCATCTCGATGATCGGTCCGTAGCCGACGGCGTCCTGTTCGGGGCCGGACTTGCCGAAGCCGGCCATGCCGACGACGATGATGTCCTGGTTCTGCTCGCGCAGCCAGTCGTAGCTGAGGCCGAGGTTGTCCATGACATCGGTGCGGTAGTTCTCGATCACGACGTCGCAGTGGGCGAGCAGCCTGGCGAAGATTTGCTTGCCGTGGTCGGAGGCGAGGTCGAGGCTGAGCGACTTCTTGTTGCGGCTGTACTCGTGGAGGTAGAAGTTGGTGTTCCACCAATGCTCGCCAAGCGCGACGGGGGGCGGGATCAAGGTGCGAATGTTGTCCCAGGCGCGCGGGGACTCGATTTTGATCACCTCGGCGCCCTGGTCGGCGAGGATTTTGGCTGCGTAGGGACCGGCCCAGATCATGGTCAGGTCGGCGACGCGCACACCGGTCAGGGGACGGCCGGGATCAAACATCAGATGGCGTCCAGTTCGCGTAGGCGGACGAGGTCTTCGCGTTCGTAGCCGAGCTCGCCGTGGATGACTTGCATGTTGTGCTCGCCGAGGGTCGGGGCGCGGCCCATCTTCCAGTCGTGCCGGCTGCTGAGCCAGAGGCGGCCGGGATAGGTGAGGGCGCCGGCGGGTTGGTCGTCGGGTTGGGCGAAGAAGTCTCGGCCCTTGAGGTGGTCGGAGTTGGCGAGGTCTTCGAACGTGGCGACGAAGCCGAAGGGGACGCGGTGCCGGATGCCGAGTTCGATCAGGTCCTGGCGGGTCTGGCCGCTGAACCAGCCGTACATGATCGCCATCAGCTCGTCGTTGTTGATCAGGCGCTGCCCGGGATCGGCGAAGCGCTCGTCCTGGAGTTCGGGCAAGGCGACGGCGTTGGCGAAGGCGGGGTAGTTACGGGGCAGGGCGCAGATGCCGCCGAAGCCGTCGGCGAGCTCGTAGATGCCCCAGAGGGCGTTGAGGAAGTTTCCGCCGCGCTGGGTTTCGATGCCGAGTTGGGAGGCGCGGTTGTGGAACGCTTCGGCCATGGCGGTGTAGGTCTCCTGGATCGAGAGGTCGATGTAGGAACCCTGGTCGTGGATGACGGCGCCGTAGTAGGCGGCGGAGATTGCGGCGAAGGCGTTCAGGCCGGCCTGGTAGGAGGGTTGGGAGCCGCCGTTCTTGAGGGGTTGGCGGGCGGGGTGGCCGGTGAGCCACATCTGTCCGCTGGCGGCGTAGAGGGTGAGTTCGGTGGCGGGCAGGTTGGCGTTGGGTCCGGTCTGGCCGAAGGGGGTGATCGAGATCATGACGAGGGCGGCGTTGTCTTTGGACAGTTGCTGGTAGCCGAGGCCGCGTTGGGAGAGATAGCCGGGTTCGAAGGATTCGATCACGATCTCGGCCGATTCGGCCAGTTCACGCAGAATCTCGCGGCCGTCGGAGGTGTCCAGATTGAGAGTGATGGAGCGCTTGTCGCCGTTGAGGTAGAGGAAGAGGCCGCTGGTCTCGTCGTCGGGCAGATCATCGGGCCAGGGTCCGAAGGCGCGAGAGGGATCGCCGGTGGTGCGCTCGATCTTGACCACGTCGGCGCCGAGCGCGGCCAGCCAGCGACCGGCGAAGGGGCCGGAGATGCCTTCGGCCAGCTCGAGGACGCGCACGCCTTCGTAGGGGCGGGCTGCGTCGGGTTTGGGCTCGGACGCCTGATCGGCGCTGGTGTGTTCGCTCATCGCTGGCAGTCTATGAGCAGCCAGGGCTCCGTTCTAGACTGTTGGCGCATGACCACCGCGTCCACTGATCCTGCGAAGACCCGGGCGGCACCCGGCCCGCCGCTGCTTCACGGCTTGCGAGTTGTGGAGTTGGCCGAGGAGGTGGCCGGCCCGTTTGCCTCGAAGCTGTTGGCCGACGCGGGGGCGGAGACGATCAAGGTGGAGGGGCCGAGCGGGGACGCAGCGCGGCGGATGGCGCCGTTCGCCGAGCCCTCGCCGCACCGGGAGACCTCGACGACCTGGCTGGCGTATAACACCTCGAAACAGAGCGTGGTGCTTGATCTGGACACGTCGGCGGGGCGGCGCGTGCTGCAGGCACTGGTCGCGGCGGCGGATGTCTTGGTCAGCGACCGGACGCCGGCACAACTGGGTGCGCTGGACCTGAATCCGGAAGAGCTGCGCGCGCGCTATCCGCAACTGATCATCGCGGCGGTGACGCCGTTCGGGCTGATCGGCAGCGCGGCGGAATGGCCGTCTACGGCGCTGACGCGGGCGCATGCCTCAGGCTCTGCGGCCGGGGTGAGACGCAATCTGGGCGCGAACACGGGCGCCCCGCTGATGGCGGGGGCGAAGGTGCATGAGGCGGATGGCGGTACCGCGCTGGCTCTGGCGATCTGGGCGGCGTTGATCGCTCGCGAGCGTTACGGCCAGGGGCAGATTGTCGACGTTGCCTCGACCGACGCGATGATGAACATGGACCGGGTCGATATCTCGATCGCGCACAACGACGGCGGACCGCCGTCGCGTCCACCGACGAAGGGCGGCAGCGCGTTCGGTGGTCGGCTGGAGTGCTCGGACGGACACTTGATCGCGGTGACGCCGCAATCGCACCAGTGGGCCGGACTGATTCGGGCGATGGGCGATCCGGATTGGGCGTTCGACCCGGAGGGCACGCTGATCGATCGGATGGAACTGGGCGAAGAGGCCAGTGAGGCGATCGAACAATGGGCGGGCTCGCGGACGCGGGACGAAGTGTTCCGCGCGCTGCAATCGAACAGCGCACCGGCCGGGCCTGTGCTGCGACCATCGGAAGTGATGAACTCGGAGCAGGAGCGGGTGCGGGGCTTCTTCGACGTGCTTGACCACCCGGTCGCGCCGAGCGGCCGCTATGCGCAGTTCGCGGCGCAGTGGACCGGTTCCCAGCGGGCGCCGCGAATGGCTGCACCGTTGCTCGGTTCATCGAGCGCCGATGTGACGCGACCGCACCTCAACCCCTGGACACCCGTACAAGCCCGACGAGCCGGAGTCATCGGATGAGCAGCACAAGCAACGGACAAGCCCTGGAGAACGGCTACCACGGAGATCAAGGACGGCTGCGCGCCGCGAGGCGAGCGGGACCGCTCTCGGGCAAGCGGATCATTGATTTCACCTGGGCCTGGGCCGGGCCCTACGGGGCGATGCAACTTGCACTGCTCGGGGCGGAGCTGATCAAGGTCGAATCGGCGACGCGGATCGATCATTCGCGCCAGCGATCGCTGGCCATGGGTTCATTCACGGGCGGGGTCAACCAGGCGCCGATGTTCAATGAGGTCAACCTGAACAAGTACTCGATCCAGCTGAACCTGAAGACGGAGGGCGCGAAGCAGGTGATCCGCGACCTGGCCAAGAGCGCCGATGGGGCGATCGACAACTTCCGCCCGGGGATTCTGGAGAAGCTGGGGTTGGGCTACGACGACCTGCGCCGGGAGAATGCCGAGATCGTGATGATTTCGGCCTCAGCGCTGGGCGCCACGGGTCCGGAGCGCAACTACACCGGTTATGCGCCGACCTTCGCGGCGATGAGCGGGCTGTCCTACTTGAGCGGAGAACCGGAGGAGCCGCCGGTGATGATGGGCGGCTCGATCGATCTGCGAGCGGGCACGGCGGCGGCGATGGCGATGCTGGCCGGCTTGCATTACCGGGAGCGGACGGGGCGCGGTCAGTTCATCGACGCGTCGTCCTCCGAAGCGATCGGCATGCACATCGGGGAAGAGTTCCTGCACGTTGACCTGCTCGGCCGGGACGGAGATCGTCTGGGCAACGGACACCGCGCGTATGCGCCGCACGACGTGTTCCGCTGCGCCTCGATGCGGGCCCCGGAGGCGTACTCGGAGGAGCACAAAGGGGCGAGATCGGGCTGGATCGCGATCGCCTGCCGCAACGATCAAGAGTGGGGATCGCTGTGCGCCAGCAGCGGACTGGACCACCTGCGCGAGGACCCCAGATTCCGCAGCGGACTCAAGCGCTGGAAGCATCGGGCAGCGTTGAAGCCGATGATCGAGGCGTGGACCTCAGAGCAATCGGCGGTCGAAACGGCCGAGACGCTGCGCGCGGCCGGCGTCCCGGCGGCGGCTTCGGTCTGGGGCAGCGACATCCATCACTCCGAGAACTTCCAGGCGCGCGGAGGCGCGGTCAGCGTCCGTCCACCGGAAACCGCTCTGCGTCAGGTGCTGCCGCCGCCGTGGAAGCTCTCCGAGACGCCGGCCGAGATCGTCTCGCCCGCGCCGCGGCTGGGAGAAGACACGGACTATGTGCTGAGCCGCATGCTGGGCTACGAGCAGGAGAGGATCGACGCCCTCGCGCGAGAGGGCGCGCTGGAATAACCTAGATCGGCAGCCAGTCAAGCGAGCCAGCGGAGGGACGACCATGCGAGAGGTATTGCGAGCAATCATCAAGCCGATGGCGCGAATCTCGCTGGCCGCTGCCCTGGCGCTGATCGCGATCGCCGCGATCCAACCCGTGTTCAGCGACGGCGGCGACCTGTTGGCTGCCGAGACTGCTCCGGTTCAGGCCGCGTTGAACCTGCCGGAGCAGGCCGAGCCCGACGAAGGCGGCACGGGAGTCAACAACTTCGACCGCGAAGAGTGGTACGAGTTCTCAATTCTGCTGGCGCCGTTCATCGTGCTCGTCACCTTCATCCTGATCCTGATGTTCGCCTGGGATCGTTCAACCGGCAACGAGGAATAGGCGGAAGCCGAGCAACGTGGCCGAGCCGATCGCGCAGCAGTTGATCGAGACGCTCAGCGAACGCGAACTGACGCTGGCGACGGCGGAGACGGATACGGGCGGCCTGATCGGCCACTGGATCACCGACATCCCCGGCTGTTCCAAGGTCTGGATCGGCGGCGCATCGCCGTACCACAACTACCCGAAGATCGATCTGATCGGCGTCTCACGAGACCTATTGCGCGAGCATGGCTCGGTCTCCGAGGAAGCGGCCGTCGCGATGGCGCGCGGCGTCAGAGACACGCTGCATGCCGACATCGGCGTCGCCGAGACCGGCATCACCGGACCCACGGGCGGCAGCGAATCGCGTCCGGTGGGTACCGTCTGGATCGCGTGTGTCGGTCCGGGTGATCGGGTTCAGGCCGAGCGGCAGGTCTGGGACTCGGACCGGGAAGGCAACAAGCGTCTGACCGCCGAACGCTGTGTCGAGCTGGTGCTCGAGGCGGCGCAAGCCTCGGACGGCGCCTGAACCGGCAGAGCAGACAGTGCCGTTTCTTCACTGCAACGAGATCGATCTCTACTACGAGGCGCACGGCGATCCGAGCGCGCCGCCGCTGATCCTCGCCCACGGTGCGGGCGGCAATCACCTCGTCTGGTGGCGCAACGTTCCTGAATTCCGCGAGCGCTACTACACGATCACGTTCGATCACCGGGCATTCGGGTTGAGCCGCGATGTGCCCGGCGGTCCGGGTCGTCGGGCGTTTCCACACGATCTGCATGCGTTGTTGGACCATCTGCAGATCGACAAGTTTGCGATGATTGCCCACTCGATGGGCGGACGAACGGCGACGCCGTTCGCGCTGATTTTCCCCGGGCGGATCGAGGCGCTGGTTCTCTCAGGCACGCTGGCCGGAGCGGTCAACGACGAGGTCCGCGAGATCCAGGCCGCGCACTACCAGACTGTTCAAGGCCAGACGCTGCGCCAGCGGGCGCTGGCGCCATCGACCGAGCAGCATGATCCGCAACTGACCTGGCTCTATCGACGGATGAACGGCTGGAATCCGAAGCGGCCATTGACGTTCCTTGCCCCGACGCCCGGTCTGGCTACCTGGCGCGGCTCATCGATGCCGCTGCTCAGGCAGTTTGGCATGCCGATGTTGTACATCGTCGGCGAGCACGACCGGATCATTCCCTGGCGGGCGATGGAGGCTTCGCATCGCGCGATGGCGGGCTCTGAATTCGTCGTCGTGGCGGAGGCCGGGCATTCGGTGTACCTCGAGCAGCCGGTTCGCTTCAACGAGGCAGTGATCGACTTCCTCGACCGCCGCTGGCAGCACTGAGCAGCCCTCTATCATCGAACTATGAAGACTCCAACGCCGATGGTCCGCGACCTGATCGATGCAATTGGCGAGCAGGCGGTCGTCTGGCACGACGAAGACCTGCTCGTTTACGAGTACGACGGCACGATCGATCGCGGCAATCCCGACGTGATCGCGTTGCCGGCGAACACTGTCGATGTGGTCAATCTGATCAAGATCGCGAACAAGTACGACGCGCCGGTGACGCCTCGGGGCGCGGGCACGGGTCTCAGCGGCGGCGCGCTCGCGGTCAAGGGCGGCGTGATCATCGGCATGAACCGGATGAGGAGCATCCTCGACGTTGATGCCGAGAACAAGACTGCGCTGGTCCAGCCGGGCGTGGTCAACCTCGATCTGGGCGCCGAGGCTGAGCGCCACGGGCTCGCGTATGCACCGGATCCCAGTTCGCAACGGGCCTGCACGATCGGTGGCAACGTGGCTGAGAACGCGGGCGGGCCGCACACGCTGGCCTGGGGCACCACGACGAACCATGTGCTGGCGCTGGAACTGGTCACGGCCGACGGCGAGGCGCAGTGGATCGGACACGAAACGCGCGACGAGCCCGGCTACGACCTGGTTGGCTGTGTGGTCGGCTCGGAGGGCACGGTCGGGATCGTGACGCAGGTGCTGGTCCGGCTGGTGCCGCGACCGACCGCTGTGCGGACGATGCTGGCGGTCTACGACAGCGTGCGCCAGGCCTCGAACGCCGTTTCGGCCGTCGTCGCTTCGGGTATCGTGCCGGCGGCGCTGGAGATGATCGACAAGATGACGATCGCGGCGGTCGAACCGGTGCTCAATACGGGATTCCCGCTGGACGCCGAGGCCGTGTTGCTGGTCGAGGTGGATGGACCAGAATCGCAGGTCGAAGCGGAAGGAGCGCGGGTCGAAGGGATCCTCAATCGTTTCGAGCCGCGCGAAGTGCGTTCGGCCACTGACCCTGAAGAGCGCGAACATCTGTGGGCGGGACGTAAGGGGGCGATCGGCGCGCTGGGACAGATCATGCCGAACTACTACCTGCTCGACGGCGTGGTGCCGCGGACCAAGCTGCCCGACGTGCTTGACGGCGTCTACGAGATTGCGGATCGTTACCGCCTGCCGGTCGCCAACATGTTCCACGCCGGCGACGGCAACCTGCACCCGTGTCTGCTGTTTGATGAGTTGGAGCCCGGCGCGACGGAGCGGGTGCTGGATGCGGGCGGGGAGATCATGCGTCTCTGCGTCGATGCCGGCGGCGCGATCACCGGGGAGCACGGCGTCGGCCTGGAGAAACGGGACTACTTGCCCTGGATTTTCAGCGAGGCGGACATGGAGACGATGAAATCGCTGCGCGCCGCGTTTGGACCGACCGAGAATTTCAATCCCTGCAAGATTTTCCCCAAGGGTCACGGCTGCGGCGAGGCGGGTCACCAGCACGCACAGCAGCAGATCGCCAAGTTTGGCCCTAAGGCGTTCGTATGAGCCGTCGCTGGAAGCCGGGAACGGGCGATGGCGGACGCTGAGGCCGCCGACGTCGCAGAGGTTGAGCGTCTCTTTGACAACGTCGACACCGACAGCGCTCGGCTGCGGCGCTACGAGATCGACGGGCACACTCCTCGCGCTGCGACCAAGGTCAACACGCTCGGCGACATTGCAGGCGTGCAGTCTGTAGCCACGAGCGAAGATCTGGCCGTCGTTCCGATTGGCGGCCGGACCATGCTCGAGCTTGGCATGCCGCCGCGGCGTTACGATCTGGCGCTCGATCTCAGCGGGCTCAAGCGTGTGGTCGAGTATGAGCCCGACGACTTCACGATCACGGTCGAAGCGGGGATGAGTCTGGCCGACCTTCAGCGTCATCTGGCTGTCAATGGTCAGTTCCTGCCGCTCGATCATCCGCGATTTGAGCGCGCCACGCTGGGCGGCATCTGCGCCGTCGGTCGGGGCGGGTTGCGGAGGAACTCGTTCGGCGGTCCACGCGATTGGCTGATCGGGATGCGGATGGTCAAGGCGGACGGCACGGCGATCAAGGGCGGCGGACGGGTCGTCAAGAACGTCAGCGGCTACGACCTGCCGAAGCTGTTTGCGGGTTCTCTGGGTACGTTGGGCGTGATCGTCGAGCTGACGTTCAAGCTGCGGCCGTTGCCGGCCAGCGACCAGATCATCGCGCTGAACGCTGCGTCGTTCGAATCGGCGCTCGCCGGGGCGCGCGCGGCGGCTCAAGCGGCGCCGTTCCTGAACGGCTGTGTGGTCCTGTCGGCCGACGCTGCCGCCGAGGCGCGCGGGCTAGGCGCCAAGATTCTGCATGACCAGCCCTCGCTGTTACTGCGGGCCAACGGCCTGGAATCGGCTGCGAGTGAGGTCTTGGCGCAGGCGCTCGGCGCAGCGCGCGAAGCCGGACTGGAAGGGCCGGAGCGGACGACCAGCGCGATCGTCGAAACCTGGCAGGCGGTTGCCGACCTCGAACTACAGACCGCCGCGGGCCAGGTGAGACTGCGCGCCGGCATGCCTCCGGCCAACGTCCAACAGGCGCAGGAGCTATTGCACCGGCATTTGCCGGACGCATCGTCGTGGATTGTGGCTGCCGACTCCGGCTTGATGTTCCTGGAGGTTCGGTCGATCGACGCGGACACCGTTGGCGAGCTTCGCCGGCAGCTGGGACCACTGCAGGGTCGGCTGACCGTCGAAACTGCACCGGTCGAACTGAAGCAGACTTGCAACGTATGGGGCCCTAGCGGAACGGGGACTCGGTTGATGCACAACATCAAGCGCGAGTTTGACCCACAGTCGTTGCTCAATCCGGGACGCTACGTGGATGGAATCTAGGCTGCATCGATGAGCATCGCTTCTCCACAGCCACCGGCGGAAACGATCTGGCTGACGGACGATCGTCCCGACGCCGCCGAACTCGGTCTTTGCGTGCACTGCGGCTTTTGCCTCAACGTATGCCCGACGTATCACGACCTTGGCGTCGAGACTGATTCACCACGCGGACGGATCGCGCTGATGCGCGGGCTGGACAGTGGCCGAATCGAGTGGTCGCCGCGGGTCCAGAAGCACTTCGACCAGTGTCTCCAGTGTCGGGCCTGCGAGACGGCCTGCCCCTCGAAAGTGCCTTACGGCCGGCTGATGGAAGCCACGCGGGCCGAAGCATTCGTCCACAACAAGTGGCCCAGACGTCAGCGCATCATCTGGCGCCTGATTATGCACGGGTTGTTCCCCTATCCGCGGCGCATGCGGCTGGCCGGCTACGGACTCATGCTCTACCAGCGGAGCGGGCTACAGACGCTCGTTCGCCGCACGGGACTGCTGCGACGAATCGCGCCGAGGCTGGCCGAGATCGATGAGCTCTCGCCCGTCGCCGACAAACCGTTCTACGCGAACAGCGAAGCCGAACGGGTTCGACCGTCGCTTCCGGTTCGAGGACGGGCTGCTGTGGTGACCGGATGCATGATGCCGCTCGCCTATCCCGAGACGCACCGAGCGACGGTCAGGGTATTCGCCCGGAACGGCATCGCGGTCGATGCACCAGATGCGCAGGTCTGCTGCGGCGCGTTACACGCACACGGCGGGGATGTCGAGGCCGCTCGTCAACTCGCAAAACAGAACGTCGACGCCTTCACCCCGGAGTCGGAAGACCTGCCGGACGCGATCCTGATCAACGCGGCCGGCTGTGGCTCACACCTCAAGGAGTACGGCCACCTGCTGCGCAACGACTCTGAGTACAAGGATCGCGCCGCCGCGTTCGCGGCGCGGGTTCGCGATGTGCACGAATACCTCGTCGAAATCGGGTTCCAGCCGCCTCAGGGTCGAGTTGAGCGAGCGGTCACTTATCAGGACTCGTGCCACCTCTCGCACGCCCAGAATGTCCGCACGGCGCCCCGAGATGTCCTGCGCAGCATTCCAGGTCTCACGCTCAACGAGATGCGCCAGCCGGACAAGTGCTGTGGATCGGCCGGGATCTATTCGGTCGTACAGAGCGAGATCTCGCAGCGGGTGCTGGCCGAAAAGATGGAAGACGTGCTGTCGACGAACGCGGAGCAGGTCTGCACGGCTAACCCGGGGTGCATGCTGCAGCTCGATGCCGGCATCGCTCGCTTCGATGAGGAGCGGCGAATGATGCCTCGCTCGACCCACGCGATCGAGCTACTGGATGAGTCCTACCGAATAGGAGACGCCGCCTCGGATCGCTGATCAGTTAGCCTCCCTAGCGCACAGCAGGAAT
Organism: Dehalococcoidia bacterium; assembly: GCA_034428415.1. Taxonomy (GTDB): domain Bacteria; phylum Chloroflexota; class Dehalococcoidia; order Bin125; family Bin125; genus Bin125. Next base: position 11,702 of record DAOUHS010000209.1, read on the forward strand.
TACAGAACCTAGAGAGGCGGCGATCATGGGACAGTTTCATAAGGTTGAGGTCGGCGGCGCGACACTCATTGCAGTCCAGGACTCGTGGGCCACGATGCCGCCGACGGCGTTCTTCAACCAGACCACCGACTCGGACTGGGACAACTACCGAGACCTGCTGACCGACGAGGGCCACTTGACCCTCAACTTGGGCGCCTGGATTGTCGTCTCAGGCGGTACCACGATCCTCGTCGACTCGGGCATCGGGGGTCGACCGGGACCGATGCCGCTCAAGGAGACACCGGCGCTGCCGACCGTGATGGAGGAGGCCGGAGTCTCTCCGAACGACATCGACATCGTCGCGTTCTCCCACCTGCATTTCGATCACACGGGCTGGAACACCTGGGACAACGACGGCACTGCGGTCCCGCAATTCCCGAATGCTCGGCATATCATCCAGCAGTCCGAGTGGGACTACTGGACGAGTAGCGACGAACTGAAGCAGGGCGCGGGTTACGACAACGTGCTCGCGCCGATCGTCGACGCTGGATTGGTCGACTTCGTCGAGGGTGAGCATGCTCTGACGGCGGAGGTTGTGACCGTGCCGACTCCGGGACATACTCCCGGCCACGTCTCGTTTGCCGTTAACAGCGGCGGCGAGAAGGCCTATGTGCTCGGCGACGCGGCGCATCACCTGGTCCAACTCACCGAGACTGACTGGTGCCCCGGCGCGGACGTCAACACCACCGACTCAACCGCCAGTCGTCACGAGCTGTTCGACCAGATCGAGGCCGAGAACGCGCTGATCGCCTCAGGTCACTTCACGTTCCCCGGCCTGGGACGGGCGGCCCGCCGCGACGGTACTCGCTACTTCGCAGCGGAGTAGGCCAGCGCATTCCCGACGGCTGCGGTCTGCCTAGTCCCGGAGTTGGTCGGCGTATTGGGCGATGTCGATGTAGCGGTCGGCTACCTGGCGTAGGTCGGACGACGTGCTCTTGCCGAAGGCCATCACTTCAACCCGGACGCCACGTGCGCCGACGATCTCGACGAGTCGGCGGAAATCGCCGTCGCCGGAGACCAGGACGATCACGTCGACGCGATCGGACATGGTCAGCACATCGATTGCGAGTTCGACGTCGAAGTTGGCCTTGACCGATCCACCGGTGAAGCGCTTGAGCGGCTTGGTGGCGATCCGGTAGCCGTGATCGAGGAACGGGACGACGAAGCGTTCGTTCTCGGTCCTGGCCGTCGGGTCGTCGGAGATCGGCGCGTAGGCGATCGCCCGCACCAGGGTGCGGCCGTGGGAGAGGAAATCGGCGACCTTGCCCCAATTGAGGCGTACGCCCGACGACTCGGCTCCGTAGAGGATGTTGGGCACGTCGACGAAGATTGCCAGTCTGGGCAATACTTCGATTCGCGCTGGAACCGCGTCTTCGCCTCGTTTTCCCAGCAGTGACTCGGTCAGCAGTGCCTGGGACTCAGCTAGCCGCTCAATCGTCTTGCCTTGCTGCTCCAGCAGCGAGGTCTGACGTTCCAGCAATGCCAGCATTTTCTCTGTCGGGTCGGTGGGGAGCGGGTCTTGTTGACCGCGACGTCCGCCGCGCCGGCTTGACGGCTTGTTGGGTTGCGTGGTGGTAGGTGCCGACGTGTTGGACGGCGTGTTGGAACCGTTGCCGCCGGAAGAGCGTCGTCGCGAGCCGCGCCGAGAGGGCGCTCTCGCGGGAGGTTCGACCAGGGAATTCATGGCTGGTCGGTTGGGTGCCGGCGTCTGACTCTTGGTGGCCGGCCTGTCTTGTTCTTCGTTCTGTTCGACGGCGGGATCGTCCGTTGACGTCGCTCGCCTCAAAAACCTTGCCATTTCCTAGCTTTCTGCTTGTAGGACGGGAATCGTGGGTGCCTGGAGTAGGGCTGACGCGGCGGCTTTGATTGCCACCCGGTTGGCGATGGCGACAAACGCTTCGGCCGCCGTATTCTCCGCATCGAATGCGACGATCGGCTTGCCGTCGTCGCCACCAGCTCGGACTTCTGTCGCCAACGGCACTTCGCCCAGAAAATCAATCTCCAGGTCGTCGGCGGCGTCTCGAGCGCCGCCATGGCCAAAGATCTCCAACCGCTGACCGGTGTCAGGCGTAATGAAGTAGGACATGTTCTCGACAATGCCGAAGACCGGCACGTCGAGTTTCTCGAACATTGTCACCGCCTTGCTTGCGTCTTCCAGCGCCACCTGCTGCGGCGTCGAGACGACCACCGCGCCGGCGATCGGCGCTTCCTGTGCCATCGACATCGAGGCGTCGCTGGTCCCAGGCGGGAGGTCGATCAACAGATAGTCGATCTCGCCCCACTCGACATCGTGCAGCAACTGTCGGATCGCCGAGCCGATCATCGGTCCGCGCCAGACGACCGGCGCTCCGGGCGGGATCAGGAAGCCCAGCGAGACCACGCGCACGCCGTAGCGCTCAACCGGATGCAGGCCTCGCTCGCTCTCTGCCTGGTACCCATTGGGTAGGCCGAACATTGTGGGCAGATTGGGACCGGTCGCGTCGGCGTCGACCAGGCCAACGGCGGCACCGGTTTCCGCCAGGGCGACAGCGAGGTTGGTCGCGATCGTCGATTTGCCCACGCCGCCCTTGTTGGAGGCAACGGCGATGATGTTCTTCACGCCGCCGATTGCGGCTTGTTGACCGTTGCCTTGCCAAGACGGCACGTCGATCCGAATGTCGAAGTCCACCGCTTCGGCCCCGGCCTTCGCCAAGGCGGTGGAGATTCGATCCTTGAGCTCGTCCAGCGAGGGATAGCCGTGGATCGGCAGCGTGAGGTGAACCGTGACCGATCCTGCGTCGATAACCGATCCGCCGAACATGCGCAGCGAGATGAGATCGCGGCCCAGCTGCGGATCGCGCACTGTCCGCAGCGCGTCACGTACCGTTTCGTCGCTGAGCGCCATACCTTTCCCATTCCCATCCCGGCCGTCGCCCTTGCCCGTCAATCGCCGCCAGACCACGGCTATCTCAGTCCCCGACCCGGCAAATCGGGGTACATTGAACGCAGGTCCGGAGACTGCATGGATGATGGCGAAGGATCGACCATTGCTGGTCGGTTGAGCAGATTGCCGAGTCGTATTGGTACAGATTCAATGTCGATAGCTGCGCTTGGAATCGTGCCCGCATAGGCAGCAGAGCCAATTCGCGCTACCTGCATCGTAGCTCAAACTGCACGGCGACCGTCACTGCTGACAGCCAATCGGAAGACACAGCAGCATGAACAGCCCCTCGAAGCACGCCGAATGCGGTCTGCGGGAAGCTGATCGGCCGGTGATACGTCAAGTAGTAACAGGCGCGTATTCCACTTTACAAGCGCGCCGGATGTATGTCGCATGGTCTATTGCCCCGCGACGCCTGCATCCGTAGCGTCCTGCTCACATGGGTCTGCCAGAGCGCGGGTTGCGTCCACAGCCCGGTTGTTCAGGCTCAGGAAGGTTCCTTGAATGCCAGCGAAAACTCGTCTGAAGAGCGAAGCGCCCAGCCACATCCACTCGTGGACCATTGATGCCCCGAACGGCCCCATGTCGATGGGTGTCTGCAGCTGCGGCGAGACCAAGGAGTTCCGCAACTCCTCCGAGGACTCGATCTGGGATCGCCAGGAGGGCCGCTCGCGCTGGAACGACATGGGTATCTCGAAGCGCCGCCGAAGCGTCGAGAGCGACAACTAGCCCACTCGCGCTTCGGCGCTTCCACTGCCGTCAGATTCGACGCTCCATCCGCACCCTAGCATGCCCTTAGCACGCTGGGCAGGAAGCCGTATGTCGACGTCCATCGCCAGAACTGCGCACGAGGCAGGCGGGCCGGCCGACTCGCCGATGCCCAACCTGAGCGTCGATCTGGCGCCCGGCGCCAAGCGCGAACTGATCCTGGGCAATCCGGTGATGACCGCCTCGGGCACGTCGAGCAACGGCCTCGAGTTGGCCCGCCTGTTCGACATCAATCGATTGGGCGGGATACTCTCCAAAGGAGTCACGCTCAAGCCGCGGCGGGGAAATCCGACGCCGAGGATCGTCGAGACGCCGGCGGGGATGCTGAACAGCATCGGGTTCCAGAACATCGGCGTGCGCAAGCTGCTGAGCGATGTCGCGACCGTCTGGGAGACCTGGGATGTCCCGGTGGTGGTCAACATGCTGGGCGACACGGTTGACGAGTTTGCCCGTTTGGCGCAGGTCCTTGACGGGGCGCCAGGGGTGGCGGGACTCGAAGTCAATATCTCCTGTCCCAATCTTGACGTTGGCGGGGTCGCGTTCGGGCGCGATCCGGTTGCGGCGGCTCGGGTTGTCGAGGCGGTCGTTACGTCAACGACGCTGCCGGTGATCGCCAAGCTCACTCCCGACGTGACTGATATCTCGGTTGTCGCGAGGGCTTGCGAGGAAGCCGGGGCCGACGCGCTCTGTGTGGCCAACTCATTCGTCGGCATGAACATCGACGTCAACACGCGCAGACCGCGGACAAACCGCGCAGTCGCGGGACTGACTGGTCCGGCGATCAAGCCTCTCGCGCTGCGATTGGTCTGGGAGACTTCGCGCGCCGTTGAGATTCCGGTGATCGGCTGCGGCGGGATTGTTGATGGTCGAGACGCGGTCGAATTTCTGCTGGCTGGCGCGAGCGCGATCCAGGTCGGGACGGCTTCGTTCCGCGATCCGTTTGCGTCAATCCGGGTGCTGGAAGAACTGATTCAGTACTGTCGTGAACACGGCGTGACGGATATCTCGGAGCTGATCGGTGCGGTGCAGGTCGACTGAGGCGATCGAGCCCATAGAGTGAGCGATATCGGGGTGTAGCTCAGCTTGGCAGAGCGCACGGTTTGGGGCCGTGAGGCCGGCGGTTCAAATCCGCCCACCCCGACCACTTCTACTTGCTAGATGCGCGGTTTCAACAACTCGGCCATGCTCGGCGGACGGTCGGCGATGACGCTTTCTTCCTGCAGGCGGTCAACCTCGTTATCGGATAATCCGGCGATTTCCGTCAGCACTTCTCTGTTGTGTTCTCCGAGGCCGGGTGCGCCTCGTCGGTAGGTTGCTGGGGTGTCGCTGAGTCGCACGGGACATCCGGGATAGCGCAGGATTCCCATGTCGATTCCGCCCACCTCAGCCCAGAAGTTCCGCGCTGCCAGGTGCTCCGACTCGAGCAGGTCGCGACCGTCGGCGAGGACGGCGGCGATCACGCCCGCAGTCTGTAGTCGTGAGACTGCCTCGGTTGGCGAGATTGCTCGGCTCCAGATGCCTAGGGCGAAATCGATCTCGTCGTGCCGTGATTCTCGTTCCCAGAGTTCCCATCGCTCCCAACTACCGGGCAATCCTGCGACAGAGCAGAGTGATTCCCACTCTTCATCGGACGTGACCGAGATCGCGATCCAGCGGTCGTCGCCGAGGCAGCGGTAGACACCCTGTGGGGCGACGCCCTGCTCGCGGTTGCCTCGTCGCGGCGGTGGGTTTCCTACCACCTGGGCCGAGAGCAGCTCGTCGCCTGCAAAGGTGCCCATCGATTCGATCATTGCCGTCTCGACGCGTTGTCCGTCACCGCCCGATGAGATTCGATGCCAGAGCCCAACCAGGGTTCCGGCGACGGCGCTCATCCCCGACACCGGATCAGGCCAGGCCACGCCTGAGCGATAGGGAATGCTGTCGGCATAGCCGGCCATCATCGTCACTCCCGTCGCCGCTTCGATTACTGGTCCCAGCGCGACCCGGTTCGCTCCCGCGCCCGTCGCTCCGTATCCGGGCATCGAAGTGTGGATGACCGCCGGATTGATCTTGCGTATCGAGTCCCAATCCAGTCCCCACTGAGGGAAGACCCTGGGTGAGAAGTTTTCGAGTACAACGTCTGATGCGGCGATCAGTTGGCGGAACGTGTCCTGGCCTTGCTCGGTCGAGAGGTCGATTGACAGTCCTCGCTTGTTGCGTGCGAGCTTGTTGAATCCGCCGTTTCGATTCCAGTGATGTTCGCCCAACTCGTTATCGGCGTAGATGTGGGTCAGCTCGGCAAAGTCGTCCGGCACTTCGAGCGGCCCACGATTCCAGGGCGACTCGATGTGGACTACATCCGCGCCGAGGTCTCCCAGCAAACGACCCGCAATCGGCCCAGCCCAGACGCGAGTGAGGTCGAGCACTCGCAGACCAGTCAATGGGCCGTGGTCCAACGCTTGTCCGTTGGGTGAGGCAGTACCTAGCGGTTCCCAGGCAGCGAGCTCATGGAGCTTCGCTCTCCTTGGCGGTTGAGGATTGCCGCCCTGGTAGTCCGCTCCGAGCCGAAACGGTCCGCGCGGAATGAGCTCGTCGCCATTGGATTCGTCCAGCGGCACGAAGAACTCACGCTCCGACATGTGCGGATCGGCGAGGAACTCGTGCGTGTCCCAGACAGGGCCCATCGGGGAAAATGTCGCCTCGCCCAGCTCGCAGATCTCTGCGGATGTGTGGGACATCAGCCAGGGTCGCAATGCCTCGTCGAGTGCCTTCTTGTTTCTGCCTCGCGATTCGTTTGTCGCGAAGCGCGGGTCATCCAGCAAGTGGCCCATTCCGGCGGCATGCAGGAAGGGGTCCAGCTTGGCGGCTGTCGCGTGACCGAGGAAGACGAAGCCGTCCGCACACTCGTAGACGCCGGCCGGATGCCACATGCCGGGTTGTGCATTGCCTTCTCGCTTGAGGATGTGCCCAGCGTGGGTCCACATCGTGGTCGTGTGCTGGTGCATCGCGACCATCGCCTCAAGGTGGGAGACCTCGACCGTCTGACCCCTTCCGCTCGACTCCCGTGCCACCAGTGCCGAGAGCGCGCCAATGAAGCCATACATTCCGGCCGCGTGCTCGGTATGGCGGCCGTGCCGACGAAACGGATGCCGATCCGGCTCTCCGTTGAGGTACATGTGCCCGCTGGCCGCATCGTCGGTGAAAACGTTGGAGCGGCGGTCGCTCCAGGGTCCAGACAATCCAAACGGAGAAATGAGCACTGTGACCAATTGAGCAGCATCCAAGTCGGACGTGCAGCGTTTCAACGGGTCTGGAGCGGAGCTTTCAATCACCACATCGGCGTTGACGAGCAGCTCCTGGACCTCTGGCGAATCGAGTGCGAGTTCAATCAGCAGCTTTGACGTGTTGCAGAACGCCCAGATGGAGCCGACTTCACCGTTGCCCAACGCGTGTGTCGCCAGGACCTCGCCATGATGCAACAACGGGTCGCCGTCCGGCGGGACGATCTTCACGACCTGAGCCCCGTAGTCCGCAAACATCTTGGCCGCGAATGCTCCGGCGTGGGAGCCAGCCAGCTCGACCACGCGTAGTTCGCCAAATGGCTTCGTCATCGCACACGACCGTCCATTCGATGCTCACGACAGTGTCCGTTAAGCTATCGCCCGTAAGCACAAGACCATCCAGGAAGGACCCGCCAGTGGCCACCGACCACTTCCCGATCGAAGCCGGGCACATCATGCTCTTCGCCCGTTCAATCGGCGACGACAACCCGATTTATCACGACTCCGATGCCGCAGCCGATACCGAACCCGGTCACGTCATCCCTCCGCCAACCTTCGTCCAGGCTTCGGCCCAGTTCACCGACGGCTACGTGCTCCGACCGGTGGTCGGCGAGCCCTGGTTCGGCTCGGGCAAGGAACCGACTGGTGTGCAGCGCGAGTCATCGGGCGGCGGCGGGGGTACAGGCTTCCACGCCGAGCAACACTACGAATACCACGCTCCGATCCAGCCCGGCGACGTGCTCAAGGCCGTCGACAAGCCCGGCAAGAGCTGGACTCGAGAGGGTCGCCGAGGCGGCTCGCTCAGCTTCAACGAATCGATCACCGAGTACTACAACCAGGACGGTGTGCTCGTCGTCACCGCCCGCTCGGTCGGCGTGCAGACCTCGCGCGTCGTCGAGTAGCCGCGCGGAAGCGAAGAGCTCTAAAGCGAAGAGAAAGCAGAGAAGAACCAACCATGCCGCTTAGCAAAGCCAGCCTCAACGTCGGCGACCAGCACAGCGAACAGGTCGTGGACAACCTCACTCG
>DAOUHS010000210.1:0-33311 GCA_034428415.1 Dehalococcoidia bacterium
ATCTCCTCAACCGCCGACGGCACCAGCGACTCGTCCTCAACCAGCATCCGCATCTGCTCCGAATGATCGATCAACGCCTTGACCCCGCCCGAGATCGAATTCCGAGTCGTCTCATTCCCGGCCGCGAGCAGCAGCACGAAGTAGCCGTGGATCTCACCTGGAGTCAGCTTGCGCCCATCGACCTCCGCCCGCAGCAGATCGCTGAGCAAATCGTCGCCCAGGTTGCGCTTGCGCTCCTCGATCAGGTTGTTGTTGTAATGGAACCACTCGACCGAAATCCGCTGACTCGCCTGGCTCGGCGTCTCGCCCGGAAGTCGATACTCAGGATCCTCTGCCCCCACCAATACCTCAGTCCACTCAAAGATCTGGTCCCAGTCTTCCTCCGGCACGCCGCCCATCGAGCAAATCGCGGCCACCGGCAGCTTCGCCGAGAGCTCATGCACCACGTCAACTGCCGATGTTGACCCGCGCGCGGCGAAATCGGCGACCACCTTGTCGGCAAAGTCCGAGACGTAGTTCTCCGCCATCTCGGCAAAGTGATCCTCAAGCATCTTCATCATTCGCGGCGTGAAGTGCCGAGCAACGAGGCTCCGATGCTGCCGGTGCTCCGGCGGGTCCATGTAGATAAAGTCGGGTGGATCGTCAGGATGCCCGCCCGTGCGGTTCGTCCCCGCTTCCCGCTGTCGTTGCGCCGACGCCAACTTCGACGCCTTGTTCAACCGCAGCATCTGCGTATTCGAGAACAGCTCGGGATGCGAGGAGATATAGCGAATGTCCGCATGCTTGGTGATCGCCCAGAATGGCTCAAATCCCGGCCGCTGATACCAGTAAACCGGCGCCTCTCGCCGCAACAGATCCCACTCGGCCCAGGGATAACCAATATTCCGATACCGGTCCGAGTCCGTGATGTCGACCGTGTCCAGTGTCAGTCCCGGTGCTTCGGCGATAACCATGTCCAGCCCTCTCAATCCTGTGAGATCAAATGCTAAGGCCGCCTCCCGATCAAGCCGGCCGGTAGCGAACCATCTGACGCTTGATCCCACCCACATGCAGGAACGAAATCACGTACTCCGGATCGGCAGCGATCTCCAGTTGCGGCAACATCGGACGCAGCGCATGGAAAATCGACCGCATCTCCCAGCGAGCCAGGTTCGCCCCCAGACAGAAATGCTCCCCGTATCCACCGAACGCAAAGTGGTCGTTCTCCGTTCGAGTGATATCGAACTTGTACGGGTCCTCAAAGATCTCCTCATCCCGATTCGCCGACGGATACCACAGCACCACCGACTCACCCTTGCGAATCCGCTGTCCGCCCAACTCAACATCCTCGACCGCGGTGCGCTGGAACTGGATCACGATCGATGTCCAGCGCAGGATCTCCTCCACCGCCGACGGCACCAGCGACTCATCCTCGACCAGCATCTGCATCTGCTCCGGATGATCGAGCAGCGCTTTCACCCCGCCCGTGATCGCATTGCGAGTCGTTTCATTCCCTGCCGCGAGCAACAGGAAGAAGTAGTTGTGCACCTCGTCCGGCGTCAACTTCCGACCATCGATCTCCGCCTGCAACAGATCGCTCAGCAAGTCGTCGCCAAACCCATTCCGATGACGCTCTGCGATCAGTCCCTGCGTGTGGCGGAACCATTGCCCAACGATCCGCTGAGTCGCCTGGAACGAGTTCTCACCCGGTTCCCAGTACTCCGGATCGTCCTGCCCGGCGAACGCCTCAGTCCACTCAAAGATCTTGTCCCAATCCTCCTCCGGCACACCGCCCATGTCGCAGATCGCCGCAACCGGCAGCTTCGCCGAGAGCTCGTGCACCACATCCACTGCAGAATCGGTGCCCTGTTTCGCGAAGCTGGCCACCACCTTGTCGGCGAAGTCCGAGACGTAGTCCTCCGCCAGGTCGGCGAAGTGGTCCTCAAGCGTCTTCATCATGCGCGGGGTGAAGTGCCGCGCAACGATGCCGCGGTGCTGCCGATGCTCGGGCGGGTCCATCCAGATGAAGTCCTGCGGATCGGAAGGATCGCCCCCGTGCCGATGGGTCTGGAATTCTCGCTCAAGCTGATTCTGGGCTAGCTTTTGCGCCGTGTTGAGTCGCAACATCTGCGAGTTCGAGAACAGCTCCGGATGAGCGCTGATGAAGCGAATATCCGCATGCTTGGTAATCGCCCAGAAGGGCTCAAATCCCGGCCGCTGATACCAGTAGACCGGCGCCTCCCGACGCAACAGATCCCACTCCGCCCACGGATACCCGTGGTCCCGGTAGCGGTCAGAGTCGGTGATATCCAGCGTGTCGAGCGTCAGTCGCGGAGCTTCGGTCGTGACCATGCCAACTCCTACCAATCAGGACTGCCAATCATGGAATAGCAGCAGAGTAGCGAAAAATACCCTGCCGATAGACTGTGCCCGCTGGAGAGGAGCGAGGTAATGGCTGAAGTGATGAGACCGGACGGCACGACGATCCACTATGAGGTGTTCGGCGAGGGCAACGGCGGCACGCCCCTCCTGCTCTTCGCGCCGGGCGGAGTCAACTCCCAGATCGAATTCTGGCAGCGCTCGAGCATCAACCCGATCGAAGCCTTCTCCGACGAGTTCACCGTCATCGGCATGGACCAGCGCCACTGCGGCCAGAGCAAGACCGCGCTCGAGCCCTTCAGTTACGACAAGGCCATGCTCGACCAGATCGCCGTCCTCAACGCCCTCGGCATCCAGCGGGCCCACATGATGGGCGGCTGCATCGGATGCGCCTACGCGCTCCGCATCGCCGACCAGGCCCCCGCCCGCGTCGGCGGACTGATCATGCAGGACCCCGTCGGACTCGACGAGACCAACTCGCCCGAGACCTTCTACGACATGTTCAATCCCACCATCCGGCTCGCCCGTGCCGAAGGCCTGGAGGCCGTGATCGTATCCGCCCAGCGCGACCCGATCTTCATGCAGAACAACGAGGCCGGCCCCTTCGCCCAGCGAATCCACGACGAGCCTCTCTTCGCCGACGCCCTCAGAACCCTCCGCCGAGAGACCTACATCGCGCTCGTCGTCGAGTTCCGAGACGGCATGTGGCCGTCCGGCTCCCCATATTTCTCCGTCAACGAGGTCGCCCTCACTCGCTCCTACTCACCAATGCTGGTCATCCCCGGAGCCGACCCCTTCCATCCCACCGGCATCGGACATCGCATCTGCAACGAAGCCCCTAACGCCCGCTGCCTTGACGTCGATGCCCGCTCGCCCGATAAGCTGCCGGACACGCTCAACGCCGTTCGCCAGTTCATGCGCGACACCGGCTGATCGGGCAAAGGAAGCTCAACCCATGCAGTACGACATCCTCCACCGTCCTTCTTACGCCCTGGCACGCATTGAACTGGCATCGGGCGAGAAGCTACAGGCCGAGGCTGGTGCGATGGTTTCAATGTCGGCGAGCATCTCGATTGAAACGGAGATCAAGGGCGGCTTGTTCGGCGGACTCAAACGCTCTGTGCTCGGCGGCGAGAGTTTCTTCATCAACACGTTCACCGCCGAGCAGTCGGGCGAGGTCGCGATTGCGCCGGGCCTGCCAGGCGATATCCAGGCCATCGAAATGAACGGCAACTCCGTGCTCGTGCAATCGGGCTCGTTTCTCGCCGCCACACCCGAGATCGAGGTCGACACCTCCTGGGGCGGCGCGAAGAGCTTTTTCTCCGGCGAAGGTCTAATCCTGCTGCGCTGCACCGGCTATGGACTGCTCTTCCTCTCCAGCTACGGCGCGATTCACCTGAAGGAACTCAACATCGGCGAGGAATACACCGTCGACACCGGCCACATGGTCGCCTTCGACGAGTCGGTCAAGTACAGCGTCGGACGCTCAGGCGGCTGGAAGACGACGATCCTCTCCGGCGAAGGCCTGGTCTGCAAGCTCGAGGGACCCGGACGTTTCTACATGCAGACTCGCAGTCAGGACGCCTTCCTCAGTTGGCTCCTGCCAAAGATTCCCAAGCAGTAGGCGCTCTGGGGTTGCATGCTCGTAGTCTGCGCGGATGGATTGGCTGGAATTCGTCGCCCTGATCGGAGTCGGGATCGCGGTCGGCGTTTACGCCACCGCCGTTGGAGCAGGCGGCGGCTTCCTCTTCGCGCCGGTGCTCCTCACCCGTCACGCCGAATCCAGTCCCGCCGAGGTCGCCCTCGCCTCGATGTGCCTCGTGCTCGCGACCTCCGGGCTGGCGGCCGCAAGATTGGCGCGACAAAAGCGAGTCGACTACCGCGCCGTTGGCATGGCCGCTGCCATCGCCGTGCCGGCCGGTCTGATCGGCGCGACCGGCACCGCCCAACTACCGCGAGAGGTCTTCGCCGGGGGATTCACCGCGCTCCTCGCCGTCCTGGGCGCATACCTGATCTGGCGCCCCACGGGCGATGCTGGAACCGTCGGCCGCCGCGGCTGGAGACGCATGATCCGCGACAGTGGCGGCGAACTCTACCTCTACTGGATACCCGTCCGCCGCTCACTGGCCGTGATCGGAGTAACCTCGATCCTTACGTCGCTCGCCGGCATCGGAGGCGGATTGTTCTTCGCCACCATCACAATTCGCGTGATGCGGATGCCGGCCTGGCTTGGAGTTCCCGCTTCACACGGAATCGTGACCAGTATCGCGTTCGTCGTGGTCATCTTTCACACCGCGACGCAGCATTTCGGCGATCCGCTCTCCGACGTGCCGCCGCTCTTGATCGGGGCGATGATCGCCAATCCGATCGGGCTTGCCGTCGCCTCAAGGATTAGGGAGTCGTGGCTCTCGCGACTGCTCGCGGCCGGGATGCTATTGGTAGCCGCGCGCGTCGCCTTCGAAGCGTTCTAGTCGACCGGGTCGATGTCGACCGACCAGCCGCGCGCCAGCTCGATCTGCGACAACAGCCGAGCCGGCTCTTCACCCTTGAGCAGCACCTGTCGCCGCCATAGATTGCGTCGCCGTGCGGGACTCGCCGGTGCAGGACCAATCACTTGCACTAATGCTCCAGGCGTCCCTGCCCTCAATCGCAGCAACTCGCTGGTAAGTCGCTCGGCTTCTTGATCGGCGTCCACCGCCGTCGACCGCGACACGGTCAGTCGGGCGAGGCGACCAAATGGCGGATAATCCAGCTTCGCACGCAGCTGCATCTCCGCCTGGTAGAACGCCTCGTAGTCGTGAGCAGCCGCGGCGGCAACGGCGAAGTGGTCCGGCGCATACGTTTGGATGATCACGCGTCCGCCCAGTTCACCTCGACCGGCTCGCCCCGCAACCTGCGAGAGCAGCTGAAAGGTTCGCTCCGATGCGGTGTAGTCGGACTCGCGCAGGGAAAGGTCGGCGTTGACGACTCCTGCAACCGTGACTCGGGGCAGATCGAGACCTTTGGCGATCATCTGCGTGCCAATCAGGATCCGCGAACGACCTTCGGCGAACTCCCTGAGCAGCGCCTCATGTGATCCGGCTGCACGCGACGTGTCGCGATCCCACCTGGTGATCGGCACATCGCCCCAGCGGCGGCGCACCTCCGACTCCAGCTGCGCCGTGCCGAAACTCATCGCTCCGATGCGTTGATCGAAACAGGACGGACACTCCCGCACGGCCGGCTGACGCTGACCGCACTCGTGACACTGAAGGTAAGGGCCGGGTCGGTGCATCGTCATAGTGACCTCGCAGCGATCACACTCGACTGCATTGCCGCAGGCCCTGCAAACCAGAGCAGCCACGCCTCTGCGGTTGAGAAACAACAGCACCTGTTCGTCGCGCACCAAGGCCTCCGAGATCGCCGCATCCATCTCGCGGGAGAAAGTCGACCGCACACCGGCCATCAACTCCTCTCGCATGTCGACAACGTCCACGGTCGGCTGCGGGATGATGACCGGTGCGCCTGATCCGGCCTGAATCCGCTCTGGCAGCGTCAGCAAGCGACTGGTTCCGTTCCGGGCGCCTGCCATGGACACCAGGTCGGGCGTCGCCGAGCCGAGGACTGTCACGACGCCCCAGCTCCGTGCCATCTCCCGCGCCACCGCACCCGCGTGGTACCTCGGTTGTGGATCGACCTGCTTGTATGTCCATTCGTGTTCTTCGTCCACAATCACGACTCCCAGGTTCCGCATCGGACCAAACAATGCGGATCGTGCGCCGATCAGGATTCGTTTCTCCCCCGCATGAACCTGCCGCCACTGTTCTCGCGCTTCGCCGGCGGCCAATCTCGAGTGTCTGACCGCCACCTGACCGGGGAATCGTGCCTCGAATCGCGGGATGATCTGCGACGCGAGCGCAATCTCCGGGACAAGCACGATCACACCTCGACCGGAACTCAGTGCATGTTCCGCCGCCGCGAGATAGACCTCGGTCTTGCCGCTCCCGGTCACTCCGTGGAGGAGGAACGCTTCGCCTCCATCCGCGTCAACAGCGGAAATGACTTCGTTTGCAGCGACCTTCTGTGCATCGATCAAACGAGGCGAGGCGATCGCTTCGGGAGTTCCGATCGATCGAGGTTCCGATACTCGCTTCAGATATCCGTTCTGCTCCAGGGCATCGACGTCCGCAGTGGTCGCGCCGGTCGATCGCTTCGCCTCGGACTCATCGATTTCGCCCGTCTCAAGCGACCGCAGCAGGGCGAGCTGCCTACGCTCGGCGGCCGTGCGGCGCAGGGAATCGGCGGCCGAATGCGCCTCAACCGGTTGAATGACGAGTCGAACGAGGTCGCCCTCGCGGGCAGCCATCGATGTCGAAGCGATCCATCTGTCCAGCGATCGGACCCCGCCCATCAGACGCGCGGCATCGTCAATGGCGAGGGTTCCATTGGCCAGTTGCAGCAGGAGATTGGCCGGCCGGGAAGGCTTGCTCATCGGCCAGCACTCGGCGACCCTCCGAAGCTGTCGACGGGTTATGTCCATCGCCAGCCGCTTCGAGACTATCGGTTGAGCAGGAACGATCGGCCTGAACGAGGTGGACTTCCCTCTCGGCCGGGACGGCGTTCCCGGAGGGAGAAAGAGGGCCACGCAGTGCGAAATCGGGGCGAGGTACCGGTCGGAAACCCAGGCGGCCAGCTCCAACTGCCTGATCGTGACAACCGGCTCTGGATCGAGCACGCGTTCGATCATGCGCGGTTCTGCGATCTCCGACTCGTCCCCGACTTCAAGGACAATTCCCGCCGCCCACTGCGTCCGCCAAGGCACGACGACCGACATGCCGCGTCGTAACGGCATGCCCACCGGCACGGAATAAGTGAAACCGCCCCCTTGCGGCCTCCCGTTTAGGACTGCGACTTCCGCGTAGCGCTCGGTCATCTGTTGCTCGTGCAGGTGATAGCGTCCCCTTGGAAGGTTGGCGAAGGGAAGTGCCCGATGTCCAGTGATGCGTGGGATTCAGTGGGTGATCAGCCGTTCGATGGTATTCGGGTTGTGGAATTCGGACAGTTCGTAGCGGTCCCATTCGCGGCCCAACTGCTGGCAGAGGGCGGCGCAGAGGTCATCAAGATCGAGTCGCTCGAAGGCGATCCGACCCGCCGTCTGGCGCAGCTCGCGCCGATGGAGTCACGCATCTACCTGTCCCGGAATCGAGGGAAGCGATCGCTTCCCCTCCATCTTCGCCACCAGGCTGCCTACGAGATCATCGACGCGCTGCTGAGCCGCGCCGATGTGGCGTTGATGAATTTCCGCCCTGGTTTGGCCGCGCAATTCGGGCTCGACGTGGAAACACTCAAAGAGAAATTTCCACGACTGATTGTCGCAACGGTCACGCCGTTCGGTCGTTACGGACCCGACGCGGGGCTCGCTGGCATGGACATCGTCGTGCAGGCGCGCAGCGGTCTGATGGTCGCGAACGGTCGACAACTGGACGGCCGACCGCTGAGCGGCGATCCGGTCAGCGCCGACTACATGGCGGCGATGTCGCTGGCGTTCGGAATCGCCTCGGCTCTCTATCGCCGAACGACTACCGGTCGTGGCGGCGAGGTCCACGCCTCATTGATGCAGGCGGCGATGACGCTCAACAACAACCAGATGCTGCGCGTCGAGTTGGTTGACGGTCCGATTCACGATGAGTCGCGGCAACGACTCGCCGAGATGCGAGAGCGCGGCGCTACCTATGACGAGCAGCGCTCGGCTCAACCGTCTGCACGCGCTCGGACGATGGCAGACATCTACTTCCGCACCTACACCACTGCCGACGGCTGGATGGCGATCGCCTGCGGAAGCCGCAAGCTGCGGGCCGCGTTCATTGATGCCATTGGTCTCGAGGACCAGCACGCAGGCGACGAGGTCGAGGATCCCGACTACTACCCGAACCTCCAGACCGCAGCAGAAGCGCGCATGCTGGAACAGACGACCTCAGATTGGGAATCGACGTTGGCCGACGTTGGTGTTCCGGCCTCGCGAGTGTTGCTTCCGTTCGAGATCCTTGACGACCCCCAGGCTGCTGCAAACGACATGCTTTACGACCTCGATCATCCACAGATCGGACCGGTCCGCATCCTCGCGCCGCCGGTCGCGCTGGACCAAACGGGCTTCCAGCAACCGAAGCCGACCAAACCGTTCGCCAGCGAGACTCGGGACATCCTCGCAGAGCTGGGATTTGAAGGATCGCAGATCGACAGCTTCGTCGAGGCTGGTGTGACACGCGAGTCGATTTAACCAGATCACATCAGATCGACAGCCTGCGCATCTGCGGGAAGAGGATCACGTCGCGGATCGACTGGGAGTTAGTTAGCAGCATGGCCAGTCGATCCATGCCCATGCCCAGACCGCCGGTCGGCGGCATGCCGTGCTCGAGAGCGACGATGAAGTCCTCGTCCAGCAGTTCGGCCTCGTCGTCTCCGGCGGCCTTGAGGCGAAGTTGTTCCTCGAACCGCTCTCGCTGATCGACCGGATCGTTGAGTTCGGTGTAGGCGTTGGCCAGTTCCCACCCGCCGACGAACAGTTCGAATCTCTCGACAAGCGTGTCGTCGTACTCGGTGCGCTTGGCCAACGGGGAGATTGCCAGAGGATAGTCGAGCAGGAACGTCGGCTGCTGCAGGTGAGGCTCGACGCGCTCAGAGACGAGTTCATCGAACAGCTTGCCCCAGCCTGCGTCAGGCGGTATTCCAACGCCATTGTCGCGAAGCAATTGTTCCATCCCCTCGACCGATGGGTAGTCGCGGAAATCCACTCCCACGTGTTCACCCACCGCGTCAACCATCGTGATTCGCTCGAAGGGCGGAGTGAAATCGATCTCGCCATCTCGCCATGGCACCTTCGTTGATCCTGTCACCTCCTTGGAGACATAGGCGAGCGCCGCTTCGACCATCTCCGCTACACCGTGATAGTCGGTGTAGGCCTCGTAGCTCTCGAGCATCGTGAATTCCGGGTTCCAGCGGTTGCCGACTCCTTCGTTGCGGAACACGCGACCGATCTCGTAGACGCTGTCGAATCCGCCGACAACGAGCCGCTTGAGGTGCAGTTCCAGCGCGATCCGGAGCTGGCGTGGTTCATCGAGGGCGTTCAGATGAGTGAGGAATGGACGTGCCGCTGCGCCGCCGGCTTCCGCCTGAAGCACCGGCGTCTCAACCTCGATAAATCCACGATCGTCCATGAACCGCCTCATCGCTGAGACGACTCGGGATCTTGTGCGCAATACCTCCTTCGCTTCATCGTTTGCGATCAGATCGAGGTAGCGCTGGCGGTAACGTGTCTCGACGTCCTGCAGTCCGTGGTACTTCTCGGGTGGCGGACGCAATGTCTTGCTCAACATCACGATTGAGTCGGCTTGGACCGAGATCTCTCCGCGCCTGGAGCGGGTTAGCGGTCCCACTGCTTCGAGGAAATCTCCGAGGTCGAACGCGTCGAGCCGGCCCCACGACTCGCCGAGCGCTCTCTGGCTGGCGAGAATCTGGATCTGTCCGCTGTCGTCCTCAAGATCAACAAATGCGATCCGGCCCATGTTGCGGATCGCCACGATCCGGCCAGCCAACGTGACGATCGGTCCTTCGCGCTCAGGCGACTCGGCCTCGTGTGCCGTGAACAGACTGATGGCTTCGCCGATGGCATGGGACCGGCCGGTTCGCCGCGGATAGGGATCGATGCCGCTGCCCCGCAGCGCCTCGGCCTTGGCGTGGCGTTCGAACATGATCTCGCGCAGGCGACGGCTTTCGGCGAGCCCGGATTCGATCTGCGCTTGCGTATCCGAAATCGGATCCGACTCAGTCGAACTCATCTCGGACGCTCCCCTCGATATGCATCGATTCTGTGCACCCCATAATGATCGGCGGTCTCCCGACCGCCGCAAGAGGTTGAGCGGGGAGACCGCGCTCGTCTACGAGATTGCCTTCACCTTGAACTTGCGCACGCCGGTCGGCGTCGCGACTTCCACCGTGTCGCCAACCTTGGCGCCAAGCAAGGCCTTGCCGACCGGCGACTCATCGGAGAGGAAACCGTTCTTCGGGTCGACCTCAGCCGGTCCGACGATACGGTAGTCCACATCCGTGCGCTTGGGCATCGGTCGGACCGTGACCGTCGACCCGATCCGGACGATGTCCGAACCTTGGACTTCCCGCTCGTCAATGATCTCGGCGGCGGAGACAACTGCTTCGATCTCGCGAATTCGGCCTTCAATAAAAGCTTGTTCGTTCTTGGTCTCGCTGCCTTCACCTTCGTCGCGCGCGCCCGGTGAATCCTCGCGCGACTGCTGGATCAGTTCCGCCGCCTGCCGACGCCGTTCCTTCAGCGTGACCAGCTCATTTCGCAACCGCTGCAGACCATCTGCGGTGATGGGAACTGAACGTCGGAGTACCACGTGTCCAGCCTGACCAGTCCAACCTGCGAGATTCATAAGGACTTTATGGCAAGCTACGATAACAGCCAAGAACGACGGATCAGCCTTGCGCACTCAGACATCCGTGTAACGTGCGTCACATTTTCACAATCTCCCTCATCTCAGCACTGATCGGCGCCGTTTGCGGCGCTGTTGTGGTGGCAGTTCTGGACAGTGACGATGGTCGATCGCAAGAGGAGTTTGACGCCGCCGTGGAGGCCGCGGTTGCGCAAGCCGTTGAACCGGCTGTCGAACGAGCCATGCAGGAATCTAGCGACGAATTGGCTTCCCGGATTGACGACACAATGTCGGCGCAGGAGAGCAAAATCGCAAAGGTATACGAACAGGTCTCCGCATCGGTCGTGATCATAGACGCCGAAGGTCCTGAACGGACAAACGAAGAGGGCGTGGTTGTCGTTCCGGCCGCGCTGGCGACCGGGTTCGTGCTGGACGAAGCTGGGCACATCGTGACCGCGGCCCATGTTCTGGAGGACAAGACCAGCTTCGTCGTCATTTTCCCCAATGGCGACCGACATATGGCTCGGCCGGTCGGCAATGATGTCCCATTCTCCGATGTGGCGGTGCTGCGGATCGATGAGACCGAGAGCGTTGAACAGCTCATCGTTCCCTCTTTCGGAAGGGCAAACTCTGTTGACGCTGGTGAGACCGTGCTGGCGGTTGGCAATACGCTGCTGGGACAGGAAATTGCTGTCACAGTTGGCATCGTTAGCGATCCGGATACCTCATTTTTCAGAGAGCGGTACGAACAGGACAATCTAATCCAAACTGATGCTGCGCTGAATCACGGCAACTCCGGTGGGATCCTCGTCGACTTGAACGGTGACATTGTCGGAATGACCGCGGTGATCGCCCGGACCACTCGCGAGGGAGAGTTTGTGGACGGTGTTGGATTCGCCGTCCAGATCGATGCGGTGCTGGAAGTGGCACGAGCCATCGCGGAGCAGGGATTCTATCCACGACCTACGTTTGGCGTTGTCGACGAACGCCTGCTCACTCGGACGGCGGCTAAGCAACTCGATCTCGAGGTCACTGAAGGCTCATTCCTGATTGAGTTGACGCGGCGGGGCGCATTCGCGCGAGCCGGGATCCGACCCGGCGATGTACTGCGCGAACTCAACGGAACGCCGATCAACGCCGAATCTCCCTATTTGAACGTGCTGGCGACGCTCGAACCAATGGTGCCGGTGGTCGTCCATATCCATCGCGGAGGTGAAGATTACCGCCTCAACATCGCGCCCGACTTGCGATCGCCGTGACGACCCGTGATGGCGGCGAGTGGCAGCCGCGACCCGTAAGACGTATCGGCGAGCCTCCACAGGAGCCGCCTCGTCGAGGTCGCCGGGCACGACAGCCCCAGGCTTCCGCGCCGTTCGAATCTACACCGGATCCGCCGCCCGCTTCGGTTCCGGCGCCTTCGAGGCGGCTGGGGGGGGCGGGGCAACGCGGGGGCGGCGGTCAAGGCGTTCCGCCGACTGGCGGCCGTGGCCTCGGCGTGATGCTCATCTTGATCATCGCGGCCCTCCTCGCCGCAGTGATCATCGTACTCTTCTTCGAGCCTGGATTAATCGACACGAGCTTCACGTCGGATGAAGCGACCGGCGCTGTGGTCGACGATGACCTGGAGACTTCCCTACCGGTGTTGTACGAGGCGCGGTTGATGGATCCTGTTCCGCCAATTCCCGATGTACTGGGAGCTGCCTCGCCAATCTATGAGTTTTTCTACCCGGAAGGTCGCCAACCGCCCTTTGCGTTCGAACTTCGCCTGACGACCCCGACACAAGATGCCAGGAATCTTGGCGCATACACGTGGGACGGAGAGGATTGGATCAGGCTCGGCGACGCCGCCTTGAGCAGCGATCGGGTCTCAGCGCGGATCACGCTGAGCCAGCCTCCGGAAAATCTGGCGATTCTTCGACGTCTGCAGTTCCGCGACGTCATCGCCGGCAGATTGCCCCGCGGTCAGGAACCGCAATCCATCCTCGCCGATTCCCTGACCCTCGTCCATCCCGACGGCTGGCGGCCGGGCGGCGACGGGTCGTTGCTAGGCAGCGTGGGCTTCTCCGCAACAGCAGTGCCTCAAAATATCTGGCCGACGGTCTATGCCACCACGGATCAGGCTGAGTTGGTCAACGACATCCTTGCATCCGACGACCTGCGACGACAGCACATCGCGAACATCCAACACGGAATCAATAGCGGACGCTACGACGGCGTCGACATCCACTATCTCAACGTCTCTCCGGCGCTGCGGTCTCAGTTCACATCATTCATCGGCGAACTCGCGGACCGACTGCACCGAGACGACCGCGGACTCGCCGTGCATGTTCCAATCTCTGCGGCCGGTGGCGTCGGAGAAGGGGCATACGACCTCTCGCAACTCGGTGCATCGGCCGATTTCATCGTGATTGAGCCGCCACTCGATCCAACCGTGTTCCAGGCCGCGATCGACGCTTCGCTGCCGACACTGATCGAGCGCATCGAATCGAACAAACTGTTGCTCGCCCTTCGCTCAAATGCGGTGATTCGAGATTCGACGGGATTCCGAGAGATGACACAGCGCGATGCACTGGGCATGGCTTCCGAGCTCAGCATCCGCGAACCGGGTCCTTACCGACCGGGATCACGGGTGACACTCCAGGGCACCTCAATCTTGCTCGACAATCTCGCCGGCGGGATTCGCTGGGACAGCGTCAATCGGATCGTGACCTTCACCTATCCGGATCAGACCGGCGCCGCCGTCACCATGTGGATCCACAACCGCTTCAGCGCGGCGTTCCAGTTGGAGGTGGTGTCGAGGCACGGCCTGGGCGGCGTGTACATCAGCAACGCCTCTGCAGACCCCGCGAACGCCAATCTCTGGCCGGCTGTGGCGGCCTTCTTCGAGGCTGGCATTCCCGACCTTCGACTGCCGAATGCGATTCTCTTCGACCCGATCTTCAGCGTCGAGGCCGGCGAGCTCTCAGGTGCAAGTGGTAGCGGCTGGCAGTTCTGGGATCTGCCCACGACGCCTGGTGACTATCGAGCTCAACTCGTCGTCTCAGACGGTGACGTACGAGTCGGGCACGTGATCACCGTTCCGGTTCGAGCCGAGGAGTCGGAGTAATGTCGAGGGCGCTGCCCCGGATCGTGGGAGGCAGGTTGGCCGGTCGGCGCTTGCGATCGCCAGCCAACGGCACCCGTCCCGCCACGGCGGTCATTCGCTCGGCCATCTTCGACCGACCGCAGATCCAGGATCTGGTCGAGGGTGGGCGGGTTCTCGACCTTTACGCAGGAGCAGGCTATCTCGGACTCGAGGCGTTGAGCCGAGGCGCCGACTCGGTCGATTTCGTCGAGCGCAAGGGGCCGGCCTGCGCCGTGATTCGCCGCAATCTGCAGGAACTGGGACTAACCGAGCAAGCCCGCGTGCATCGTTTGCCGGTTGAACGCTGCTTCTCGCGGATTCCGCTCGATCCCGAACTGATTTTCATCGATCCGCCCTATCGAGTCGACGCAACACCAGTCATCGAGGCGCTCATGGAGCGGGCCAGCTTGCCGCCAGGCGCGATTGCCGTCTGGAGACGCCTGACCAGAGCGTCGGGAGGAGTTCCCGCGCCGCCAGATAGGATCGCCGGGCTAGTGCGGATTGACCAACGGCGCTATGGTGACGGCGCTGTCGACACGTATCGCGCGGAGGCCCCATCATGACGATCGCGCTCTATCCCGGCGGATTCGACCCAATCACCAACGGTCATCTGGACATCGTCCAACGCGCTGCAGGCATGTTCGAAGAAGTCGTCATGGCGATCTATCCGCGCTCGAGCGAAACCTTCGACGTGGACGAGCGTCTGGCAATGATCGAGGGCGCTACCAAGCACTGCCCGAACGTTCACGCGGCCAAGTTCACCGGGTTAGTCGTTAACTTTGCCGATGAGGTGGGCGCCAGCGTGCTCGTCCGCGGTATCCGCGCGGTGACCGGATTCGAAGCTGAGTTCGATATGGCGCTGATGAACAAGAAGATGGCGCCGCACATCGAATCGGTCTTCCTGATGGCTGGCCATGAGCACCTGTTCATCTCGGCCAGCCGGATTCGAGAATTGGCTTCCTTGAAGCAGGCGGTTGACGATCTAGTCCCACCCAATGTCAACGAGGCCCTGATCGAGCGGTACGGCCCGCCTCAGCGCTGATTCGCCTCGCAGATTCGCTCGGCCGACCCTGCGCTAGAGTCAGATCCAGGGTTGACCGAGGCGAGTCAACGGGCAGGAGTTCATCATCGACCTCCTTGAGCTGATTGAACAGATTGAAGCAGCAGTATTGGCGGGTCGACGCAGTCGCTTCGGCTCGGGCTGGACTGTCGACCGCGAGCAACTGCTTGACCTGATCGACCGCCTGCGCATGGCTGCTCCGGCGTCGGCGGACCAGGCACAACGGCTACTTGAGGAGCGCGAGCGACTGCTGCAGAACACCCAGGAAGAGGCGGCGATCCTCGCGCAGCAGGCTCGACAGGATGCCGAACAGCAGGTCTCAGTCCATGAGTTGGTGCAGGCCGCGGAGGCGCGGGCCCAGAGTATTGTCGATCAGGCTTACCAGTCCGCAACCGAGGCCACGACGCGAGCTAACCAAGAAGCTGCCGCGATCCGCGGTCAGGCGACCACCGAGGCTGTCTCGCAGGCCCTTGAAGCAGATCGATACTCGCTGGAAATGTTGCGTCGTCTCAGCGACCAACTTCGCACCATGCAGACTTCGGTCACGGGTGCTGTTGACCAGCTCGAGTTCAAAGTCCAACAGAGCGAGCAGTCTCAGGACGCCGACCAACGCGACGAGGCTGCGCGACGCGCCCTCACGAGTGAGTTCTAGCGCGGCTGACGGCCTCGACTGCGGCTTGGTCGCGGGTCGACCCTAGTCGGCGACGGCGGAGAGTTGCGGCTGCGGTGCCAGCGGATGACCGACGGCCTCGCCGATTCGCTCCAGCGAGCGCATCAGGGAGTCGAAGTTCTCAAGTGTCAGCGACTGCGGTCCGTCGGACAGCGCGTGGTCCGGGTTGGGATGCACCTCGACCATCAAGCCGTCGGCACCGACCGCCATTGACGCGCGTGCCATCGGCTCAACCAGGTACCAGTGGCCGGTGCCGTGCGCCGGGTCGCTGACGATCGGCAGGTGGCTGAGTCGTTTGACGACGGGAATCGCGGAGAGGTCGAGTGTGTTCCGTGTGGCGGTCTCGAAGGTACGTATGCCGCGCTCGCAGAGGATGACGTCGCGGTTGCCCTTGGCCATGATGTACTCGGCCGCAAGCAGCCACTCGTCAATTGTTGCTGAGAGACCGCGTTTGAGCATTACCGGCTTGCGCGCCAGGCCGACCTCGTCCAGCAGCATGAAGTTCTGCATGTTGCGCGTGCCGATCTGCAGGATGTCGGCGTAGCGGGCGACCAGCTCCACGTCCCGCGCTTCCATGACCTCGGTGATCACGGGTAGGCCGGTCTCTTCGCGAGCGGCCGCCAGGTGTATGAGACCTTCCTCTCCGAGACCGCGGAAGGCGTAGGGCGAGGTGCGAGGCTTGAATGCGCCGCCGCGCAGGATCTGCGCGCCTGAGGCGGCCACAGCCTTGGCGGTCGTGACCATGTGCTCCTCGTTCTCGATTGAGCAGGGCCCGGCCATCACGACCATGGTCCCGCCACCGATCTTGACGCCGCCGACCTCGATCACGGTGTCGTTCTTCTGGAACTCGCGTCCCGTCAACTTGTAGGGACGGGAGATGGCGATGACCTCGTCGACGCCGCTCATGCGACCCATTTGAGCGCGGATGTCGGGATCCCCGATCACGCCCACCGCGCCGATCACGACGCGTTCCTTACCGGGGGACAGGTGGCCCTCGAGGTCGAATTCCTTCAGTCGTGCGAGCACACCCCGAACCTGTTCGTCGGTCGCGCCCATTCTCATGACAATCAGCATGTCGTCACCTTCTCGCTCATTCGATAGACGGTTCGGGATCTCCCTTGAAGCTTCTCAGGAAATCTCGGACCGAACGTGATGTTTCTGTGTTAACCGTTAAGTCCGTTCGTAGCACCCTGGCCCCACGCAGATAGACGTGCTGGATCTGGTTTTGCCTGAGCAGCGTGTTGACGTGCAACAGGATCCGCAAACAGGAGGGCAGCGACCCGGGCACCTGCATCTCATGTCCGCACATCAGGGCGGCGTGACTCCACTTGAAGGTGAGGCGCGCAGCAACTGCGGGGAACTCCGCATTGAGATCCGGAGTGGTCGTGAACCAGACCGAGGCCACCTCGCTCGACTCGATGTCGTTCTGGACGATCATTTCGGCGAGCAGCTCCTCAGTGGCGTCGATGATGTCGGCTCGCGTGTTGGCGTCGACCGTCGTCGCGCCGCGAATGCCGCGTAGACGCCAGACAGGATCGGAATCGCGTTTGGCCATCGTTCGGTGCTCAGTAGTTCCCTAGACGTGTTCCCAGTAGCTGGAACAGGGACTGTTGGTGCTGCAACGGTGCGATCAGCGATGCGACGAATCTCGTCGGCACGCGATCTAGCGACCGGCCTCAAAGATGCCGGCCGCGGAGATATAGACGCAGTCATCGAACGTCAAAACCAAGGGGCTTCGGCTGTTCACTTACTTGTCTCTTCACTCCGGCGGCCGGTGACCACCTCGAGATATCGTTCGACGGCAGCAACTCGGGCACCGTCGGCCGCCGACGCGATCGTCGCGGTCAGCGCTGAACCGATGATAGCAGCGGGCACCAGTTTCCCGACTTCTACGACGTGCTCGCGGCGGCTGATGCCGAATCCTACTGCCAACGGCGTGTCAGTCCGAGCTCGCACCCGAGCGACGAAGGCCTTGAAATCGGCGGCCACCTGATCGCGTGCGCCGGTCACGCCGGTCAGCGAGACGAGATAGATGAAGCCCGACGCCCGCTCGGCCACGGCGGCAATCCGCTCCTCGGTCGACGTCGGCGCGAGCAGGTAAACCATGGAGATGCCGTGCTGGGCGAAGACTTCGCGTGCCGCATCGGACTCGTCCACCGGCAGGTCGACGATAATCACCCCGTCAACGCCGGCCTCGGCGGCGCGCTTCGCCAACGGTTCCATGATTTGGCCGATGGCCTGGCCGGGGTCGAGCGTCTTGTCCCGACTGAATGATCCGTATGACAGGAACGGGTTGAGGTAGCCCATCAGGGTGACCGGCAGATCCGGCGCTGTCCGGCGAGCGGTGCGGCAGGCATCGAGCGCCGTCTCGATCGTCGCCCCCGCCGCCAGCGCGACTGTGTAGGCATCCTGGTGCACGGGACCGTCGGCCAGCGGATCGGAGAAGGGGACTCCAATCTCGAATCCGGCTGCTCCGCCTCTGATCGCGGCGCGGACCAGCTCGGGCGTCTCCTCGGGAGTCGGGAAGCCGGCCGTCAGGAACGGAAACAGGAGCGGACCGTCGCCACGGGCTGCTGAGCCGGCGAAGGCGTCGCGATATCGCTTTCCCAGTTCCGGCATCGTGCCTCCTCAACCGAGTTGTTGTACCAGCGTCGCCGAGAATCCGATTACGTTGAAGCCGACATGCGCCATTGAAGCCGCCGTCAGCGAACCGGTGCGCAGGTAGACGATTCCAAGTATCACTCCGGCAATGGCGAACGGAATCAGACTGCCGAGATCGGCGTGCAGGGCGGAGAACACAGTGGCCGAGATCAGGAACGCCGGAATCATACCCCAGTGAGGCCGTAATCCACCGAGTAGGAAGCCGCGGGCAAACGCCTCCTCGTAGATCGGCGCGCAGACGATAACCAGGAAGCCCAAGGCGATCATCACCGAGGTGTGGATGAACAGCCGATCGTTATCGATCGTGGACTGTGGTTCGAGCGAGTCGGCCCCTGCAGCGGTGACGATCGCCGTGTAGGCGTAGAGGATGCCGTAGATGAGCAGCAGCCCGCCGATGGCCCAGGCGAGATCGCCGCCGGTTGGACGCCGCCAGGAAATGATCTGTGTCGTCCGCCTTCGGCGCATGATGAGCTTGGGCAGGAGCAGCCAGCCGATCAACCCGGCCGCGCCCTGGCCGATGACGAAGGCGAGTAAGCCGGCTTCGCTGGTCGCCTCGTCGGCGTCGTCGATGACGCGGACGATCACGCCGGTGATCACCAGCACGATCAACCAGGCGAGCGTGCAGAGCAAGCCCCAGCCGACTAGTTTGAACCCCTCCAGGCCTCCATCTAGCGGCTGTTCGGCCCGTTCATCTGCTTCGAGTATCTGAGGCTTCGTCATCCGACTTCGTACTCGATCAACAGCAGGACGGTGACGCCAAGATTCCACCCGGCGTGGGCCAACGCCGGCGCGGTCAGGTGTTTCGTGCGAAGGTAGAGCGCACCCAACACCAGACCGAACAGCGCGAACGGAACAATGACCCGAAGATTGATGTGGACTGCGGAGAACAACGCGGCGCTGAGCAAGAGCGACGGGATCAACCACCAGACCCGATTCAAACCGCCCAGCATGAACCCGCGGAAGAACGTCTCTTCAACGATTGGCGCCACTATCACCGCGCTCGCTGCGAAGACCGCTGCGTGCCACCAGGAGATGAATGCGACGACGTTTGCGTCGTCGGGCAGCGGCACAGGAAGCGCCCACTCCCAACCTGTCCAGGGAACCATTTCCCAGTAGACGAGCCAGAATCCGACCATGACGGTCAGTCCGGCGCATATCCATTTGACATCTTGCCGTGTTGGGCGGCGCCAAGCGACCAGGCTGCTGGACTGGTGTCGCTTCAAAATCCAACGCGGGATCGTCACCCAACAGACGACGGTGACCAGGCTGGTACCCGCCATGATGACGACGAGCCACCATTGCCAACTGAGGTGTTCGTCGAGGGAGGTTCTGACCAAGAGGAAGGCCCAGCCAGCGGCGAGCGCGAGTGTGAGGGCCGTCAGGGACAGGACGCGCACGGGCATTCGAATCCGACCCAGCGTTCGCGCCGGGATCAGCTCCGTGGAAGCGGGCTTCGGCAGGTCCAGCCACGCGTGAGGCGCATACGAGATAGGAACCGAGAACGACTGCGCCGCCGGTTGCGCGATCAGCCTCATGTTGGACTGTTGCTGAGCAGGCCGCGCTACGAGTTCCAGCGCGTCCTGTGACATTACGGCGCTCGCGCTTCCAGCGCGTCGCGGACGATCTCAACGTCCTTGTCGCCGCGGCCGGAGAGACCGACCAAGATCGTCGCGTCGGTACTCATCGTGGGCGCGACCTTGGCGGCGTAGGCGATCGCGTGAGCCGTCTCGAGGGCCGGGATAATGCCCTCGGTTTCGGAGAGCAGCTTCAGCCCGTCGAGGGCTTCGTCGTCGGTGACTGAGACGTACTCCGCACGCTCGGTCAGCATCAGCCAGGCGTGCTCGGGTCCGACGCCGGGGTAGTCGAGGCCCGCTGAGATGGAGTGGGCCTCGGTGATTTGCCCCTGCTCGTCCTGGAGTACGTAGGTTCGCGTGCCATGCAGCACACCCGGTGAACCGGCCGAGAGCGTGGCCGCGTGACGCGCTTCGAGGCCTTCGCCGGCAGCCTCCACGCCGATCAGCCGCACCGGATCATCGATCAAGGGATGGAACAGACCGATCGCGTTGCTACCGCCGCCGACGCAGGCGATAGCGATATCGGGCAGCGCGCCGATCTTCTCCTGCAACTGGGCTTTGGCCTCACGACCGATGCAGGACTGCAGTTCGCGCACGATCAGGGGATACGGGTGCGGTCCGATCGCGCTGCCGATCAGATAGTGCGTGGTCCGGACGTTTGTGACCCAGTCGCGGATCGATTCGTTGATCGCGTCCTTGAGCGTTCTCGCACCTGATTTGACCGGGACAACTTCCGCGCCCAGTAGGTTCATGCGGAAGACGTTGAGCGCCTGTCGGCGGACATCTTCCTCACCCATGTAGACGACGCATTCGATGCCGAAACGGGCGCAGGCGGTCGCGGTGGCGACGCCGTGCTGTCCGGCACCGGTTTCGGCGATGATCCTCGGCTTCGCCATCCGGCGAGCCAAGAGCACCTGACCGAGCGCGTTGTTGATCTTGTGCGCTCCGGTGTGGGCAAGGTCCTCGCGCTTGAGCCAGATTTGGGCGCCGCCGAGCTGCTCAGAGAGCCGTTCAGCGTGGGTCAGCGGCGTTTCGCGACCGACATAGTCTCGCAGCATGCCGTCCAACTCCGAGCGGAACAGCGGATCGGACTGGGCCTGTTGCCATGCTTCCTCGAGCTCCGCCAGGGCTGGCATCAGGGTCTCGGGCGCGAACTGTCCACCGAAGGGACCGAAGGCTCCGCTTTCTCTCGTCACAACACATCCTCGCCTTTCGCCGCGGCGATAAACGCGCGGATTTTCTCGCGATCCTTGGCTCCGTCGGTCTCCAAACCGGACGAGGCATCGACCGCCCAGGGACGCACAGATCGGACGGCCTCGCCGACATTGTCCGGATTCAGTCCGCCGGCCAGGAGCAACGGACGTCTCGATGCGACTTCAGCTGCTATCGCCCAGTCGATGCGCTGCCCCATACCGCCGCCTTGCTTCGACTGGGCGTCGAGCATCGTGACCGTGTTCGGCGCGCGATCGATTTCTCGCAGGACTGATTCGGCATCCATGCCGTCGGCGAGGTGGACTGCGCGGACGACGGCGCGTCGGATTCGTCCGGCGAGGGCCGGATGCTCGCCGCCGCTCAACTGGACCAGATCGAGATCGACTCGCTCCAGCACTCGCTCGATCTCGTCTACCGACTGTCTCGCGAACACGCCGACGAGCAGCGGCTGACCGGCGGCCTGGCGCTCGCGTTCTGCGGTCGCTGGACTCGATTCCAGGATCTCAACCCGTGGGCCAAGTTCGCGTCTCACCGCGCGGGCGACCTTGATGTCGATCCGCCTGGGCGCTTCGGCGAAGATCATGCCGATTGCGTCCGCGCCCGCCTCTCGCGCCCAGACCGCGTGCTCGACTGCTCGAACAGAACAGATCTTGACGAACGTCATCGGTCCAGCAACTCTCGTGCTTTGGCGTACGGGTCGGCGGCTGATGACAGCGCCTCGCCGATCAGTACCGCATTGACACCGCAATCCTCCATCCGCTTCATGTCCTCCCTGGTCCGAACGCCGCTGGCGGCGACGACCGGGACGGAATCGGGGATGAATCGACGGAGGCGTTCCGTGGTGCCCAGGTCCTCTTCAAATGTATGCAGATTGCGATTGTTGATCCCGATCGCCGGGGCGCCGGCGTCGAGCGCGGTCGACATTTCCTTTGCGTCGGTCACCTCAACAAAGGCCGTCAACCCGAACTCTCGGCCGATGCCGGAGAGTTCGGCGAGTTCGGAGGCGGTGAGCGTCTTGGCGATTAGCAGGTAGGCGTCAGCGCCCAGGGCTGCCGCTTCGGCGACCTGGTATGGATCGAGGTGGAACTCCTTGCGCAGTACGGGCAAGCCGCTGCCTGTCAGGGCATCGGCAGCGGCGCAGAGGTCGTTGTCGGTGGCAAAGAACGCCGGAGCCGTGAGCACCGAAACCGCGACCGCGCCGATGTCTCGGTATGTCCGAGCCAGATCCGCGGGCACGAGGTCAGGTGCGAACATGCCCTTGGACGGCGAGCCGCGCTTGATCTCGGCGATCAGACCGACGCCAGGTTTCCGCAATGCGGCGACGAAGTCATCCCGATTCGGTCGTTTGACGGCGAGGCGCGTGAGGTTCTCGATTGGCGTGCTCCGCTTGCGTTCCTCAACCGAGGCGCGGGTGTCGGCGACTATGCGCTCCAGGACGGACGCCATTATGTCGCCTCGGTCGCTTCGGTTGGGTTGGCGATTGCCTGTGAGCGTTCGACCCACAGGTCGAGTTTGCGCAGGGCCCGTTGATCGTCGATGCATTCGGCCGCTCGGCTGACGCCTTCGGCGAAGGTTGGGACTTCCTCGGCGGCCAGCAATGCTGCGGCGGCGTTGAGCGTTACGAAGCCGGTCAGCGCCGACGTCTTGCCGCCCAGCACCTCGCGCATCATCGCTGCTGAGCCATTTGCCGTGTCACCGCCCCGCACTGCGGAGAGCGGAACTGGGCGGATCTGGAAATCCTGGGGTGACACGGTGAACTCGGTCAACTGGTCGCCATCGATCTGCCAACAGGCGGTCTCACCTGACGGTGACACTTCGTCTACACCCTCGCGCCCATGCACGACCAGTCCGCGTCGCACGCCGAGCCGGCCCAGCGCCGTCGCCATCAGCGGGCCGAGTTCGGGTCGGGCGACTCCGATCAGCTGGTGTGTTGCGCGAGCGGGGTTGGTCAGCGGTCCAAGGATGTTGAACACGGTTCGGATGCCGATCCGTCGACGGATCGGAGCGACGAATCGCATGGCCGGATGAAAGGCCTGGGCGAAGAGGAAGCCGAATCCGACCTCGCGGATGAGTCGGGCTGCTTGCTCCGGATTCAACGCTACTTGACCGCCGAGCGCCTCAAGCACGTCGGCGCTGCCGACGCTGGAGGACATCGCGCGGTTGCCGTGCTTGGCTACCGGCACGCCGCAACCGGCGAGAATGAATCCTGCCGCGGTCGAGGAGTTGAACGTGTGCTTGCCTGAACCTCCGGTGCCGGCCGTGTCGGCCAATCGCGGGAGGTCGGAGAGATCGACTCGCAGGGCGTGCTCGCGCATGGCGCGGGCGAGGCCGACGACTTCGTCGAGGGACTCGCCCTTCATCCGCAGAGCGGTGAGTAGTGCCGAGGCCTGGACTTCATCGGCCTCGCCGGACATCAGCGCATCCATCGCCGCCGAGGCCTCGGCGTCGGTCAGGCTTCGGCCGTCGTCGATGGCGGCCACCAGCGCCCGACTCAGATCAGCGTCAGACACGGCGGTAGGCCTCAGATTGATCGAGGAAGTTCTGCAGGATCGCGTGTCCGGTCTTGGTGCGAATCGATTCAGGATGGAACTGAACGCCTTCGATCGGGAATTCGGTGTGCCGCATGCCCATTAGGATCTTGCCGCTGCCGTCGATCCGCTCACACCAGGCGGTGGGAACGATTTGGTCGGGCAAGGTGTCGGGCTCGACGATTAGCGAGTGATAGCGCGTCGCCTCGATCGGATTGGGCAGCCCGACGAAGACGCCCGTGCCGTCGTGCTCGATCGAGGACACCTTGCCGTGGCGAATCTCGCCTGCGGGCCCGACGGTCGCGCCAAACGCGTCGCCGATTGCCTGGTGTCCGAGACAGACACCAAGCGTTGGAATCGTTGGGCTGAAACGTTGCAGCACGGAGACGCTGACTCCGGCCTCTTTCGGAGTCTTTGGTCCTGGCGAGATTACGATCCGTCGAGGCTCCAGCGCTTCGATTTCATCGAGTGAGATCGTGTCGTTGCGGTGCACGACGACATCGGCTCCGAGTTCGCAGAGGTACTGGTAGAGGTTGTAGGTGAAGGAGTCGTAGTTGTCGATCAGTAAGGTGTCAACCGCCATCGTTGCCCCTTTCCTGCGACTCCCGTTCGCGGAGTACACGGTGCATGGTGCGGAAGCCCTCGACCGCCCGCGGGAATCCGCAGTACGGCGCGGCCGTCGCCATCACGCCTTCTAGTTCGGTTTCTGTGACGCCGTGGTTGAGCGCGCCGGGGATGTGGAACTGCAACTCTTCGGTCTTGTTCAGCGCCACGAGGATTGAAACCACAACCAAGGAGCGGTCGCGGCGCGAGAGCTGCGAACGCGACCAGAGGTCGCCGAAGGCGAACTCAAAGGCGAGCTTGCCGACCGGGCCGATCCTCTCCATACCGGCCAGCGCCTCGGCTGGATCCTGTGCTTCGTCGCGACCGTTGAGCGTGCGCATGACGTCGACTGCGTCGCGGTGGCGCTGTTCGTCGTCCTTGTATTCGGCAGGAGGGATCAGGTAAGGCTTGCCGTCGGCCTTGCTCCAGGCCTCGACGAGCGCGTTGATCATCTCGTTGCCGGCGGGAAATCCCGAGTAGCCGGCGATCTGCAGGGCGATCTCGGTCATTTCTTCGCGGGTGACACCGTTGGCCGGACCGAAACTGGCGTGAAACTGGACCGCCTGCAAGCGTTCGAGTGCGCCCAGCATTGCGAGGGCGACGATGTTGCGGTCGCGTCGCGAAAGCTCATCTCCCTGCCAGACCTGGCCGAAGATGTAGTCGACGACGTAGCTGCCAAAGGCTCCGGTGCGCTGTTCGGCAGCGGATGCGAAGCCGACTGGTTGGCCGGTCATCTCGGACAGCAACTCACTGCCTGCTTTGCGTCGCTCTGCGTGAGTTGGCATCTCACATCCTCATTTCTTCATGTCCATGCGTGTCTCGTTGGCGCGCATTCTAGGCAGGCAAGGTCAATCGCGATGCCGTTGCAGTACGCGTGCGGCGTCGGAGGCTCGCGGCAATCCACAGAAGGCGGAGGCGATCGCGATCACGCCGTCGAGCTCGTCCCAGGAGCAGCCGAGGCGGTGCGCAGTTTGTAGATCCGCCTCCAACTCTCCTTGCCGTCCGATGGAGAGGTGCATCACCAGGACGACCAGGGCTCGATCTCTATGAGACAGCGCATCGCGGCTCCAGACATCGCCCCAGGACCAGTCGATCGTCAGCCGGCCGAGGGACCCGAGTTGGCGTTGCGCGTCCGCGGCAATGCTCTGTGCATCCGAGCGGCGTCCGGTCAGTGCTTCCGAAACCTCAGCGGCGTCAACGCGACGCTGAGCGTCGTCCTTTCCAATCGCGGCAGATGGTTGGTAGGGATCGCCCGCGCTTGCCCAGTCTCCGAGCACTCGCGTCAGCGCGAGGTTCCCATAGGGGAATCCGCACTCAACGGTGAGTTGGACGCAGACCTCAACGATCTCGTCGCGACTCAGACCGTTTTGCAGACTGATCGAGGCGTTGAAGGCAAATCCGTCGACCTGCATGAGCGCGCCAGCCGCCGACATGGCGGCGAGGCTGCGATCCCTGCGTGAGAGCAGGCCGTCCTGCCAGATGTCGCCCCAGATGTGGTCGACGAGATACGAGCCAAACGGCCCCATCCGCGACTCGATCGCCTGGGCAAATCCTGGCTGGCCGGCGAGCTCAGAGAGGATGGCGTCGCCTGCGACGCGGCGTTCGACGTGTGTCCTGGTGGGAATCGAGTTCGAAGGCGGAGGTTCCGACTCCGCGAAGAGATCGTCGAGAGTCGAATCGATGGTGAACTCCCATCCTGACTCGAGTCGTTCCACGACCGTGGAGAGCAATTCCGCTTGCTGCTCCGGCAGTTCGGCGATCGCGGACGGTACCTCCAACCATTCGATCGCCTCGAAGCGGTTGGTTTCATCCTTGGGAGCACCGTCCAGGGATTCTTCGACCGTCACGAGGTAGGCATTATGAACGGTGTGACGTCCGCTGGACGGCTCCGCGCCATAGACGGTGTGCGCGTATGCAGCTCGGACGCGTTGCCTGAAGAGATGCTCGAACAGTCGCGGGACCGTGTCGTCGGGCTCCTCGGAGAGCGGCGTGACGTCACCGGGGAGCCACCAATGGGTAGGCCACAGCGACTCATGTGCGCGACGCCGAAGCAGTAGGACGCGGCCGGCATCGTCGAAGACGACGCCGTAGCCGATGATCAGCGACTGGGGCATCAGTAACCCCGCGATCCGCCGGCAACCGCGCTGGTGCGCGAGCGCTCCTCGGCCAGATCGAGAGCGGTGAACATGCCCATCGCCTTGTTCACGGTTTCGTCGAACTCACTCGTCGGCTTGGAGTCGAAGACGATTCCGCCGCCGGCCTGCACCGAGGCGACGCCATCCTGCATGATGATCGTGCGAATCGTGATCGCGGTTTCCATATTTCCGCCGAAACCGAAGTAGCCGAGCGCTCCGGCATAGGGACCGCGTTGGTCCTCCTCTAGCTCGGAGATTATTTCCATGGCCCGGATCTTGGGCGCGCCCGAGACCGTGCCAGCGGGAAAGGTCGCACGGACCGCGTCGAACGAGGTAGCGCCGTCGGCCAGTTCTGCCTCGACGTGTGAGACGAGGTGCATGACGTGGCTATAGCGCTCGACATCGAGCTCCTGCGTGACCCGGACCGTGCCGGGCTTCGCAACCCGGCCGATGTCGTTGCGGCCCAGGTCGAGCAGCATCACGTGTTCGGCGATTTCCTTCTCGTCGGCGCGCAGTTCGGCCTCAAGCTCGGCGTCTTCGTCGTCGCTGAAGCCGCGGCGCCGGGTGCCGGCGATGGGATGGGTCGAGACCTTGCCGTCCTCGACGATCACCAGCAATTCCGGCGACGTGCCAACAATCTGGTGGTCTGCCATTTCGAGGTAGTAGGTGTATGGCGAGGGATTCACGGTGCGCAGGGTGCGGTAGACGTTGAAGGGATGGACGAAGGTCTCGCGCGAGAATCGCTGCGAGTAGACGCACTGAATGATGTCGCCGGCGATCACGTAGTCGATGATCTGTTTGACGTCGGAGAAGTACGCTTCGCGCTCCATGTTCGAGCGGATCGCGCTGGAGTGCCCAACGGGCTCGGGCGCATCGCCGGGCGGAATCGACGGGCCCGACTGGAGGCGCTCGACGAGTTCGTTGATGCGGAATTCGGCAGCGCGGTAGGCGGATTCGACATCGCCGTCGAGGCGGGCATGTGTGACTACCTTGATGACGTGCTTGAGGTGATCGAAGAGCAGCACCGTGTCGACGAACTGGAACAGCGCCTCGGGCAGGCCGTGAGGATCGTGGTTGGCCGGCTGGACGCGCGGCTCAAAGTGCCGAACTGATTCGTAAGAGAGATATCCGACCGCCCCACCGTGGAATGGCGGCAGGTCGGGATTGGCGACGAGGTCGAAGCGGTCCAACTCGGCTTCGACCTCCTTGAGCGGGTCGATGTCGCTGCCGGACGGAGCGCGGAATATGCGATATGGCTCGGTGCCGATGAAGGAGTAACGGCTGGGACGTTCGCCGCCCTCGACCGATTCGAGCAGGAAGGAATAGGCGCCGCGCTTGACCTTGAGGAAGGCGGAAACGGGCGTTTCGAGGTCTGCCAGGACTTCGCGGTACACCGCGGCGTAGTTGCCGCGGCCCGACGCGTGGACATCGGCGGCCAATTGTTTGAATTCGTCAAGGCTGGGGTTGAGTTCGCCGGTTAGCGGCATGGGAAGAGGCTCCTCGGGTGGGACGCGGCAGGCTCCTTGATCGGTTGCCCAACGCCGCGTCGGCGGGGCGACTTAGCGTGCGCCTCGCCAGACCCCCTGGCCGCCCGAGGTGTGGCAGTGCGCAGATGGACGCATGTGCGTCCCGATCTCAGCACCGAACCACGTCACGGACATCGTGAACTCCTGTCCCTCCCAGAATCCTACGAGAGATACAGGCGATGTCAAACTGCGCAAGCGACATATGCGTCGTCGCTCAGGCTCTGCGTCGCCGTTCCGCATCGATCACTTCGACCAAGTTGCGGGCAGCGTCATGCTGGCGGTGCTCAGCATTGACGATCACGACGTCAAACCAGCTTGACTCGGCCATCTCCGATTCCGCCTCCGCCAGCCTTGTCGCGATTTGAGTCTCGCTCTCCGCCCCGCGCCCCCTGATTCGATGCTCGAGGGTCTGCGGGTCGCTCACGGTGAGGAACACCAAGAGCGGATCGTCAAGTCGTTGCCTGAGGGTCCGGGCTCCCTCAACATCGGTCCGCAGGATCACAGTTCGACCCTGAGTCAGCAGTTCGTCGACAGCGGCGCGCGGCACCCCGCTGCGATGGCCGTAGGAGCTGACATGCTCGAGGAACGCGTCCTCTGCCAGCCAGCGGTCGAACTCCACGTCGCTGAGGAAGATGTGATGCATCCCCTCGACTTCACCGGGCCGCGGTGCGCGCGTTTTGGCAGTCGCTACTTTCGCCAGCGATGAGTCGAGCGCCAGCGCCCGCTCGATCACGGTGTCCTTGCCCGCGCCTGACGGGCCGGAGATCACGACGACGAACGGCGGCGGTTCAGACGGGGACATGACGCAATCGGTCGAGGTCGCGCCAGAAGCTGGGGTAGGAGATGTCGACCGCAGAAGCGCGCCGGATCGTGGTTGGGCCTGATTCGGGATCTGACGCCAATGCGGCGACGGCGGCAGACATGGCCAGTCGGTGGTCCCCATGCGAATCCACGGTCGCACCGCGTAGCCGGCCTCCGACAATCCGCATGCCGTCGCTCCACTCAGCCACCTCAATGCCCATCGCCCTGAGCATTTCCGTCGTGGTCGCAATCCGGTCGGACTCTTTGACTCGCAGCTCCGCCGCGCCGTGGATCTCGGTCACGCCTTCGGCGATCGCGGCGGCGACCGCCAGTGTGGGCAGTTCATCGAGCGCCGTCACGATCGCATCGCCGTCGATCCGCGTTCCGTACAGTTGCGAACCTCGCACGGTGACATCTGCGACAGGCTCGCCGGATACCTCGCGCCGATTCGTGATCTCGGCTGTGGCGCCCATTGCATTCAGTACATCGACGACGCCGCTGCGCCTGGGATTGAGGCCGACGCCGGGCAAGGTGATCTCGGAACCGGGAATCAGCGCAGCCGCGATCATCCAATACGCGGCGGCGCTGATATCGGCGGGCACTTCGACATCCGACATCTGCAGTTCCGCGCCGGGGACGACGCGAATGGTCTCACCATTGACGTGAATGTTCGCTCCCATGGCGGTGAGCATCCGCTCGGTGTGATCCCGAGAGGGTCCAGGTTCCACAATCCGGCTCGGCCGATCGGCGCACAGTGCAGCGAAGACGATGCAACTCTTGACCTGTGCACTCGCGACGCCGATGTCGCCGTCGAATCCGCGTAGGGCGCTGTGCGAGCCATCGATCCAGAAGGGTGCGGTTCGGTGATCGGAGACCGAGGCGCCCATCCGCGCGAGTGGATCCAGCACGCGGCGCATTGGACGCTGGCGGAGCGAATGGTCGCCGTCCAATTCGCTGCGAAAGGGCAGACCGGCGGCCACGCCGCTGAGCAGGCGGATCGAGGTTCCGCTATTGCCGCAATCGAGCACGCCCGGCGCGGGTCTGAACTGCTCCTGACCGGGACTGCGGACGACGACGGTGTCGCCTTGTTCTTCGAACTCGACCCCCCACTGGCGGAGGCAAGTCATCGTTGAGCGGCAGTCGTTGCTGTCGAGGAGACCCGTGATCAGTGCTTCGCCTTGGGCGAGGGCGTTGCAGATCAGGGCGCGATGGGAAATCGACTTGTCGCCGGGTACCTGCAACTGGCCTCGCAACGGGCCGCTGGGCTCGACGATCATGCGATCGCTCATCGAATCAGCCGCGTCCCCAGCGACGACCGCGCGCTTCGCGTTCTTTCTCTCGTTCCTCGGTTCGTTTGGTCATCCTGCGGACACGGTCATAGAGGCGCGGGCTGATCAACAGCGCGGCCATCTGCGAAGTTGCGTCGGGGATATCGGGCTGCGCGCCGGCATCCGGGTCGAGGTCGTCGCCGCCGAGGAACTTTGCGTGGTTGATCTGTGCGGACGAGTACTCGCGGAACACGTCCTCC
Organism: Dehalococcoidia bacterium; assembly: GCA_034428415.1. Lineage (GTDB taxonomy): Bacteria > Chloroflexota > Dehalococcoidia > Bin125 > Bin125 > Bin125. Next base: position 30,210 of record DAOUHS010000210.1, read on the forward strand.
TCTTCCTCATCAAGCAAGTTTCGGACGCGGTTCAACTCCAGCATGAAGCGGTCAATCCAGTGCTGCACCTGCTCCTTGTTGGTCACGGCGATTTCGGTCGTGGTGCTCGGATCGCCCGAGTTGTAGGCCGTCATCGCGCGGAAGGTGTCTCCGGCGGCGCGTCCGAAGTCGGGCCAACCGTCCGATGAACGCAACATGGTGAACAAGGCGGAGGAAACGATCAAGGGCAGATGGGATACGCCGGCGACTACGTAGTCGTGCTCTTCAGCGCTCAAGAAGTGCGGAGCGGCGCCCAGTTCGCGGACCATGCCGAGGACTGATTTGACCGCGCTGTCGGAGGCCATCGGCGAGGGGCTGAGGAACCAGCGCTTGCCTCGGAACAGGTCGGCGCTGGCGTTGTCGATGCCGAAGGCGGAGGCGTCGCCGGCCATGGGGTGTCCGCCGATGAACGACACGCCGTTGGGCAAGCGCTTGCCGGCCCAGTCCTCGATCTTGACCTTGGAGGCGGCGGTGTCGGTCACGGCCGCCCCGCGACCGAGCGCCGGAGCGATCTCTTCCAGCAGTTCGGAGGTCGCCGCCGGCGGAGTTGCGAGGATGACGAGGCCCGCGCCGTCGACCGCTTCGCGGGGATTGCCGACGACCTGGTCGACGACATCTTCCTTGTCGGCGGCGCGGCGGGCAGCTCTCCAGTCGTCGAAGCCGACGATTTCCGTGTTTCGCAGCTTGGCCGCCCGCAGGCCGAGGCCGATGGATCCTCCGATGTAGCCCAGCCCGATAATCGCAATGCGCGCCACGCGCACCTCCTATCCGCGTCCCGGTGCATCTTCCGGTCGCTCGTCCGATGTTGCTCACAGTATCGCAGCGTCGCGCGGCGAAGGTGCGTGGTAGAGTCGGAACGCGTGGCGACAGGCGGCTCTGGCGGGGCCGAGGGGACGATGCTGCGAGTGGATGGATCCTGGTTGAAGCCTCGCCGTCGGCGGCGGTTGCTCGTTTGGTTGGGCATTGGGTTCGTGGTTCTGTTCGGCATCCTGCTGGGCCTACTGGTCCCGCAATCGCCGGCGCCGATTGAGATCTGGACCGGCGCCGGGACGGCGCTGTATGGCTGGTAGGCGAGTGACGCTGATCGTGCGGGGGCGCGGCCGAGTGGTCCTCACGTTGCTGATCGCGCTGGCTGGGTTGGCCGCGGCCGTGTCGCTCTGCGCTGCGCCGGCCTCGGCTGCGCCAAGCAGTTGCCCGTACAGCGGGGGCGGACCGCCGTTCTTGCTGGAAGCGTTTGAAGCGGCCGAGTCGCGTCAGCTGTATCTCGAGACGCTGCGTTTGGCGGCCGCCAACCAGCTCTTTCCCGAGGACGAGGACTTCCAACTGCCGGCGTTGTCGGTGGGCGCGGAGCGGGTTGAGGATGCGTCGGCGACGATTCCTGCGCAGATTCTCTACGCGATCGCCTGGGTGGAGAGCAGGATGGCGCAGGCCGCGTACGAGGTCGACTGGGGCACGTTGGGGCCGACGAAGCTCTCGTTCGACTGCGGCTACGGGATCATGCAGATCACGAGCAGCATCAACAACGACGGCGGGCTGCCTTCGCGCTATGAGGCGCTGGTCGGGTCGCACTTCGCCTACAACATCGCGGCGGGGGCGCGGATCCTGGCGGAGAAGTGGAACGACGGCTTCTATCCGATCGTCGGCGAGCATGAGCCGGGCTACATCGAGTCCTGGTACTACGCGCTGTGGGCGTACAACGGCTGGGCGGGGATCAACCACCCGCAGCACTCGTCGAAGCCTTCCGGGCGCGGGGCATACGGCTGCGACGAGCAGCGACGGTGGGAGTTCACATATCCGGAGCTGGTGCTGGGTTGTGTGATCCAACCGCCGATGGTGAATGAAGGCCCGCTCTGGGATCCGCTGCCGGTCTCGCTGCCGGACCTGGGCGTGCTGGGGGCGGACGGGAAGCCGCTGCATCTGGATGTGTTCTACGCCGGTCTGAACGCGATGTACTTGGAGATCAGCGCGGCCGCTCCGTTCGCCGGGATGAACATGCCGCTGCCGACCGGGTCGCAAGCGCGGGCGGAGGACGATGCGTTGGCGGAGGAGGCGCGGGCGCTGATCCTGGGGGAGCCAGAGCTGCGACTCGACGAGACGACGCTGGAGATCACGTCGTCGCAGCTCGAGTCGGGCGATGTGCCGGTGTTGATTCACAACGACGGATCGGGGTTGTTGGCCTGGCGGGTGGTCGAGACGCAGAGCTGGTTGAGCACCGACGTGAGCGGCGGGGTGGCGGTGGGGGATGGGCAAGGGTTCGGGCTCGTGCCGCAACCGTCGACGCTGCGTATCTCGGCGGCGGCCGGCGGGGTGCCGGAGGGTTCGCATCGGGGCCGGATTGTGTTGGAGTTCCACTACTCCGACGGGAGGTCGGAGACAGTGAGCATCGCCATATCATTGGACAAGCGCGGGGCTGCGTTTTATGAGGCGGGGCGCCCGCGCAGCTGACCCCCCGTAGCTCAACCGGACAGAGCGACGGACTTCTAATCCGTAGGCTGGAGGTTCGAGTCCTCCCGGGGGGACCACCGGCGAGCGTTACTTTCCGTACAGGTCAACGAGTTTATCGAGGGCGTCGAGCTGGGCAATGGCATCGTTGCTTGCCTTGGCCTCGCGGAAACTCCGTGTGAGACGGAGCGCCTCGTCGTCCAGTTCGGGCGGGAGGTCCTCTCCGTCACTCCCGCGCATCACCTGCGAAGGGGGAACGTTCAGAGGTTGGGGGTGGCAACGTTTGCGTTTTTCGCCGCTGCCACAGGGGCAGAGTTGGTTGCGCCCGGTGTTGCAGGGTAGGGGATCGGTCGATTTCAGGGTTTCAGCGATATTTTTTTTCGGGGTGCCGGGAGCGGCGATCTCCAGTGTTTTGCGGGGAATTGCGAGCGGAGGACTTTCAGGTTCTTTCAGGAATTTTCGGTCGGTTTCGGGGTCGGCGAGTTCGTGGTCGGGGTAGTCGCCGGCGCGCGTGTCGCCGGTGATGTAGGGGTTGTGGAGTTGGTTGAGCAGCATGCGCAGTTCGCGTTCGGCCTGGGCGAGGCGGCGATAGTGGCGGTCTTCGAACTGGTTGAGCTGGTC
>DAOUHS010000211.1:0-16177 GCA_034428415.1 Dehalococcoidia bacterium
CGATGAGCGCCGCTCCTGCCAAGGCAACGATCAGAATCAGCCATGTTGTTGGTGCGAACGTTCGTGTGATCTCAGGATCAGCAGGTGCCGTTGGATTGTCATCTACTTCCGACATTTCGTTGTTGGTGGTGTCTCGTCTGTCCGGTGGTTCGCTGCTGTTCGGCGGATAGCCTTGGACACCGTCGAACGCATACGGGGTCGAGCTATCGATTTCTGTCGTGCGGCTGCAGAACGACACATAGTTGCTCAGGAAATCGTCGACGTCATAGACGAAGACGATGTACTCACGATCTTCCTCAAAACTGAAACCGCATTGATCAGAACGTGTCCATATCGTGACTTCTTCTCGTAGCGTGCCTTTCCAGACTGTCAATACATCGAAATCGACATGATATCCACCGGTCGGAAAGGCCGGTTCACTCCGCGTGACGACTCCTCGAAACACCTGCGCGGACTTCGTGAAGTCGTCGGAAACACTCCAATTCTCTTCTGGGCATTCACAGGCCTGCACTCGCGTGTCCAAGCTGCCGAGGAGCGTCGCTGCCAGAGCGATAGACAAGATCAGTCGAACCATACCCAGGTCCTTCGTTCAGACCGAGTACAGCAACTCTCCGTCGACGTAGGTTTGCTGTACCTGCATTTCTCGGATGTATTCGGCGTCTACCAGGGTTGGATCGTGGCTTAGTACGACTAGATCGGCTCGTTTGCCGACTTCGATTGAGCCGACTTCGTCGTCTCGGAACATGGCGACGGCTGAGTTGATGGTCTGGGTTCGCAGGGCTTCTAGCGGCGAGAGGGTCTCTTCCTCGGCGATCAGGTCGCCCTCGCGGGAGTGGCGAGTGGTCAGGGCGTAGAGACCGAGCAGGGGCTCGACCGGGGCGCAGGGGAAGTCGGAGCCGGAGGCGACCGTGACTCCTGCGTCGAGGAATGAGCGGTAGGGCAGCGGCGGGATGGTGAGACCGGCGTCGGCGATGAAATCGACGAAGCCCTGGCCGACTGAGTAGAGGAAGGCCGGCTGGTGGGAGATGATGACGCCCAGCGAGGCGGCGCGCTCCATCTGGCCGGGGTCGGCGAAAAAGAAGTGCTCGATCCGGTAGCGAGCGTCGCTGCGCGGGACTTCACGCTGGACGCGCTCGTAGGTGTTGAGGGCCTGTTCGATGGCGCGGTTGCCGAGGCAGTGGATTGCCGTCTGCAGGCCGTGCGAGGCGGCGCTGAGGACGAGCTGATCGACCTCGTCCTGGTTGTAGTAGGGCTCGCCGACGTCTTCGAAGGTGCCGTCGGCGTGGCACTTGCGCAGCGCGTTGGAGGGGTAGACCGGGTCCATGAACAGCTTGACGATGCCGCCGCGCAGGCGGTCGGAGACGTCGTCCTGGAGGAATGCGCCGTTGGCCGCTGCCTCGGGCGCGGCGAAGAAGCCATTGCCGCCGCGCATCTGGTGGATGACGATGGGCAGCTTGCCGCGCTCGTCGGCGATGCGGTACATCTCGGCGCTCTCGGGCATGACGACGGCGTCGCCGACGCTGGTCACGCCGTGGGAGAGGTGGCGGAGGGCGTTCTGCTCGACGAGGTCGGCCACGATTTCGGGACCGAGAGTGTCGATGTGCGCGCGCATGGTGGCGTGATGCACCATGTCCGAAGCGCGCTCGTAGAGCATGCCGGTTGCTTCGCCGCTCGCGTCACGGACGATCTGACCTCCACGTGGGTCGGGGGTCTCGAAGTTGATTCCGGCGATCGCCATGGCGGCGGAGTTGGCGTAGGAGGCGTGGTAGGAGAAGTCCATCACGCAGACGGGATTGTTGGGGGCGACGTCGTCCAGCTCGGAGCGGGTTAGCCAGCCGCCTTTCTCGTGACGGGCGCTATAGCCGAGGCCCCAGATCCACTGGCCCTCGGGGGTTCCGGCCGCGGTTGCGGCGAGCGCGTCGAGCACGGCCGGCTTGCCTGCCAGCGGTGGGATGCGGCAATCGACGGAGCGGGGTTCGAAGGTGGTCATCGAGAAGTGGTTGTGGGGATCGCAGAAGCCGGGGATCAGGGCGCGACCCTGGAGCTCGACGTGGGTCGCGTCGGGGCCTACGGCGCGGCGCGCCTCGTGGCTGTCTCCGACGGCGACGATCTTGCCGTCGCGTACGGCGACACCGGATGCGATGCGGTCGAGGCCATCCATCGTCAGAACTCGTCCGCCGGTGAACAGCAACTCCATGTTGGCCTCCTCCATACCGTGCGGCGTTCGCGGCTATGAGGGTAGCCGCTAGGGAGGTACGACCTTCGGCTGGGCCCTCAGCCTGATCCTCCCCCTCGGGGAGAGGGGATCGGAATAGGGAGCGTGCGTCTAGACCGAGTACTGCAGGTCGCCGTCGATGTAGGTCTGTTGGACGACCATGTCGCGGATGAAGGTGGGATCGACGAGCGTAGGATCGTGGCTGAGGACGGCGAGGTCGGCTCGCTTGCCGACTTCGATTGAGCCGACTTCGTGGTCGCGGAACATGGCTGCGGCGGAGTTGAGCGTGTAGGTGCGCAGGGCCTCGAGCGGCGAGATGGCCTGGTCGGCGGCGATCACGGTGCCGTCGTGAGAGGTTCGCGTGGTGAGGCCGTAGAGGCCGAGCAGCGGCGGGACCGGGGCGCAGGGGAAGTCGGAGCCTGAGGCGACCAGTACGCCGGCGTCCAAGATCGAGCGATATGGAATAGGAATCGAGTCGATGCCGGCTTGGGCGGCGCCCTGTTCGAAATAGTCGCCGATCAGGTGCAGGAACGGCGGTTGGTGCGAGATGATCACGCCGAGCGAGCGGGCGCGTTCGATCTGGTCGTTGGTGCCGAACATGAAGTGTTCGATGCGGAAGCGGCGGTCGTCGCCGGGGGTCTCTCGCTGGGCTCGCTCGAATGCGTTGAGCGCCTGCTCGACGGCGCGATTGCCGATGCAGTGAATTGCGACCTGTAGGCCTCGCGAGGCGGCGTCGAGGACGAGGTGGTCGACCTCTTCCTGTCCGTAGTAGGGCTCCCCGGCGGGCTCGGTGGTTCCGTCGGGATGGCAGATCTCCATCGCCGGAGCGGGCCAGACGGGGTCCATGAAGATTTTGACGATGCCGCCGCGCAGGCGGTCGGAGACCTCGTCCTCCATGTAGGCGCCGGCGGCGGCGTCCTCGGGCGCGGCGAAGAATCCGGGACCGCCGCGCATCTGGTGGATGACGATCGGCAGCTGGCCGCGTTGATCGGTGAGCCGGTAGATCTCGGCGCTCTCGGGCATGACGAGCGCGTCGCCGACGCTGGTGATGCCATGCGAAAGGTGACGCAACGAGTTCTGCTCGACCAGCCCGGCGACTACGTCGGGGCCGAAGGTGTCGATGTAGGAACGCATCGTGGCGTGATGGACCGGGTCCATTGCTCGTTCCCAGAGGACGCCGTTCGGTTCGCCGCTGTCGTCGTGGAGGATGTTGCCGCCGCGCGGGTCTGGTGTGTCGCGGTCAATTGCGACCATCGCCAAGGCCGCCGAGTTGGCGTAGCAGGCGTGATATGAGGAATCCATGACGCAGACCGGGTTGTTGGGGGCGACTTGATCGAGTTCGTCGCGGAAGAGCATGTCGTCGCTGACCACGCCGACTTCGCTCTGGGAATAGCCGAGGCCCCAGATCCACTGACCGTCGGGGCTGCCGGCGGCGGCGGCGGCGATCGCGTCGAGCACGGCGGACTTGTTGGCCAAGGGCGGCCGGCGGCAGTCGACCGAGCGCGGCTCGAAGGTGGTCATGGAGAAGTGGTTGTGGGGATCGCAGAAGCCGGGGGTGAGGGCGCGCCCGCGTAGATCGACGTGGGTGGCGTCGGGTCCGACGGCGGCCCGCGCCTCGTCGCTGCCGCCGACCGCAACGATTCGCCCGTCGCGCACGGCGACGCCGGAGGCGATCCGATCCATGGGATCGATGGTGAGCACTCGTCCACCGGTGAATAGCAGCTCCATGTTCGGCCCCTCCCAGGCGTCTGTCGCGCCATCCGAGGCTAACGATTTGATCGACGGGCGGCTTCGGCTTGGGCGGCGGGCCTATACTTGCGTCGATTGGCGGCCTCAAAGCCAGATGCCTGACAGAGCAACACGACAGGTGGGAGTGTTTGGCACGGGATGGGGTACGCGGGTCTCGGTTCCGGCATTCAGAGAGGCCGGCTGGGAGGTCGCGGGACTGTGGAGCAGGCGTCGGGAGCGGGCTGCCGACTTGGCGGAGCGACTGGAGATTCCCTATTCGACGGGCGAGGCGCAGGCGCTGATTGCACGGCCGGAGATCGATGCGGTCGCGATCCACACGCCGCCGCATATGCACCTCGAGCTCTGCCGAGCCGCTTTTGCGGCCGGCAAGCATGTGCTTTGCGACAAGCCCTTCGCGACCAACATCGCGGATGCGGAGGCGATGCTGGCGGCGGCCGAGGCGTCGGGGCTGACGGCGATGGTCAACTACGAGTTTCGATTCGCGCCGCTGCGCCGGCAGATTCGGGGCTTGATAGCGGAAGGCGCGATCGGTGATGTGCGGCAGGTGAGCGTCGACCTGCAGACGACGAATCCGATGCTGGAGTTCGAGCGGCCCTGGCGGCTCGATCCGGCACACGGGGGCGGGCTGCTCAATGAACTCGGGTCGCACGCGATCGATCGGTTGAGGCAGTGGTTCGGTGAGCTGGCGACGGTGTCGGCGCAGTTCGGCTCGTTCCCGCCCGAGGGCCTCGACCCGCAGTACACGAGCGAGGACCAGATCAGCGCGAGCTACGAGTTCGTCAGCGGCGGAATGGCAACCCTGTCGATGTCGTGGGTCACGGATCCACCGCTCGGGATGCGGATCGTGATCGCCGGTTCTGAAGGCACCATCCTGGCGAGGTCGCCGGGCAGCATGTTGTCGGACGGGGAAGTGTCGCTGGGCCGCGCGGGAGACGCCGGACTGACCAGGGTCGAGCCGCCTGCCGATCAGGCTTCGGCTGCGGCGGGGGGCGCGATCACCACCTCGGCGCGTCTGATTGAGGCGTTTGCCGAGGGCATCGATCAGGGAGAATCGCCGTCGCCCAACTTCCGGGATGGCTTGGCGTCTCAGATCGCGATCGAGGCGATGCGGGAATCGGACGCTTCCGGAGAGGTCGTTCGACTCGCCTAGTCGTCGCCGTTGCGGAGCTCCATGCTGATTGCGGTTGGGTCCTCGATGCCCTGCTTGATCGGGATCAACTCACCATCCGGTCTCGGATGATTGGCCCAATGGCCGGTCGGTTCGCTGCCTCGACAGACAATCGAGTTCTCATTCCAGCCGTTGTAGGCGCGGACGTCCCTGGAGAGGTAGCGCATCGCCAGACCGCAGCGGCGGCGGTTTGACTCGTTCGGGTCGGAGCCGTGCAACGCCCAGTCGCTGTGCAGTGAGATCTGGCCGGCCTTGAGCTGCAGGGCGACCGGCGGATCACCGTAGTCCTCGGGGTTCTCGACGGTCTGATTGAGCACGTTGCGCTCGTCGGCGGTGCTGTCGCGGAAGGCGACTTGGGCGTTGAGATGGGAGCCGGGAATGACCTGCATGGCGCCGTTGCCGAGGTCGGAGTCATCAATGGCGAGCCAGGCGGAGACGACCTTGCTGGGCGTGAGCGGCCAGTAGGAGGCATCCTGGTGCCAGCTGACGCGCATCCCGTCGCCGGGCAGCTTGGCGAAGAAATGGCTGTGGCGCAGGATCACGGTTTCGCCCAGCATGTCTTCCATGATGTCGATGATGCGGCTGTCGGTGACGATGTCCCAGACGCCCCGGCAATGCTTGTGCCAGTTGGTCAACTCGTAGCTGTTCCAGCCCGCCTCCAGCGCCTTGGGCAGCAGATCATCGAAGTAGCTGCGGATCGACTCGATTTCGGGCTGCGAGAAGATATCGATCGGGACGACGTAGCCCTTGTCGTTGTACTGCTCGATCTGCCTGGTCGTCAGCGTCTGAGGATTGTCGACGCCGAGGGGGAAGAAGCGCAGATCGCGTTCAAGTTCGGGGAAGGCGTTGATGCGTTGGGTCATGGGTCTGACTCCTGACTTGCCACCGGCCGGCGTGTTCGTGCAATCTATCGAATCCGGCGGGTTGGGCGGAGAACGTTGCGCGGCAGAGCGCCTGGCCGGGTTGGCTCAGTCATCGTGCGTGCTGTCAGCCAGAGGCAGCTGATCGCGCGTTAGCGCCGCCGACCGATTCAGTGTCCGTTTCTGGAACCGTTTCCGGCGACCGTCGAACGCTGGGGCCGAATCCGGGCCACGGGCGCCGGATCGCGAGTCCAGGCCGAGCCGAGGGCGGCGTTGCCGGCGACCCCATTGGATACGCCAACAGGCTCGAGGGTCTTGGCGTCCGGCGTCGGCTCGAGCGCCCCTTGGGGCACTTCGGGGAGGTCGAGTTCGCCGGTGCGGAGGCGCTTCTCCTTGAGGGTCAGCACAGCGACGAAGGCGACCAGCCCGACTCCGACCGAGATCCAGAAGTTGCTCGTGATTGCGACCGCCAGGGCCTCGGGCAAGGTGGCGATGATCTCGAGGAAACCGGCTTCGCCGACCTCGGCCAGCAGGCCGGCGCTGGCTTCCTCGCTCAATAGCTGAGTCGGATCGGCGTGAGCGGCAAGGTCGGCGGGCAATCGCGCCGCCAGTTCGCTGGTGAGCCGGCCGGTGACTAGCGCGCCGACCAGAGTGACTCCGACGATCGCTCCGATCTCCTCGAAGAACTGGGTGGCGCCGGAGATGGTGCCGAGCATGCTCTGGGGGAGCGCGTTCTGGGCGGCGACCATCAGCGAGGGATAGAGCAGTCCGAGTCCGGCACCGAAGAGGATCAGACGCCAGACCACATCAACAGCGCCGGAGTGGACGCCCAACTGGGTCATCAGCCAACCGCTGACGACGATGATCACGGTCGCGACGATCGACATCGCTTTGTATCGGCCGGTTCGCGCGATCACCTGACCGGCGATCGAAGCGGAGATCACGAGAGAGATGATTTCAGCGCTGAGCAGCAATCCCGAGGCGGTCGGCGTGTAGCCCAGCACTCCCTGCATGAAGTAGGCGAGGAAGAAGGATATCCCGAACAGCCCGCCGCCGATCACGAGCATCACAAAGGCCGAGACTCTGAAGGTGTGATTGCGGAACAACTCGGCCGGCAGGACCGGTTCCTTGGCCGCTCGTTCCGCGCCGATGAAGGCCAGCACCCCTAACAGCGAGACTCCGAACAATGCCAGGGTCTTGATGTCGAGCCAGGCCGTACCCGTCGAAACCAGACCCAGGGCCAGCATTGCCGGCATCAGCGCTAGCAGCATCCCGCCGATGCCCAGCCAGTCGAGCACCACCTTGCGCGGGGGCGGACGCAACCAGGGCATGATCAAGGCGATCGCGGCGAAGGCCAGGGCTGCGAGCGGGAGGATTGACCAGAACACCCAGCGCCAGTTCAGCGCATCGACGATCAGTCCGCCAAGCAATGGGCCGACCAGCCCACCGACTCCAAAGACGGCGGCGAAGATGCCCATGTACTTGGCACGCTCTGAGGGCGGGAAGAGGTCGCCGGAGATCGAGAAGGTATTGCCCATCAAGATGCCGCCGCCGATGCCCTGCAGTGCGCGGAAGCCGATCAGCATCTCCATGGAGGTCGCGAATCCGGCGAGCGCGGTTGCGCCGGCGAAGATCACGAGGCCGGCCAGGAGGAAGGGCTTGCGGCCGTAGACATCGGAGAGCCGGCCGGCGATTGCCACTGCGGGAACCGAGGTGGCCATAAAGGCGGATTCCATGAACGCGATCAGGTCGATCCGGCCCAGGTCGGCGGCTAGCACTGGGGTCGCGGTGGCGACGATTGAGTGCTGCACGGCCGAGAGGAACATCGCCACGACTGCGCTGCCCAGGATCAGCATCTTGGTGCGGTGGGGAAGGGCGAATCCAACCGTGGCGGCAGTCAGGGCGTGCGGTTCGGCGTGGCTCATCAAGGATTCCAAGAAGCGGTGCCGGCGAGGCGGAAACCAGCCTCGAACATATCACCAGATCGGATCGTCGATCAGGTTCAAGGTTGCACTCGAGGGCAGCCTGAGCGGCCCGCTAGGCGCCGAGGTGCTCGTTGAGGAAGTCGATCTCGGCTTGCCGATAGGCGTTGTCGCCGTCGCTGAGGGCCAGCAAATGCCAGCCCTTGTCGACCGTGAACAGTTGCGCTCCGGGGATTTCGCCGGCGGCGTGCTCAGCGTGGCGGTAGGGGACGTCAGCGTCGTGCGTGCCGTGGACGACCAGGGTTGGGCAGCGGACCTGTTCGAGGGGCAATCGATCGATCTCGGCGAAGTGTTTCATGTCATTGTCGAACCCGGTCCGCAAGAGGTCGAATGGCGGACTGTCGGCCAGCTGATCGAGCAGGTCCATCTTTGCGGGATCGGCGAGCACATCGTCCGTGACTCGCGACCGATCAGGGGGATCGAGCGTGCTTTCGAGGCCGACGAACTGGCTGACCGCCAACCGGGGAGCGAAACGGATGGCCAGACCCTGCAGCCAGAAGAAGAACGAGTTCATTGTCAAGGCAAGGGTGAGATCGGAGACCTGGGCGGAGTAGTTCTGCGAGATTGCGACCTCGAGGATCAAACCATTGACTCGATCAGCGTGGCGGGCGGCGAACTCGATGCTGCTCGGTCCGCCGCCGGAGATTGCATAGACGGCGACCCGATCGATGCTGAGCTCGTCGAGCAGCGCGGCGGCCGCGTCGGCCTGTTCGGCGAAGGTGCGGCCGGTCTCGATGGGGGTGCGCAGGTATCCCGGGCGCGACGGCGTGATGGTGCCGAATCCGGCCTCCTCGAACGGCTCGCCGATAAAGCTTGCGTTATGTCCTTGCGGCGTGCCGTGCATGATCAGGACATAGGGCGGCTCGCCGCGGCGGGCGAACTCGACCGGGCCGCGTGCGGTCTCGACGACCGCGGAGGCGGCGTTCAAGGCCTGAATACGTGCCCGCCGTCCACTGCCGAGTACCACGACTGGCCTCCCGTCCTGTGGGCCGTCCCTGTCCCGGAACTGGCTTGATTCTGGCCGATCACTATGTGCGATTGCAATGGAACAGCGACTACTCGAGCGTGGCGAGGAGCGGCAGATGATCGGACGCCGTTGTCTGCGGAGCGAAGACATCGATCAGTTCGAAGTGGGAGGTTGTGAGTACGTAGTCGAGCTGCCAGCGGGGCCTGTTCGACGGGTAGGTCGGGACGGGCGGTTGGACAGTTGACAGGCCGGCCGAGATCAGCAAGCCGAGTTCTTCGTGGTGCGGTTGCGCGTTGAGATCGCCGAGCAGGATCGTGGGGCGGCTCCAGTCGACATGCTCGAGCAGCGCCCGGACCTGGGGGAAGCGGTGGTGAGACTCGCGCTCGATGTGATGCAGATGAGTCGCGACCACTTGGACCTGTCGATCGCCCAGGTCGATCGTGGCCACCATGTAGGCCCGGTCGAAGCGCAAGTCATCATTGTTTGGCATGGGCCTGTTGGAGACGTCGATGATCGGGTAGCGGCTGAGGATTGCGTTGCCCCAGTTGGGGTCGGCGGCGGGTCCCCAGGCTGCGTGCATGCGCAGGCGCTGAGCGAGCCAACCGAGGGCGTCGACGGAACCGTTGACGACCCAACCGCGCGGCACTTCCTGTAGAGCGACGATTTGCGGCTGGGCGTCCTCGATCGCTTGCGCGATCCCTTCCAGGTCATGCCGACCGTGGAGGTCGAATCCCTGGTGGATGTTGTAAGTCATCACAGTCAGCCGGTCGCTGCTCCCCGCGGGCTCAGGGACATTCCAGGTGAGGACCTGGGCCAGGGGCAGTGCGAACAGCAGGCAGAGCGCGCCGAGTGCCGCGTACCGATGGCGCCAGACAGTGCGCGAAACCTCCGATCCTAGAGTCGGTCCGAAGACAGCGACGATCAGCGCGGCAATCCAGATCATGCCAACTTGCGAGATCGGCAGCGCTATCTCGTAGTTCGCATACCAACCGAACAGCAAGAGCGGAATCCCGAACATGCCCAGGGGCAAGCCGAGCCGCGCGAATCTGCCGAGCCTGTTCCTTGTTAGCGCTCCATGCAGCGCGACCGCCGTCGCGGCCGGCCCCAGCAGTGTCGCGATGGCAGCGTGCCATGCGGGCTGCGGTTGAAGGGGCACGACGATGCCGACCAACACCACGACCGGCCACAGCCAGAGGAGCGGCTTAGTTGCGCCAACTGGATTGACGAGCAGGGCGGCGATGGCGATCACGTTCGCGAACGTCGTCCAAGCGAACACCGCAGGCAGCGGCCAGCCGATCACGGCCGCCGAATGCGCCAGGTTCTGGAAGATGAGCAGATGCAAGGCGATGATTGGACCGACGGCCAGGGCGAACCCGTGCGGTCCGGCATCGTTGAACGGACGAGCGCGTGTCCTGGCCAGCGAACGTACCAACCCGAGCTGCGCGAGAGTGAGCGCGATCGTCGTGAGTTGGGGCGGCAGACCGGGAGCGGCACTGAGGTCGAGCGTGAGAAACGCGCCCTTGATCGCGGTATCGACGGTCAGGCCTAGCAACAGGGCGAGGCCAGCCGGCGGCCCGTTCTCCGCGTGATCGTCGGCTGAATGACGCGCCAGCGAGAAGGGCATGAACCAGAGCCAACAGATGACGCCGGCCAGGGCGATTGCCAGGCGCGCGTCGAGGTCGGACGTGTACTGTTCGGCGAGTCGGAGCAGCGCCAGCATCGCAGCCAGGCCCAGAAATGCGCGCTGATCGCCAAGCATGCGCCGCACCAGGGGAGCGGCGAAGGCAGCAAGGAAGATGGCGAAGATCAGGAACGCCAGCAGGGTCGGCGAGAGATCCCGCACCTGTCCGAGGTAGACGGAGAGCCCCGAGAGCGAGCTGCGCAACAACTGCAGACCGGCAACGAAGGCCAGCGTTGCAACCAGCAGCGGCGCGTAGGGACGGGCAGCGGTTGCGGGTCTAAACACTCAACCCGAATGTACCGCCGTACTCAGCGAGTGGGAGAGGTCAACGGCGTGCCGCGGAGAGTTGGCGGCGGACCAATCTCGAATAGAGGCCGTCCTCGGAGGCCAGTTCTTCGTGGTTGCCGATCTCGACGACCCGGCCTTCCTCGAGTACGACGATCTGATCGGCGTCTCTAACGGTTGAGAGGCGGTGGGCGATGACGAGCGTGGTGCGGTCCGACATCAACTCGTCCAGGGCGTCTCGGACGAGTCGCTCGTTGAGGCCGTCGAGGTGGGAGGTGGCTTCGTCGAGGATCAGGACGGGGGCGTCCTTGAGCAGCGCTCGGCCGATGGCGACTCGCTGACGTTGGCCGCCTGAGAGCTGTGCTCCGCTCTCGCCGACGGGTGTGTCGAGGCCTTCGGGCAGCGACTCAACGAAGTCGGACAGACCGGCGCGCTCAATGGCGAGTAGCAGTTCGTGCTGGCCGGCGTCCGGCTTGGCGACCAGGAGGTTGGCGCGGATCGATGCGTTGAAGAGGAAGGTGTCCTGTGCGACGAGCGCGACCTGGCCTCGCAACTCGTCGAGTCGATAGGTGCGTAGATCGGCGTCCTCGAGCGTGATCTTGCCGTCTTGTGGATCCCAGAAGCGGAGCAGCAGATGCGCGGCCGTTGTCTTGCCCGCGCCCGAAGGACCGACCAGCGCCACGGTGCCGCCCGGCTTGAGGTCGAACGAGACCTCGTCGAGCGCCGCGCGAGGCGTGTCTTCGTAGGTGAAGCCGACCGAGGTGAACGCGCCCTCCGATACGCCAAGACCTTCCCGCGCCCCGCCGTTGGTTGACGCTCCGGGACCGTCGAGCACAGCGATGGGCTCGCTGTGGACGGCGGTTAACCGCCTCGTCGCGCCCAGCGTGTCGCCGAGCCGGCGGCCGACCTGGGCGAGCTCGGCGACGGGCATGAAGGCGCCCATTGCGAGCAGGGTGAGCAGCGGGGCGAGGGCAGCATCGATGTCGCCGCGTACGGCGAGGACGCCGCCGATGGTCAGGACGGCCAGGCCGCCATAACCGGTCAGACCTTCCAACAGCGTGCGTTGCGTGGAGATCTGCCGGTTGAAGCCAGCGCGGATCGGCATGTAGTCGCGCATCAGACCCTCGAACTCGGTCTTGCGTTCGGGTTCCCGCTGGAACGCCGTGACCTCGCGCAGACCCTGCAGGGTGTCGACCATGTGGGCGTTGAGCGCACCGAGATGGTCGCGCGAGCGCGAGCCCAGCCGGTCGACAATCCGCCGCGTGAAGAGCGGACTGAGAGCGGCGAGGATCAACAGCGGCGCCAGACCGAGACCCAGCCTCCAGTCGACCAGGAATAGGGTGATCAGCGCCGCGCCGGGCACGACCACGCTGACGAAGCCGTTGGCGATCGTGTGAGCGAAGAAGTACTCGACGGTTTCCACGTCCTGGGTCGCCATGGAGACGAGGTCGCCGGAGCGGCGGCGCAGGAGGTAGGCGGGGGCGATCCGGTCGAGCTTGCGGAAGAGTGCGATTCGCATATCGGCCAGCAGGCGGAAGGCCATGTCGTGCGAGACCCAGTTTTCGAGGAAGCGGAACAAGCCGGTCAGCACGGCGACCACGATCAGCAGCGCGGCGAGCAGGGTGATTGAGTCGCCGTCGCGTACGTTGGCGACCATGAATGCGCCGATCACACCGACCGCAATTGCGCCAAAGAAGTGGGCGACGCCGGCGCCAAAGGAGAGGCTTGTCTTGAACCAGTAGGGCGCGGCCATCGCCAAGAGCCGGGCCGATGTCTCTCGCCAACCCATGCCTTCGGCACGGATAATCGCCTCGGTCGCGCCTCCGTCGCGGTCGCGCAACGCGAGCGACCCCGGGGCGCCTGTGGCCGCCGCTCGTTGGGCCGGCGGAGCGTCATCGACGAAGCCGTCCAGGCTGGGGTCGGTCATCTGGCCCTGCATCAGCCAGTCGTAGACGCCGCGTTCGCGGAGCAGCGTCTCGTGGTCTCCGCGCTCGACGAGGCGGCCCTCGTCCAGCACGAGGATCTCGTCACAGTCGCGCACGCTGGAGAGTCGGTGCGCCATGATCAAGGTGGTCCGACCCTGCATCAGCCGGTCGAGCGCGGCCTGGATCGTGGCTTCGTTCTCGGCGTCGACGCTGGAGAGCGCCTCGTCGAGAATCAGCATCGGGGCATCTCGCAGCAGCGCTCGGGCGATCGCGATGCGCTGACGCTCGCCGCCGGAGAGGCGGTGGCCGCGTTCGCCGATCACGGTGCCATAGCCATCGGGCAGCGAGTTGATGAACTCATGCGCATTGGCCGCCGCGGCCGCGGCGCGGATTTCGTCATCGCTCGCGTCGGGTTTAGCGAAACGCAGGTTGGCCAGCACCGAGCCGTGGAAGAGATAGGTGTCCTGCAGGACGACGGCCATTTGAGCGCGGATGTCGGCGAACCGCAGCTCGTTGACATCGCGGCCGCCCAGTCGAATGACGCCGTCCTGCGCTGTGTACAGACGCTGCAGCAGCCAGACGAGCGTTGATTTGCCCGATCCGGAACGCCCGACCACGCCGATCCGTTTGCCCGGCTCGACGCTGAACGAAACATTGCTCAGTGCGGGACGGCGGCCGGTGGGGTAGCTGAAGGTGACATTTTCGAATTCGATCCGCGGTTCAACCAGTTCGGCCGGTTCCGCCTCGGCGTCGGGTGTGAACGGTTTTGCCTGCTCGATCTCGAGCACGCTCTGCGTCGCGGCCATGCCTAGCAGTCCCTGGTGGAAGAGCTGGCTGAGTTCCCGCAGCGGGCGGAAGACTTCGACGCCGAGCATCAGCACGACGAGCAGCTCGGCCAACTCCATGGCGCCGGCCTCGACTCGCAACGCGCCGACGTACAGTGCGATGGCAGCGCCGACCGTGATCGCGAGGATCGTCAGGCCCTGCGCGATCGCGTTGTGGAAGAGCACGCCCATCGTGGTGCGGAAGACGACTTGCGCCCGCTCCGCCAGTTCGGCGCCGCGCCGGCCGCTCTGACCGAAGGCCTTGAGCGTCGCCAATCCCTGCACCGAATCGAGGAAGTCGGCCGCGAACGAGCCGTAGGCGTCGCGCCGGCGCATCGAGGCCTCGGCGTTTTTCTGTTTGAGCAGCTGGGGCAGAACGAGTGTGACCAGGGCGAAGCCGAAGTAGATCGCGGCGACCGGCAGGTCGAGCCAGCCCATGAAGATGAAAATGCCGACCGGCGCGAGCGCCGCCACGATCAGTTGCGGCAAGTACTGGCCGAAAAAGGTCTCGAGTTGCTCGACGCCCTCGATCACGCCGACGGTGACGTCGCCGGTTCGTTTGCGATCGAAGTGGGACGGTCCGAGCCGCACGACCTGGTCGAACAGTCGCTGTCTGAGCGAGAACTGGACCTGGAGCGCGGTGCCGTTGGCGACTTCCTCTTTGGCGTAGAGGAAGACGGAACGCGCGGCGATCGATGCGGCCGCGGCGATGATCAGCGGGACCAGATCGCTGAAGTTGTCGCCCTCGAAGATGCGCGCGCCGATCCAACCGAGCAGGGCCAGGCGGGCCACTCCCGCCGCTACCGCCAGCAGCCCAACAGAAACCGACAACGCAATCCGCCAGCGCACGCCCTGCGTGAACTGCCACAGCTCCCAGGAAAACGTCATGGATTCAATATTCCGTTCGCGCAGGGAACAGGATAGGAGGCGCCGGCGACCGGTACCTGCCTTGGTCAACAAGTCTGACATCCTCCCGTGCGCCTGCCTATGATCGCCTGGGAAGGTCGAGGCGCCGAATGGCGGAGCCGTTAGAGGGTCTACGAGTCGTTGAGTTTGCGATTGCCATCCAGGGACCGCTGGTTGGCGGCTTCCTCGCCGATATGGGTGCTGATGTCGTCAAGGTCGAGCCGCCCGGCGGCGATCCAAATCGCTGGCACACCGGCGTCAACTGGACCGCGCCTGCAGAGACTCCTGGTTCTCAGTTTCTGTCCGTCTCGCATGGAAAACGGTCGATCTCGCTCGACGTCCATACTGAGGTGGGCCGTGAAGTGCTGATGCGGCTCGTCGACCGGGCCGACGTGTTTGTCAGCAACTTCCGTGAGGACTCGCTCGAGCGCATGGGTCTGGGCTATGACGAGCTCTCGAAGCGCAATGCGCGACTGGTTTACGGCATTGCCAATGGGTTTGGACACGAAGGCCCAGATCGCAACAAGCGTATGACCGACCAGTACGCGCAGGTCCGCAGCGGGATCGCGAACATGGTCGGGGAGCCGGAATCACAGCCGATGATTGCCGGCTCGGTGATCGGCGACACCTCGGGCGCGATGGGACTCACGCTCGCGATCATGACGGCCCTGGCGGCTCGCGAACTACACGGCGTCGGACAGAAGGTCCGCACCTCTGCCTACGGCGTGATGGTCTGGATGCAGGCCTGGGAGCTCAATCATTCGTCGATTTCGGGATCATTGCTCTCCCGCGAAGGACCACACCATCCCAACGTGCCGGGCAGCGCCGGCACCTACGTGACGGCCGACGGCGGCGCCTTCCACGTCGACGTGCAGGGAGACGAAGTCTGGCAAGAGTTCTGCGAGTTCGGCGGCATTCCCGAAATCGGAACCGATCCTCGCTGGGATGCCAGCCAGAAGCGCTCGCCACTCAGCGACTTCCGCTCGGTGGAACAATCGAAACTCTTGCGACCGCACATGGCGCGCGCGATGAAGAACCGAACCACCGACGAGTGGGAGCAGTTCTTCGATGAACGTCGCGAGTACATCATGTATCAACGTGTCTTCAACTACGAGGACGTGATGAACGACCCGCAGGCGCTGGAAAACGGCTATGTCGTCGAGAAGGATGTGCCCGGCGTCGGCAAGAAGCCGATGGCCGGCAACTTCGCGCAGTTCGACAAGACGCCCGCGAGCGCCAAACCCTGGTTTCCCGAGCTGGGTCAGCACACTTCGGAGATCATGTCGGAGCTGGGATTCGACGCGGATCAGATCGCCGAGGTCGAGGCGCAGAAGAGCCCACGGCTACCAATGTCACGCCGCGGCCGTTCACGAAGAGCCTAGTCGCCTATGCAGAGTGCCGCCATGTCGCGTGCCGCGGCGAGGGCCAGGTCGGTGCAGGGCAGGACCATGTTGTCTCCGCCGTGGATTGTGCCCATCACCTGTCGGCAGCGAGCCGATTGTCCCGCTTTCAACAGCAGGCGATAGAACTCAATCCCCTCGTCGCGCAGCGGGTCGCACTCGTTGACGCTGATTACCGTCTCGGGGAAGCCTTGCACGTGCTCTTCGTTGGCGAA
>DAOUHS010000212.1:0-9963 GCA_034428415.1 Dehalococcoidia bacterium
ATCGCCTGGGGAACCCCAGCCGCCGCCGCAACGCTCGTCATCCCCGACGTTCGCGGCTGGTTTGGTCGCAAGCGGCCGCTGAAACGCGTCTAAGCAGCCCGACCCGAGCCCGCCGATGCTCGTCCTAGCGAGCGACGTGTGATCACCTTCCACATGCGCCTCGCGGATGCCCCGCTGGAGAAAATCCTCGCGCGGTCTCGCTGTCCGGCGCTTCGCTGAATCGGCGCTATTGATCTTGTTGCCCAGGCTCGAAACAACCGCTCCTAACCGCTTCGCCGCGGATTTCACGACTCCCTCTGTTCGTCGAATCACGCTACCTAGTTCGTCAATCGCAGTTCGCGGTTGAGCTCCAACTTCAGGAACCAGCGCCACGTCGCGAGCACCCCGACGACCAGCACGCCAACCAGGACGGCAAACGCCACCCCCAGAATCTGCCAATCGGTCTCGATCAGGAACGGCGGCAAGACCGTGCGCCCGGTCTCGTCTATCTCCAGGTAGGCCAACAGCAACTGCGAGATCCGGTTGCCCAGCAGCACTCCCAGGACGAGGCCGGTGCCCGCGATAATCGCATACTCCAAGAACAATTGGGTCAGGATACTGAGATTGCCCACCCCCACGGTGCGCAACAGCGCCATCTCCAGCCTTCGCTGACGCGCCGAGACCGCCATCGAGACCAGAAATGCCAGCGCCAGCAGCAATGAGATCGCAATGAACGCCACGAGCAAGATCCCTGAGCCGCCTGCCGTCGTCAGCGGATCGCGCCCGCTGTCCTCCAGCCGCTCATTCCGGTCGTAGAACTTGCCAAGCGAGTAGCGCGGACGATCCAGCTCCTCCTTCGCCGCCTGCCGCACTTCTGGGTCTTCCGTCAGGTCGAGCCAGGTCTCAGACGGCGTCACTGACGGTCGCAAACCAGTCACCGAGCCCATGTGGAACAACGCGTCGTAGTCCGCCACAACGAACGATTGCTCGTCGGGACGCAGGGTTGGGAACAACTCGACGATGCTCGCGACGCGCGCCGTCAGCACCATGGTGTCCATGCGCACCGTATAGCGATCGCCGACCTGAAGCCGTTGGCGCTCCGCGAAATCGGCGCCCACAATGGTTGGAATCGTGCAGCGCCTGCTGGTACACAGAGACGGATCGGCGAAGTGGGCGGCGCGCAACCCTGGCGACTGTCCGACACCCGGATAGAACGCCATCACCCGCTCGCCTGAAATCGGGTCATCGTCCTGCTCGAACTCGATGTTGTCGCCCGTGCCTCGACGCTGCACGAACTCAATCCAGCCCCGATTCTCGAAATCTTCGATGATCAACTCTCGTCCGTCCGGCTGTATTGCCGTGACGGCGTCGAGGTAGATTGTCGATGGCTCCGCCGCGAACAACCCGAACGGCTCGCTCATCGCAATCGTGTGCAACGAGTACGGGGCGCCGGCGCCTGAACCGACGATCTCCTGTTGGAAGTCCACCTCCATCGCGGTCCAACCGGTCCCGGGAGGCGGCATCTGCAACCCGCCGGCCGTGTGATAGCGGCCGTCGCCGTCGCGGATCCTGAACCAAAGCGACTGGTCTGACTCTCCTTCACCCATTCGTATCCAGACGCGAAGCGTCTCGGTTTCCGGTGGAATGCTCACACCTCTCCCAACCGGCGGCACGTCGATCGTGGCGATCAGGTCCTCGAAGCTCAATAGTGACAAGTCCTCCCGGAACCACATCATGTTCACCGCCGCCCTTGGTTCGATGCCAAGCAGCGTGATGCCTGATGTTGTGCCGATACTGCGGCCGGCCGAGACCTTGCTCCGGTGGACCGCGGCTATCGCCTCGACCCCTTCGATCGGCCCCAGACGGTCGCGTATCCCCGTGGCTGACGAGTAACCGCTCTCGCCCAACTCCACCCGGAATTCCACGCCGTTGTCGTACTCGATCCGCTCTGCCAGCGACAGTTCGACTGTGTCGGCATACGACGCGGCGAAGGTGCCCAGGGCCGCGCCGAGCATCAGCAGAATCGTCAGCCGTGCCGCCGGACCAACCGTACGGCTCACGTAGCGCAAGGTGGACGCAATCGAGAGTGGGAATCGGTCGTAGGTCAGCCAGGCAAAGAACCGATAGATGTAGGGCAGGAAGCGAAGGATCACCAGCGTCGCCGCCAGCGCGAACAGGATCGGCGTGCTCAGTAGCAGTGGATCAGCGGAGAGACCGCCCACGCTGTTGCGCTCGAACACCGTTCCCTTGAGGTCGGCCTCGAAGATCAATCCGACTGCCACCAGCACCAGTGCCACATCGAGGAAGTAGCGCTGTAGCGCGTTGGGGCCGGCCGGTCGCGAGACCCCGCGCAGCCGTTCGGAGAGCACCCGAGTGCGGCTCGCAATCACCAGCGGCGCCAGCGTGAACAACACCGCCACGATCGCCCCTGCCGCCGAGAGCAGGAAGGCCATGTCGGTCAATGTGGTCGGAATCGTATGGCCGCCAGTCAACGACTCGAACACCGGCGTGTACCCCAGCAGCCCAATCACGCCCATGGCGATAAACGGCGCGACCGCGGCCGCGATGATCGCCAGCAGGATGCCCTCGATCGCCGTATGTGAAATCACCTGCATGATCGATGCGCCCCGTGAACGCATCGAGAACAATTCCTCGCGCCGCTCCGCCACTTGCACCCCCGACACGATGACCACGTAAAACAGCGCGATCCCAACCACCTGCGCCAGCAGCATCAGGATTGGCACCTGCGTGAAGTTGAGATCCTTGACGAATGACTCGAGGCGGGGCTCGATCGGCGAGCGTAAGCCGCCCCCGACCGAACGCAGGTCTTCTCTCAGCAGGTCGAACGACGCCCGCGTTTCGTCGAGTACCGCCACGTTGAGCTGGTCCGTGTCCAACTCGGAAATCCACGTCGTATTGACCAGGTAGCCGCTCATCACCTGCGGCAGTCCACTGTCAAACGTCCGCGAGGGGATGATCAGCGGAACGGTCTGCGGGCGCGGCGGTCCCGAGAAGACGCCAAACGTGATCTCCCGAGGAACACGCCTCCAAAACGAACTGTCCGGGTTGTTCGGTCCGACGATGCCGGTCACGACGATCGGAATCAGGCGGGCGACCGACATGGTGGGTTCGCACGGAGGACGAGGCGGCGGCGGTGGGCCCCCCGGTGGCGGATCCGGCTCGCGGTCGCACTCGTCGAAGGCGTCACGGATATGCCACTCGGATCCGACATTCACCCCGTACACGCTCGCCGTGCGCTGGGTCATAGCGACTTCGATCGGACTGTCGAGCCAGCCCTCTTCGTCGAGGACCGGCGGTGTCGGGAAACGACCCTCGATGATCTCGATTTGGTCCTCGGCGCCGTCCAACGCGGCGAAGTAAGACGTCGTCGGAATCACCTGGCCCGGCCTCAACGGCAGATCGATCAAGGTCGGCACGGTCGTTCGGAAGCGCAGGCGCTGGATCTCTAGGTCGCCAAAGCGCTCGCTGAGCGATTCTTCGGCGTAGGCGCGGGCCGATTCGTTCGGACCGCCGGCTATCGGCAGACCGTTCATGAAGGTGAACATCTGGCGCCGCTCGGTCAGATCCTCGCGCAGGCTGACCGTCAACGACAGGTCCGAAACCGCCCGTGTGTAGATCGTCGTCGATGACATCAAGACCGCGGCCACGAGAATCCCCGCAGCGATCACCAACTGCAGCCGCCAGCTATCGCGCATGCGGCGCAGGACAAAGCCCAGGACGGCTCCAAACGACTCCACCCGGACCCCCCACTATGAACCGCAACTCGCTCAAAATTCGCCGCCGCCGGCACGGCGGCGGCGATGAATCTGCGGGCTCGCCTAGTAGTCTAGGAAGGCCAGGCGGTCGAACATACCCCCACGCGCGCTGACCTCAAGGTTTGCCGGCGAGGCGGGGCTGTTCGCCCGGCCGGCGCGAACCAGGTGAGACCCGCTCGTCAACGGGCGGCATACGCTTTGATCGAACTGAACGGTCGTCGCGAGGCAGCATGGGCGGCATCTTCCGATCCCTTCCCACCGCGTTCCGGATCGCCGTGCGTCGCCTGAACGGCAACCGGCGGCTGATGGCCGCCGTCGCGATCGGTGTGGTGCTCGCCGTCGCCCTCATGGCTTCAACCACGATCTACCGCAACGCCCTGCGTGATCTCGGCTTGCAAACCGATCTGCGCCGCGCGTCTGACGCCGAGCTGGATGTCCGCATCCTCAACGCCGCCCACGGTCTCTCGAGCAACCTCGCCGAAACCTCATTCGATGTCATTGATCGTCGCCTGCGTATTCCCGATGAATACATTTCGGACGTCAAGCACTCGCTGACGACCGCCACGTTCTTCATGACCGAGGTCGGCGGTATTCCGCCCGAGGAGGATCCGCGCGATCGCGCCCGGGTGCTCTGGTTCGAGGGCGTCCGCGATCAGATTGAATTGGTTGATGGTCGCTGGCCCGACGCGACTCCGGCTGCGACGCCCGACGAACCCCCGATCGTCGAAGTGGCCATGGGTACCGACGCGGCTGAATCGGGAGGATTCACGCTCGGCGAGACCAGGGATATCCACGCATCTTGGCGAGACGACGCCCGACCGATTCAACTCCGTGTGGTCGGCCTGGTGCGACCAATCGACTACACCGACCGCTATTGGGGTGTGCGCAGAGATCACTTCCTGGTCCCGCACGAGAAGACAGACGCCTTTGCCTTCTTCGCTCCCAAAGCCACGTTGATCGACGCCATGGCCGGCTACATGCCCGAGTTGCGGGCCCGGCTCGAGGTCTATGCGCAGATCGATCGTTCAGCGTTCACAGCGGAACAGGCCGGACTCGCCGGCCTCCAATTCCGCGCCGCCTTCGAATCGATCGCCAAGGAGATTGAGCGCTCCCGCGTCGAAACGGAGATCGTCGACGTCCTCAACAACTACGAGACCAAGGAGTTCTTCTCTTCGATCCCGCTTCTGGTGCTGACTCTCCAGATCGTCGGCATCGTGCTCTTCTATCTCGTCCTGGTCTCGACCATGGTCGTCGAGCGTCAATCTTCCGAGGTCGCGCTGCTCAAGTCCCGTGGCGCAGGTCTCGGCCACATCATGTCCATTTCCACACTCGAAGGGTTGCTGCTGGTCGCCTTGGCGATGGGCGTCGGGCCGATCGTGGCGCGCGAGGCGATCGCATTCCTCGGGCATTCGCCAGCCTTTGAAGGGCTCACCGGCGGGACCAGGTTGACGGTCGAGCTGACCGGTGAGGTCTACATCTGGGCCGCAGTCGGCGCGGCCCTCAGCTTCATCGCGCTAATCTGGCCCGCCTGGCGCTCCAACCGCTCAACCGTCGTGCACCATGCCCGTTCGACATCGAGACCGCAGGACAAGCCCGTCTTCCAGCGCTACTACCTCGACCTCGTCGTTGTTGGCGTCGGTGCGTTGCTTTTTTTCCAGCTCCAGGAGTCCGGCTCGCTGGTCACCGAGGACCTCTTCGGCGGCTTACAGCAGGATCCGCTGCTCCTGATCGCGCCGGCCGTCTTCGTCGTCACCGTAGCCGCGCTCTTCTTGCGCCTCTTCCCTCTACTGCTCTCAGGCTTCGGGGGCATCGCCAGGATATTGGGAGGGGCATCGACGCAGATGGTGCTCTGGCACCTGACCCGTGCGCCTGTGCAGCCGGGACGGCTCGCTCTGCTGTTGATCATGGCGACTTCGCTTGGCATGTTCGGAGGCACCTTCGGGGCGACCTTGGACAAGTCGTTCGACGATCGCGCCGCCTATCAGTCCGGGGCTGCGCTGCGTCTCGCCGACCTGCGCAGCAACGGCGCCTCCGTGCAGATGCTCGAAGAGGACCTGGCCCAGGCGCCGGGCATCGCCGATGCGGCGTTCGTCGTACGTCAAAACGCCTCCTTCTCCCGAGGAGCGCTGGATGTGACCGACGCCACCGTGCTCGGTGTCGACCCCGATTCGTTCTCGGAGGTGCTCTGGTTCCGCGAGGACTTCGCGGTTCAGGACATCCGCGAGCTCGTCAGCCGAGCAACCGGCCCGCAGTTTGAAGTCGATCAGATCGTCATTCCCGCCGATGCCACCTTCGTTGGGATGTGGCTCTGGATCCCGCAGACCAACGGCGTGATCTCGCCGACGCTCCGCTTGCGCGACGGCAAGGGTCGTTTCCGCGACGTCGGTCTGCTCGGCCTACCGCGCGGACGCGGATTCGGTGGCGTTGAACTTGAAGAGGGATGGCGCTTCCTCTACGGCGACCTTCATTTCGGATCCGGCGCGCCGCACATCGGGCCGTGGACCCTCCAGGGCATATCCATTCGAACGGGCGGCACCACCAACTTCTCAGGAACTGTCGGATACGACGCTGTGCAGTACACGACAGTCGAATCGGTGCCGGAGAACATCATCGACGTTGGATTCGCAGATGGCATGATCGTCGAGAGCTTCGAGCAGCAGGCCCGCTGGACCGTCTATACCGATACGACGCGAGCCGGACCACTGCCCGACGATGCTCGCCTGGTCAAGGAGCATGCGCGCGACGGTGAGTTCGGCATGCGTTACCGATGGAATCGCGACGTTCGCTCCGGCATGCCGCGCGGCGTTCGACTGGTCGGGCCGGATGCGCCCGTTCCCGTCCTGGTGAGCAACACGTTCCTCGCTGAAGCTTCGCTCGACATCGGGGCCAACATCAAGCTCAACATGTCCAGCGTCTACGTGCCGGTCACGATCGTCGGCAGCTTCGATCTATTCCCCACCTGGAACCCCGAGGATGCCCGCTCCCTGATCGTCGCCAACCGCGACTACCTCTACTACCGCGTCAACCGCAATCCCGCCTCGCTCGGCGCTGTCGCACCCAACGAGGTCTGGATTCAGCCCACCGATGAAGACGGTCTGCGCCAGTTGCGCACGTTCCTTGAGGTCACCCCACCCTGGAAGCACGACGCCTACGACGTCGACGCGATCCGCAACCTGCAGGACGAGGACCCACTTGTCGCCGCTGGCTGGGAGGGCCTGCTCTTCCTCACCTTCATCGCGATCGTGCTATTGGCCGCACTGGGCTTCCTCGTCGCCTCCGTCCTCGTCGCCCAGCAACAGCAAGGCGAGTTCGCCGTACTCAGGACCATGGGCTTCTCCCTGCCTCAGGTCCTGCTGGTCGTCGGAATCGAGAAAATCCTGATCATCGTCGTCTCCATGGCCCTCGGCACCGCCGTCGGACTCCAACTCGGCACGATGATGCTCGAGTTCGTCGGTTTCGTCGAGACCGGTGAGACCGTCCTCCCACCCTTCGTCACCGTCACCGACTGGGCCACCATCGGTGGAGCCTACGGAGTCCTCGGCCTCGTCTTCCTCGGAGCAATCGCCGTCATCGTCGCCCTCTACATGAGAATGACCATCGGCCAAATCCTCCGAATCGGCGCCGACTAGGCGACTTAGGAGCACTTATCTGGTACCTTGACACCGAATCGCCGAATGAGTGATTCTCGGACACGGCCTCGATGAGGCTTGGGAAAGTAGAAACGTCATGTTTATGTTCGCAATAGGGGGGGGGGAACCTAGCCTTCTCCTACTTGCTATTCGGTGGGCCCTGTGCCTTGGAGGCAGAAACAAGGACATTGGGCAAAGGGTCACTACCCACAGAAGAGTACTATTGCTCCCACTGGCTCTTGTGGTTTTCATCTCAGTTGGAATCCTTGGCTTGGACAATGGTGGGCAGGGTAAGCTTAGCTTGGCGGCTGAGCCTGGTGACTGCATTTCTCCGACTCCTGCTGGCTGCTACGGCCACCCGAAATTGCCAGAGAAACTTACACCTGAAAATGTCACTCTGGTACCAGATCCCGTGTATGGAGGTACTCATGGCAGTCCTGGTAGCTCCGGGGTGTCGTCGGCGTTAGGCTTCGGAAGGTCTAAGGTAACCGGCAAACCGGTGGTCCCGATAAGTGTGGCATCGGTCATTAACAAAGGAATCGAACAGCTCGAGGAGAGATTCAACTCCTTGAATGAGGATATCGTGGCACCCTCTGAGCGGCGATGCTCGATGAAGAAGAAAGTGACCGTCTACGCGGATACCGCGACAGGACTGTCCAAATCCGTCGAATCGGAGGTTAAGGTGTGCAATTAGTGATCTAAGGTAATAGCCACCTTGCTTTAGTGCAGTTTAACTTGGTGCTTGCGCGGTCGCCCAGCAACTGCTGGGCGACCGAGATAAATTCTGGCAGCCTTCACAGTCGGAAATGTCACTCCCCTGTTTTGTCTGGGCTGTATATGCCACTGCGGTAACTTGCGGCGGTTGTACGCTGAGGCGCGGATCGAGCAGCGACCGTGTTGATCACAGCGGTGGCCGCAGTAGCGGCGGCGGCGGCGGCGCGAGCAACAACACTCTCTTCGACCAACTCTCCGTGTCGCATTGTCGAGCGCAGACGAGGCATGATCATGAACCAGACGATCAGAGCGAAAGAGAAGAGGATGCCAGGAATGGTAAGCAAGTAGCGCACGCTGACGAAATCTGAGGCCAGTCCGTTGGCAAGAATCATCGCAGCCATGATTCCGCCCGCGAACATCGCATACAAACTCATGACGCGACCTCGAACCGAGTCTGGCACGACCTGCTGGATCATCACGCTGCTGAGGGCCATGAACATCGCTTGGCTGGAACCGGCGATCGCCGATCCGATAACGGCGACTGGTAGAGTTTGGGCAAGGCCAAGAATCGGCAGGGAGATGCCACTGATGATCCCAGCGATTAGCATCAGGCGGCCACGGACCGGTCCACCAGGAACCATTGAGAGCGCAACCGTAGCGACTAATGCCCCACCGCCGACGCCCATGACCAGATAGGCGAATTCTGTCTCATCACCGCCTAGCACTGCTTTGGCAAAGACCACGAGCAGCGCATCAAATGACATGGCCAGCATGCAGTGGGCGGCAGTCAGGGCAATCAGCATACGCACGCCTGGGGCCTTGCCGAGGTAGCGCAAGCCGTCGTGGACGTGATGGCGGGCATCGCGTAGGACGCCACCTAGCCCCGTTCCCATGGCCTGGATGCCGCCGGTCGAGCGCACCGTGATTCGGCGCATCTGCCAGATTGACAGAAGCAACAACACGACCGCGCCGACAAACACCCAGCCCGCTCCGAACTCCTTGAGTGCGGGCCCGGCGACGGGACCGATCACCCGCGAACCGAACTGCATCATCGATGCGAGGGTGATCGCACTCAGCAGGGCATACGCTTTCACCGTGTTCGGGAGAAGCGCCGCCTGAGCCGGCATCTCTGCGGAGCGGATGATGCCGGACACCGCAGTGATAAGAATCAAACTCCAGAGCGCCAGTGAGTTATTGAAGGCCAACACCGCCAACAGCGCCGCCATCAACGCAGCGCCCGCCCGGCAGATCATCACGACCCGGGCGCGATCGAAACGATCGGCAAGCGCTCCGCCGATTGGAGCGAGCACCCACGGGCCGATAGCGGCGAAATAGACCACACCGACCGCCCAGCCGGAGTCAGCTAACTCCCCTGCCAGCCAACCGCGTGTGAGGATCAGTCCCCACAGCGAGATCGCTGACAGACCAGCCGCGTAGAACAGCTTGCGGTACTCAGACGACTCCATCGCCGGGAACAGGCGCAACAGACGACCGGGCGGAGGGTCGCCTACAGTAACGCCGTTCTCGACCCGTTGGCTCATCCGCTGCCGCCTCTGACTGGCTCAATTCCCCCCATGCTACGGCCTGGCGAAAGAGTTTGACCAGCGCTGCCGGTACGCTATCCGCGAAAACACCAGCCATCCCATCTAGAGCAGGCAGTCTCATGACCTCGCAAGACCAACTCCGCCAACGCTCCAGCGTCCTCGTCGACGGCCCCAGCCGAGCCGCCGCACGCTCCCAGCTCTACTCCGTCGGCTTCGACGACGAAGCCCTCTCCAAGCCCCTGGTCATGGTCGCCCACAACTGGATCGGCACCATGCCCTGCAACTTCTCACACCGAGAACTCGCCCAGGACGTCATGCGAG
>DAOUHS010000213.1:0-7022 GCA_034428415.1 Dehalococcoidia bacterium
GAGCCCGGCTACGTCCGCGTCCGCGCCTTGGTCGCGCTGGTCCGCGAGCTCTCGCCGCTCAACGAGCGCCATCTCGAGGTCAAGCGCGAACTCAACATCGACGAGGCCCGGGTCGTCGTCATGATCGACGAAGAAGCCGAAGCGCTGGCCTACATGAAAGGCATCCGCGACGCCCAAGCCGACTACGCCCAGTGCGACTGCCCCTGCACCTGCGGGGACGAGGCCGCCGAGGAAGAGCAACCCGCCGATGAGGACGACGACCCCCTATAATCCCCGGTTCTTTTTCCTCCCCCTCTGAGGGGGAGGCGCCGAAGGCGCAGCGGGTACCGCCCCCCGCGCCCGGCGTTTTTTTCCAGCAATCAGTTCAACCCAAACCAACCCGGGTTCAGCGCCCCCTGCCCACGCATGCCCGCGCCGAGGTTCGCTAGGCTGAGTCCGTGACCACTGACGCCGCTAACCAGACTCGCGCCCAACTCCAGGCGCAGGTCGCCGCCTTGCCGGCCAAGCCCGGCGTCTACACCTTCCGCGACGCCAACGACCGCGTCATCTACATCGGCAAAGCGGCCAACCTCAAGTCCCGCGTCCGCAGCTACTTCGGCTCGCCCCGATCCTTGGAGGGCAAAACCCGCGTCCTCGCCTCGAAAATCGCCCAGCTCCAAGTCGTCACCACCCACACCGAACAGGACGCCCTCCACCTCGAAGCCACCCTGGTCAAGCGCCACCAACCCTTCTTCAACGTCCGGCTCAAGGACGACAAGCATTACCCCTACCTCAAGATCGATGTCGACGCCCCCTGGCCCAGGGTGACGATCACCCGCCGCGTTGCCAAAGACGGCAGCCGCTACTTCGGCCCCTATGCATCGGCCAAGTCGGTCCGCACCACGCTCGACCTGGTCAAGAAGCTCTTCCCCTGGCGCTCCTGCGACAAGGAAATCACCGGCTCCGATCCGCGCCCCTGCCTCGAGTACTACATCCGCCGTTGCATCGCCCCCTGCACCTCCTTCTGCACGCCGGACGAGTACCAGGAAGTGATCGACCAGACTATGCTCTTCCTCGACGGCAAGAGCGAAACCGTCGTCAAGCAGCTCAACGCCGCGATGACCGACGCCGCCGAGCAACTCGACTTCGAACGCGCCGCCCAGCTCCGCGACCAGATCACGGCAGTGGAGCGCGTAACCGAAACACAGCTCACTGCCGACACATCGGCCGCCGAGATCGACGTCTTCGGGCTGGCCGTCGACGGCGACGAAGCGGTCGTCCAGGTGCTCTTCATTCGCGGTCAGAACATGGCCGGTTCGGACCATTTCAACCTCGCCGGCGTCAAGGATGAGTCGCCCGGTTCCGTAATCTCATCGTTCCTGCGCCAGCACTACGAGAGCGGCCTCCAGCCGCCCAGGCTGGTCCTGATCCCCGACCCGATCGACGACCTGACCTTGCTCCAGGAATGGCTCTCCGAAAAGCGCGGCGCTCGGGTCGAGGTGAGACACCCGAAGCGCGGCGACAAGCGACGCCTGGTCGCCATGGCGACCGACAACGCCGCCGAAACCCTGGCCATGTCCCGCGTGCGTTGGCTGGCCGATCGCGGCCGCACCGACGCTGCGCTCTCCGAACTCGAGCAAGCACTCAGCCTGCCCGCGCCGCCCAAGCGGATCGAGTGCTACGACATCTCCAACACCCAGGGCTCGAACGTCGTCGCCTCAATGGTCGTCTTCGCTGATGGTCAGCCGGCGACCAGCGAATATCGCCGATTCCGGATCAAGACCGTCGACACCAGCGAAGGGCCCAACGACTTCGCCTCAATGGCCGAGGTCATCCAGCGCCGCTTCAAACGGCTGGGCGAGCAGCGACGCGCCGAGCGAGCCAAGGGCTTCGATGTCCCCGATCATCCGGCAACCGCAACGACGGAAGAAGAGCCGTCGGAGCCCGAAGGTTGGGGCGCGATCCCCGATCTGGTGATCGTCGACGGAGGCAAAGGTCAGGTCTCAGCCGCCCACGACGTGATGCGCAATCTCGCCGTCGACGACATCCCGCTCGCCGGCCTGGCCAAGCGCGAGGAACTGCTCTTCCAGGTCGATTCATCCGACCCCGTTCGCCTCGACCGTCGCTCGCAGGGCCTCTACCTCGTCCAGCGCATCCGCGACGAAGCGCACCGATTTGCAATCTCCTATCACCGCCGTCTGCGCGCACGTCAGACATCGCAAAGCACGCTAGACCGAATCAAGGGCATCGGTCCGCGACGCAAGAAGGCGCTGCTGCGCAAGTTCGGTTCGCTCCAGGCAATCCGCGAGGCCGACCTGACAGACCTCGCCTCCACGCCGGGAATGACTCAGCGCCTGGCCGAACAACTCAAACTTGAGCTATGACTCTTGATTCAGACCAGCCGCGACGCCTGAGGGATCGCCCCAACCCCGCCATACCGCGCCCGCGGACCCAGCTCCTCCGCAATCCTCAGCAACCGGTTGTACTTCGCCGTGCGCTCGCCTCGCGCGGGAGCGCCCGTCTTGATCAGGCCGGCATTCGTCGCCACCGCAAGATCCGCAATGGTCGTGTCCTCCGTCTCGCCCGAGCGGTGACTGATGATCGCCGTCCAACCGGCGCTCTGCGCCAGTCGAACTGCCTCCAGCGTCTCCGACAACGTGCCAATCTGGTTCACCTTGATCAGGATGCTGTTCGCGGCCTCGATCTCAATCGCTCGTCGCAACCGACTCGGATTCGTCACCAACAGGTCATCGCCAACCGTCTGCGCCAGACCGCCAATCTCCCGCGTCAACATCTGCCAGCCCTCCCAGTCGTCCTCGTCCATCCCGTCCTCAATCGAGACGATCGGATAACGCTCGCACCAGTCTCGCCAGAGCGACACCATCTCGTCGCTCGTCAGAGACCGCTCTTCCGTTTGCAGCTCATACCGGCCGTCCGACCACAGCTCGCTGGCCGCCGGGTCGAGCGCAATCGCAATCTCGCGTCCCGGCTCGTAGCCCGACATCCGAATCGCATCGATGATCAGCTCAAGCGCGGATTCGTTAGTCGGCAGCGACGGTGCGAAGCCGCCTTCGTCACCGAGTCCGGTCGCCAACCCCTGGGATCGGAGCTCGGCAGCCAGCGCGTGATAGACCTCAACGACCATCCGTAGACCCTCCGCGAACGTCGGCGCGCCAATCGGAGCGATCATGAATTCCTGGAAGTCGGCGCCGTCGTCGGCATGCGCGCCGCCGTTGAGGATGTTGGCCAGTGGCACCGGCAGCACGACCGCCCCGTCTCCGCCAATCGATCGGTAGAGCGGCTGGCCCGCAGAATGCGCCGCAGCCTTGGCAGCCGCCATCGAAACAGCGAGCAAGGCATTAGCCCCGAGCCTCGACTTCTGCTCCGTGCCGTCAAGCGCGATCAAGGCCCGGTCGATCGCGGACTGATCCGTTGCGTCGTGTCCCCGAAGCGCTGCGGCGATCTCACCGTTGACCGACGCTACCGCAGCAAGCACGCCCCGACCGCGATATCTCTCCGCGTCGCCGTCGCGCCGCTCCACCGCCTCGTGCGACCCGGTACTGGCGCCCGACGGCGCCGCCGCGCGCCCGACCGAGCCGTCTTCCAACGCGACGTCGGCTTCAACGGTCGGGTTGCCGCGAGAGTCAAGAATCTCCCGCGCGCGAATCGATGCAATCTTGCTGGACGACACGGCCAACTCCGATCAGGCTCGGACGCGCGCCGGTCGATCCATCTAACTGGCGCGCGGATGTGCCCGATCGTAAACGTCCCGTAGATGCTCATCGGTGAGCTGGGTATAGAGCTGCGTGGTCGAGATGTTGGCGTGACCCATCAGCTCCTGGACGTTGCGCAGCGGCGCAGACCCGCGAAGCAAATGCGTGGCGAAGCTGTGGCGCAGCGTGTGCGGCGTGACCCCGGTGATGCCGGCTTCCTGGGCGTAGTGCTTGATGATCAGCCAGACGCCCTGCCGCGTCAATCGCTCACCGCGGCGATTGATGAACAGGGCGACCTCGCGCCGCCCCCGGGCCAGCTTGGGCCGCGCTTCCTGCAGGTAGTGGTGCAGCGCCGCCACAGCCGCCGAGTGAATTGGAATCAAACGCTCGCGACGACCCTTGCCCACACAGCGCACCGACGCCCGCTGGCCCTGCAGTTCAATCGACGAGAGATCGAGCGACACGAACTCCGAGACCCGCATGCCGGTGGCGTAGAGCATCTCCAGCATCGCTTGGTCGCGAGCCGCTTCCGGAGTGGTCCAGCGGCTCGGCTGCTCGAGCAGCGCGTCGACCTCCTGGACGGTCAGCGTTCGCGGCAAGCTGCGCCCGACCCGGGGCGAGGAAAGTTGCTCGGCCGGGTTGACCTCGATCACACCCTCACCGTGGAGATAGCTGAAGAGGCTCTTGAGCGCTGCAACCTTGCGCGCAACCGTGGCCGCGGCGTACTGCTGTTCACGAAGGTGGACGATGTACTCCTGCAACTGTTCAGCGTCGATCTCTTCGATCGGCTTCGCTGCGGAGAGCTCGTCGTCGTCCAGCTTGGCGTCCTGTTCGACGAAGTACGCGCGCAGCTGGGCGAGATCGTTGCGATACGCCGAAATGGTGTTCGCCGACGCTCCGCGCTCGGCGGCCATGTATGTCAGAAACTGTTGAATCTCATGTTCCATGTCGGTGCGCTGCCCTTCGTAATCACTCGTGCTCATCGGTTTGCTGGTCGTGCCGGCGCCGACAACGGCGTCGGCCCTGGATCCGCTCTAGCAAGCGCTCGCCAAAACACGAGTGGGAGATCGGTAATCCCAGTTATCAGTTATTCCACGTAACGTTCCTTCAACAGAACTGCTCGTCGCTACCCAACAGAAGCGCCTGCGATAACCTTGCCCCGTGCCCTCCTCCTCTTCTCCCAATTCGGACATCTCGCAACTCAGCAGTCCTCGTCATGAGCGCTTGCGAAACTGGTGGGACGCCGGTTCCGGCGGTGCGCTCGTCTACAACGAGCTGAGGCGAGTTCCCGCCGAACGCTGGACGGCCGAGCTGGATCGGCTCCCGGAAGATGGCGGTCCCGAGCCGGTGCCGCCGCCCGATCGCCCCCCCGCGCGGGTCGTCGACCTGCCCGAGGTGCTAGCGCTGCGAGCCCTGCTCATGGATCGGCGCGTCGCCTTCGACACAGTCGAGCGTTGGATTCGCGCTCTGACTCAGTCAACCCGCATGCTCGACTACGAGCGGCCGCTCGTCTGGAGCGCCGATCACGTGGCAACCAGGCTGGTGCAAATCGCCAATGGCGGCGAGGGCAGCACCTGGTCGACGCTCGAAGTCGTGCGCGAGCTCTGGTCCTGGCATCCCGATCGACCGTTTGTCGATACGCAGAGCGAGCGCTTGCTGGCCTGGCTGGAAGCGCTGCTCGCGCCCCGGGATACGGGGAACTGATTGACATGACCGCTCAGCCGAGTGGACCGCCTGAGCCGCCCAGGCAGCGAATCTCGCCGATCACCTTTCCCGCGGACACGCCTGCCTTGGTCAAACCTCGTGATGACGAGCCACAAGCGAGGCGCGACGCCTTTCGCGAAACATCGTTCGCCTTGCCGCTCGATTTGCGCTGGCTGCAGGACGCCTTCGCGCTTCA
Organism: Dehalococcoidia bacterium; assembly: GCA_034428415.1. GTDB lineage: Bacteria > Chloroflexota > Dehalococcoidia > Bin125 > Bin125 > Bin125. Next base: position 5,593 of record DAOUHS010000213.1, read on the forward strand.
ACGCAAGATCGTCGAACAGTCTTATGGATCATCGTTCCGCAACCGTCGTTATGCCTCCGCGTTGATGTTCTGGTCCCGCGTCTACGCTGCCGGTCTCGAGGCCCGCGCGCTCGTCGCCCGGGCCTCGTACTCGGCGGCGCTGCCGCTGATGCGGGCCGCAATGGAGTGGCTCGGCGCCGAGCAGGCGGTCGTCGGCGATGAGCAGATCGAGTTCGAAGACTGGCTGCGCAAGGCGTGGTCCAACAACACCGAGCATCACGCGACCGAGGTCGGCATCGGTCAGTACATGGCCGGACAGCAGATCGCGATGGCGCCCGAGACCGCTGACGCCTACCGGGCGGTCTCCGAGCTATCCCGCCCGCATTTCGGAGCGTCGGCCTTGCTCACCGCAGACGGATCGCACGACAAGCGCTTCCTCGTTAACTGGGCCGATGAGGCCTTCCACCTCGGTTGGGCCCAACTCCTCTTCGGCTGGCAGATCGTCATCCAGGATCGTCAGTGCCGCTTCGCGGTCGGCAGTGGACTGTTCGGCGTCGAGTCGGAGGATCGGCAGGAATACCAGCGCCTGCACCGTCAGACTCAGACCATCCTGCAAGACGAACGTCGCTGCCGAGGAGAGTGGACCATTGATCAAGGTCGCCAGCGCCTGCTAATCGACAACTTCCGCCGCCAACCATCCGGCGCGCCCAAGCGCATTCTGCTCTAGACCTGCAACTATTGCAGCGGAGGATTCTCACCATTGCTTCGCCAGATGCTTGAGCGCACACGCTGCCTCTGCGATCCTGCGAGGGAACTCATCCTCACACACACACTCAGGAGACCTTCGTGACGACCAACATTGGCATCAACGGCTTCGGCCGGATCGGTCGGCAGGTGCTCAAGGGCATGTTCGACTTCCACGGCGATGATCTGAACGTCGTTGCGATCAACGACCTGACCGATTCCGAGACCAACGCGCACCTGTTCAAATACGACACCAACTATGGTCGTTACCCAGGCGAGGTCGATGTGCTCGACGGCGACCTCGTAATCGACGGCCAGCGGATCGCCGTGATCTCGGAGCGCGATCCGGGGCAGATTCCCTGGGGCGACTACGGCGTCGAAATCGTCGTCGAGAGCACCGGCATCTTCACCGACGCGCAGAAGGCACGCGGCCACCTCAACCATGGTCCGTCCAAGGTCGTGATTTCAGCACCGGCCAAGAATGAGGACCTGACCATCGTGCTCGGCGTCAACGACGACGCTTACGATCCAGGTTCGCACCACGTCGTCTCCAACGCTTCCTGTACGACGAACTGTCTCGCGCCGATGGCCAAGGTGCTCGATGACACCGTCGGCATCAAGAGCGGGATCATGTCGACGATCCACGCCTACACCAACGACCAGGCGATCCTCGACACCGTCCACGGCGACCTGCGCCGCGCTCGCGC
>DAOUHS010000214.1:0-10856 GCA_034428415.1 Dehalococcoidia bacterium
TACCTGCCGGTGACATGGTGATCGGCGTCTCGCTGCAAAGCGATTCTCCCAGCGGCCCGGCGCAGGTCACGTTCTCAATCGACGGCGACGAAATCGGTTCTGGTCAGGTGGACGTGCTCCAGCGACGAATCCTCTTCGCCCACGGTGAGTTCGATATCGGGGCCGACCGCCGCTCGCCGGTCGGCGACAGCTACGATCCACCCTTCGAGTTCGAGGGTGAGATCCACTCCGTCGATATCGAGGTCACGCCCTACGAAGGCGAGGCCGCCTTCCACGCCCAGGCGGCGCGGCAGCGCCAGACGATGTCTCGGCAGTAGCTGGCGATGCGGCCGATGCGCTACGTATTGTCGAAGTAGACATCCTGGAACCGTGGGCGTCCCAGCACGTCCTGCCAGAATCCCTTGACATGTTCCTGGTATGCCCAGGTCGTAACGGTCGTGCAGATCGGAGCAATCCAGGGCTCCTCATCCAGAATCCGGTTGAATTCGTCGAGCAGCGCCTGCCGTTTGGCTTCACTGTCGGCGGTTGGCCAACCGTTGATCATCGCCTGGTACTCGGGCGAGTCGTACGCGCAGGAGTTTGGGACTCGCATCTGGAAGTTCATCAGCGGAAGCGATTGCGGGTTCATTGCATAGAACGAGAACAGCGCCATGTACATCGCTTCATGCGTGCCTGCCAGGAAGTTGTCCAGCCATGTCGAGAACTCCATCGACACCGGCTCGATGTTGATACCAGCCAACGCCGCATCCTGCTGGATGATCTGCGCCATCTGCACGGCCTCTTGCTGGAAGCCGATGCTGGCGACCGGCAGCGTGGGCGTCCCGTCGGGATAGCCAGCTTCGGTGATCAGTTGTCTGGCTTCTTCGACGTCGAAGTAGTCCCGATCCAGCGATGCGTCGTAGCCCGGAGAGAACTCCGGCCAGATCACATTCTTTGCATCGGACAGGCCTTCAAACAGTTCTTCCGTGATTCGTTTGCGGTCGATGACTCGGTACAACGCCTGCCGGACTCGCGGGTCGTCCAATAGCGGATGTCCGCCGCCGCGACCCGTCCCGACCATGCCCATCACCCAGAGCAAGTTGGTTGGCGGCGCCAGCTCTACCCCGAAGTCGTCATCCTCGGCGAAGCTCGCGTACTGAGACTTTGGCAAGTCATAGATCATGTCGAGCTCACCGCCGCGCAGCGCCAGCGTCATCGAATCGGCATCCTGGAACGAGTGCCACTCAAGTGAGTCCAGGAATGCCGGATCGTAGTAGTTGTCGACCCGATCAGCGCGCGCATACACGTCAATCTGGTACGAATCCGTATCGAACTTAAACGCGCCGCTGGCGTTGACCTGGGTGTACCCCTCAAGGCCGGGGATCGCGTCCGCGTCGTGGATGTTGGCAAACTGCAGCGCGTCGAAGATCACTTCGCCGGGCCAGGCGAGGTCGAGCTGTAGCGTCGTCTCGTCGATCGCCGTGATTCCGCTGACAAAGGTGTTGAAGATGCTCCTGACCTGGCTGTTCGCGACGTCCTCGTCGTCCATCCGCTCCAGACTCTTTTTCACCTCCTCCGCGGTCATTGGCTTGCCATCGTGGAACTCCTGTCCCGCGCGTAGCGTGATGGTCATGATCGTCTGATCGTCGTTGAACTCCCAGCTCTCCGCCAGATGCGGCTGCGGCGTTAAACCCTCAGGGCCATACTTGGTCAACGAGTCCCAGACCGCCTGCCCGAAGACGATATCCGCCGAGTAAGGCGCGCTGAAGTTCGCCGGCGATCCCACGATGCCGAGCCGCAGCGTGCCGCCACGCTTCTGCTCGTCCGCGTCTTCGGCTTCGGCAACTTGTTCCTGTTGCTGCTGAGCTTGCTCTTGAACTTGTTGCTGGGCCTGTTCTTCTTGGGCGGCTGGTTGGGGTTGCGCGGCCTCTTGCTGTTGTTGTTGCTGCACGGCCTGTTGCTGGGCCTGCTCTTGCACAACCTCTTGCTGCTCCTCCTGCATCGCCTGCTGTTGTTGCTCCTGCTGAGCCTGCTGTTCGGCGACCGCTTGTGGTTCGTCATCAGTGTCATCGTCGCCACCGCAACCGACCAGCGCCAATCCGGCCGCGCCAACGCCCGTCCGAGCGCTCGCCCGTAGCACGCTTCTGCGGCTCAGTCGCTGATTTCGGATTCGGCTCCACTGCTTGTTGCTCACGGTCGGTCTCCATTCATGCCCTCGGGTCGCCCACGCCAACCGTTCTGGCTCGTGGCCTGAGGCTACTCATTCGCAGTTGGGCTCGTACTAGAGGGCAGCAGAGACAGTACGAGAAATCAGCGATGCCGATGGTACGGGTCGATCGCCTCGACCACCGAATCGGCGAGGAGGTTGAGCGAGAGCAGGATCAGCGACAGTCCGAGCGTCGGGAAGAGCACGAACCACCATTGGCCGGCGAACGGCCAGCGCCGACCGTCGCTGAGGATGATGGCCAGCGTCGGCGTGGGCGATCTCACTGGCCTGGCGTCACGCATCTTCGAAATAGACGTCCCGCATGCGAAGGTTGCCGACCAGGTTTTGAGAGACACCCTTCACTCTGGTGTGTGCGGCCCACACCTCGGAATACGTGCAAATCGGGGCGACCCAGGGTTCTTCGTCGAGGATTCTGTTGAATTCGTCGATCAGCGCCTGGCGTTTGGCGGGGCTGTCGGCGGTCGCCCAGCCGTCGATCATCGCCTGATAGTGCGGCGTGTCATACGCGCATGAATTGGGGATCCGCATTTGGAAGTTCATCACCGGCAGCGTCTGGGGGTGCAGCGCGAAGAACGAGTAGGTGATGATGTAGAGCTCGTGTTGGGCCGCCAGGAAGCTCTCAAACCAGGTGCCGAAATCCATCGCCTCCGGCTCGACGTTTATTCCTGCCTGGGCGGCGTCTTGCTGGATGATCTGGGCCATCTGAAGCGCATGCGGCCAGGCGCCAAGGGTGGCGATCTTGAGGGCAGGCGTACCGTCCGGGTAGCCGGCTTCGCTGATCAGTTGCCTGGCCTCATCGAGGTCGAAGTAGTCGCGGTCCAGCGATGCGTCGTAGGCCGGCGAGTAACTCGGCCAGACGACGTTTCTCGGCTCGGACACGTTCTCAAACACCTCGGCCGCGATGCGCTCGCGGTCGATCACCCGGTACAGGGCGCGGCGCACCTTCGGGTCGTCCAATACCGGGTGCCCGCCCCCGCGCCCGGTCCCGACCATACCCATCACGTAGAGGGTGGCGTTCGGCGGCGTCCGCTTAACTTCGAAGTCGTCGTCCTCGACAAAATTCTGGTACCACCCCGAAGGTATTCCGAAGGCCATGTCCAGCTCGCCGGCACGCAACGCCAGCGTCATTGCGTCTCCGTCCTGGAAATTGTTCCATTCGATTCTGTCCAGCGCCGCCGGATTGTAGAAGTTCTCAAAGCGGTTGGCGCTGGACTGCACACCGACTTCGTATGCGTCCGAATCGAACTGGTAGGGGCCGCTGGCATTGACCTCGGTCCACCCTTCAATACCGCCAATGGTGTCCGCATCGTGAATATTGGCATATTGGAATACGTCAAAGATCGCCTCGCCCGGCCAGGCCAGATCAAACTGCAGCGTCGTCTCGTCGATCGCTTCGACACTGTTGACGTATTTGGCATAGAGCGACTTGACCTGGTTGTTCCGCACATCCTCGTCATCCATCCGTTCGAGGCTCTTGATCACTTCTTCCGCAGTCAGTGGCTTGCCGTCGTGGAAGGTCAGGCCCGGCCGCAGGTGCACTGTGAGCATGGTCTGGTCGTCGTTGAACTCCCAGCTCTCCGCCAGGTGAGGCTCCGGCGTCAGACCGTCGTCGCCGTACACTGTCAGGGTGTCCCAAATGGTCGGGCCGAAGGCGCCCTCAGAGGCGTAGGGAAAGCCGTAGCTGGGCAGGAAGTCACTCACGAGGCCAAAGCGCAGTGTGCCACCGCGTGGCGGCTCGGGTTGATCCGTGGCCGCGGCAACCTGTTGCTGCTCTTGCTGCTGTTGAGCGGCTGGCTGCTCCTGCTGTTCTTGTTGCTGGGCGACCGCCTGTTGCTGCTGCTCTTCTTCTTGCATGGCCTGCTGTTGCTGCTGATCGGCCTGCGCTTGTTGCTGAGCCTGCTGCTGCATCGCTTGCTGTTGTTGCTGCTCTTCGGCGACCACCTGTGGCTGCGCATCGTCGTCATCGTCGCCACAGCCGACCAAGGCCAGTCCAGCCGCGCCCACACCAGCCCGGGCGCTCGCCCGGAGCACGCTCCTTCGGCTCAGCCGTTGCTTGCGAATGCTGCTCCAGCGGCCGGTACTCATTGTTGATTTCCCCTCTAGTCGCCGAGCGGCGAGCTGGCTACCGGACATTCATGCGGCCCGAGTCTAGTGATCTGCCGAAGAGCTTGCAGCCACGGAGTGAGCGAGTCGCGGAGGATTGATAGCTAGCGATGCCGACGGTGCGGGTCGATCGCCTCGACCACCGAGTCGGCGAGGAAGTTGAGCGAGAGCAGGATCAACGACAGTCCGAGCGTCGGGAAGAGCACGAACCACCAGTGGCCGGCAAACAGCCAGCGGCGCCCATCGCTGAGAATGATGCCCAGGGTCGGTGTCGGCGGCGATGCGCCCAGCCCAAGGAAGCTCAGCGTCGCCTCGGCGATTACGGCGAAGGCCATCGCCAGAGCAGCCTGCACTAGCAGTGGAGGCAGGGCGTTGGTCGCGATATGGCGGCCGATGATCCGCGGAGGCGACGCGCCCAGACAGCGAGCGGCGAGCACGTAATCGCGCTCCTTCTCAGTCAGAAGCTGCGCCCTCGAAATCCTGGCGAAGACCGGGATGTTCGCGATCCCCAGCGCCAGGGCGACCTGCGAGGTGCCCGTACCCAGAATCGCCAACACCGCGATGCCAAGCAGCAGGAAGGGGAAGGCAAGTAGCGTGTCGACGAGGCGCATCAGGATCGCCTCAAGCCAACCGCCCGCGTAACCAGACACGAAGCCGATGACCGTGCCAACCGCGCCACCGCCGACCACGCCCGCAATCGACACGTACAACGAAATCCGCAGTCCAAACAGAATCCGGCTGAAGATGTCTCGAGAGAGGTCGTCGGTGCCGAACCAGTACTCACCCGACGGCGCCAACAATCTGGAACCCCTGATCTGCTCCGCTTCGCCATAGGGCGCGAGCAGATCGGCGAAGATGGCGACAAAGAGCAGCCCACCAAAGACAACGATTCCAATGAATCCCTGCGGATTCTTGACCGTTCGGTAGAAGGCGTCAACGGTCAGCGACTCGTCACGCATCCGGCGCAGCCAGCTCTGGTTGATCGGCGGCGCATATTGCGACTCGGTGCGTGACTGAACTTGAGACATGGTCAGCTCGCCAGTCCAGAAACGCGGATGCGTGGATCGAGATAGCCATACGTGATGTCGGCAAACGTGTTCGCCGCGACGAAGAGAAACACGAGAATCGCCAGCATCGCCTGGATCAGCAGATAGTCACGGCCGTTGATCCCGTCGATGATCAGGAATCCGAAACCGGGACGGGTGAACACGATTTCGACCACGATCGCTCCCGCGAGCAAGTTGCCAATCTGCAGCGCCGCGATCGTGACGATCGGGATCAGCGCGTTGCGCAGCGCGTGATGGAACACGACCTTGCGTGCCTGCAACCCCTTCGCATGCGCTGTGCGGACGTAGTCCTGAGCCAGCGCTTCCGCGACCGACGTGCGGACGAACCGCGCCAGCACTGCGGCAGTTACTGACCCTGCTGCGATCGTCGGCAGCACCAACCGGTGGATGCCGGCGGCAAAGTCCTCAAACACACTGACCCGACCCGAAACGGGGAACCAGTCCAGTTCCACAGCAAAGATCCAGAGCAGAATGATGCCCAACACGAAGTTTGGGATACCGAGCGTGAACAAATTGAACACACTGGCCCCATAGTCCGGAGGCTTCTTTGCCCAGACCGCCGCTGCCACCCCGAGCGGAATGCCGATTGACAGCGCGAAGATATAGGCAGCGACTGCCAGCTCAATCGTCGGCGGGAACGATTGCGCGATCAGGTCGCGGACCGGTACGCGCTTGGTGAAGGACTTGCCGAAGTCGAGCTGGACAACGCCACCGATCCAGTTGCCGTACTGGGTCAGGATTGGGTCGTTCAGACCGAGCTGTTCGCGAATTCGCTCAACGTCCTCCGGCGTGGCATCTTCACCGGCGAGCTGTTGGGCCGGGTCGCCCGGGATCAACCGGATGATCAGGAAGATGACGATGCTGGCCAGGAACACCACCAGCAGGCCCTCGAAGAAGCGCCGAAACAGGTAACGTCCCACGCTCAATCGCCTCGCTCTCGGCCGGTGACACCGCTGGCCCCATTAGCTGAGCCAGCGGTGTGCGTTGTCGCCGCTCGCACAGGCTAAGCGTCCAACCAGAACTTCTCCATCGACGGCGTGAATCCGGAGACCGCCCAATCGAGGTTCTGCAATCGCTTGTGTCCGGTCCAGATGCCGCTGGCCGTCGCGATCGGCGCCACCCAGGGCTCGCGATCGAGGATGTCGTTGAATTCGTCGAGCAAGGCCTGCCTACCGGATTCAGTGTCGGCCGTGGCGAAGCCGTCAATCATCGCCTGGTACTCGGGCGTCTCGTAGGCGCACGAGTTGGGAATTCGCATCTGGTAGTTCATCACCGGCAGCGTCTGTGGATGCAGCCAGTGGAAGCCGTACGTATTGATGTACGACTCGTGGTCGCCAGCCAGGAAGCGCTCCAGCCAGGCGGGACGATCCTGCAGGTGGATCTTGAAGTTGAACCCAGCCTGGGAGGCGTCGTTGATGATGATTTGCGCGATCGCATTGTCCAAGGCCCCCCGCCAGGTCGAGAGCTCGATTTCGGGCGTTCCGTCGCCATACCCCGCATCGACCATCAGCGCCTTGGCCTCTTCGACATTGAAGTAGCTGCGGTCGAACTCGGCGGAGTAGCCGGGCGAATACTCGGGCCAAAGGACATGCTTCGGCTGCTCGAGTCCGTTAAAGACATCGATCGCGATGCGTTCGCGGTCGATGCAGCGATACAACGCGCGTCGCACGCGAGGATCGTCGAAGACCTCATGTCCGCCGTCGCGACCGGTGCCGACCATGCCGAACACCCAGAGTCCTCGAGCTACACCCAACATCACGTTGTAGTCGGGATTCTGCTCGAAGGCATCAATCTGCTCGGCTGGGAAGGACGGACTGAGATCGATCTCATCGGCGGCCAGCGCCAATGTCATCGAGTCCCGGTCCGGGAACGTCTGGTACGTGATCGCGTCGAGGTAGGCCGGATCGTAGAAGTTCTCGTGACGCACGATGCGTGCGAACTGGTCAACGATGTGCGGGCCGGGATCCCACTTGAACGGCCCCGAGGCAGCCACGGTGCCGTAGCCCTCCAGCGAGGCGATCTCATCGGGGTCGTGCACGTGGCCGAAGTTGAGCACGTCGAAAATCGTCGTGCCCGGCCATAGCAAGTGGAAGTTGAGCGTGGTCTTGTCGACAGCCTCAATCCGCTCGACGTACTTGGCCAGCGGTCCCTTGACCTGACTGTTGGGCGTGTCCTCATGCAGGATCGCCTCAAAGCTGGCCTTGACCGATTCGGCGTCAATTGAGCGGGCGTTGTGGAACTCAAGACCGGGGCGGAGGTTGACCGTGAGCACGGTCTGGTCACCGTTGAATTCCCAAGATTCCGCCAGACGCGGTTCGGGCTCGAGCGAGTCAAACGGATAGCGAATCAGCGTGTCCCAGACCGGAGTGTGGAACGCGCCGTGCTGCGACTGTGCATATGGACCGCGATAGCCGGACAGGGCCAGGTCCCAGCCAATGCGCAGTGTGCCGCCGCGCTTGATCCCGTCGTCGGTCTGCGCCGCCTGCGCGACGGCTGCCTGTTGCTGTTGCTGTACCTGCTCGGCCTGCGGCTGCGCCTGCTGCTGTTGCTGCTGAACTTGTTGTGCAGCCTGCGCCTGCTGCTCTTGTTGCTGCTGGTCGGCCTGTGCAGCGGCGGGTTGCGCCTGCTGCTGTTGCTGCTCATCGTCGTCGTCGCCACCGCAACCGACCAGTGCCAGCCCGGCCGCGCCTACGCCTGCACGCGCACCGCTCTGCAATAGCGAGCGCCGCGAGATCTGCTGCCAACGAACTCGATTCCAGAATCGTTGATTACTCATAGCCTTGAATCCATTCCTGTTCAACGGTTGTCCCGTGACAGCCAAGTTCTAGGGAGTATCGCGATCCGAGCGCGGCATATCAACCGACCAGATAAGACAGTGGGTCCAGCCAGGCAGTCTTCATGTTGATTCCATTAGCCCAGGCAAACCGCCATCTGCCTCCGCGCTCCCCCTTGCAGGGGGAGCTGCCTAAGGCTGAAGGGAGTCCCGCTCCCGATTCACAAGCTCGTGAGACCCTCTTCAGGCCTCATGCCCTCACCTGAACGCGCCCTACGTCTCCATGTAGATGTGATGCAACCGTGGAATGCTCATCACGTCGTAGTAGAGGTTCTTGACCTTGTTCGTATGGGCCCAGATCTGGACAGTTGTACAGATCGGCGCGACCCACGGCTCTTCGTCCAGGATCTGGTTGAAGTCGTCGATCAGCGCTTGGCGCTTCTGATCCGTGTCCGCCGTCGCCCAGCCGTCGATCATCGCCTGGTAGTGCGGCGTCTCGTAAGCGCACGAGTTGGGAATCCGCATCTGGTAGTTCATCACCGGCAACGACTGCGGATGCATCGCGTAGAAGCCATAGAACGACAGATAAGCGCCGGGATGCGTGCCGCTCAGGAAGCGGTCAATCCAGGAAGCCGCCTCAACCGACTCCGGCTCCAGGTTGATCCCAGCCTGTGCCGCGTCCTGCTGGATGACCTGGGCAATCGAAAGCGCCTCTTCGTTGTTCCCGAAACAAGCGATCTTGATGGCTGGAGTACCGTCGGGATAGCCGGCTTCCGTGATCAGCCGTTTTGCTTCATCCAGGTCGAAGTGTTGGTAATCCGCGTCGGCATCGTAAGCAGGCGAGAACGACGGCCAGAGCACGTTCTTGGTCTCTGACAGACCTTCGAAGATCTCCGCCACGATCCGCTCGCGGTCGATGGTGCGGTAAATCGCCTGGCGCACCGTCGGGTTATCCATCATTGGATGGCCGCCACCGCGGCCTTCTCCGACCATCCCCAGCACCCAGATCGAGCCGGTCGGAGGCGCCAACAGCAGATCGAAGTTGTCGTCCTCATCGAAGCCCTTGTACCAGGCCTTCGGCAGGTGGTGAGTGATATCCAGCTCGCCGTTTTGCAGCGCCAGCGTCATCGACTCGGCATCCTGGAAAATGTTCCACTCGATCGCGTCAAGCGAGGCCGGGTCGTAGAAGTTCTCAAACCGCTCGGCTCGTGCGAACACGTCGATCTCATAAGCATCGACGTCGAACTTGAATGGACCGCTTGCGTTGACGCGCGTGTAACCATCAAGCTCGGCGATGTTGTCGGCGTCGTGGATCTGCGCCCAGTTGAGGACGTCGAAGATCACGGTACCCGGCCAGGCCAGATCGAGCTGCAGCGTCGTCTTGTCGATCGCCGTCGCCTGACTGACGTACTTGTTGTAGATGCTGCGCACCTGGCTGTTCTGGACGTCCTCGTCGTCCATTCGTTCCAGGCTCTTCTTAATTTCCTCGGCGGTCATCGGCTTGCCGTCGTGGAACTCCAGGCCCGGCCGCAGGTGAATCTGGATCATCGTCTGGTCGTCGTTGAACTCCCAGCTCTCCGCCAGGTGGGGCTGCGGGTCCAGTCCGGTCGGGCTGTACTTGGTCAACGTGTCCCACAAGGCCGGGTAGAAGATCGTTTCCGGCGTCGCGCCGTAAGGCGCCTGGTGCGTTGCCGGCGAGCTGCCCGCCCAGCCCGCGCGCAGCGTGCCGCCTCGCGGACGGTCTTCGCTGACCGTCGCCTGTTGTGCGGCGGCTTGCTGCTGCTGCGCAGCCACTTGCTGTTGTTGCTGTTCTTGCGGTTGATCGGTCGCCTGAGCCTGCTGCTGTTGTTGCTGTTGAACCTGTGCCGCCGACTGCTGGCCATCGTCGTCATCATCGCCACAGCCGACCAGCGCAATGCCGGCTGCCCCCAATCCAGCCCGACCGCTCGCCTGCAGCAAGTTCCGACGTGAGAGTCGTCCGTTGCGAATCCGTTCCCAGTAGTTCCGATCGGGCATGTCTCCGTTGCCTCTCCCTAATCCGCGCGCTCCTCGGCGCGGATTAGGGAGAGTATGCCGATCTCAAATCGGCCTCGCAATGAGATCGATCAGCCCAATCGCTGCCTAGCCGTGGTACTGAATCTGCTGCATCGAGGGGATGCTCAGCACATCGAACTCAATCCCGCTGAACTTGCTCGACCAGGCCCAGATGTCACTTCTGGTCACGATCGGCGCAATCCACGGCTCGTTGTCGAGCAGCGTGTTGAACTCCTCCAGCAGCTCGTTGCGGCGTGCATCAGAATCGGCCGTACCAAAGCTGTCAATCAGCGCCTGGTAGTAGTCCGGGCCGTACGCGCAGGAGTTTGGAATCCGCATCTGGAAGTTCATCACCGGCAGCGTCTGCGGATGCAGAGCGAAGAACGCATACGACGACAGATACGCTTCGTTCCCGGCGTTCAAGAATCGTTCGCGTCCTACCGCCGGTTCGAGCAACGTGATGTTGATGTTGATCCCCGCCTCAGCGGCGCCAGCCTGGATCACCTGCGCGATCTCATTGGCTTCACCACCGCCATGGGCTAGTTCAATCGTCAGTTCGCCTGGACCGTAGCCGGCCTCCTCTAGCAGTGCGGCGGCCTCTTCGGGGTTGAAGTAGTTCCGGTCGCGAGCCTTGTCGTAGCCCGGCGAGAACGGCGGCCAGAGTATGTTCTTC
>DAOUHS010000215.1:0-3704 GCA_034428415.1 Dehalococcoidia bacterium
ACGTCGCGCCATCCCGATCCTGATGGTCGGCGGCATGTTCTTGTTTATCCCGCTGCTGATCTTCGACCACATCAGCATCATCGTGCCGATTGCGATCCTGGGAGGCATCCACGCTGCGATCCGGCCCATCGCGACCGGCTACATCAATCGCCGCATCCGCTCCGACCAACGCGCCACCGTGCTGTCGATCTTCGAGCTGATGATGGCCGCCCAGATGGCATTGATCGTGCCGCTGATCTCCGCCTCCGCCGACCGCATCGACTTCCGCTTCGCCTATGGCCTGTCCGTGGGTGTCGTGCTGACTCTCGGCATGGCGTTCTGGTTGATCTGGCGTCGCTCGCACCGACGCGAGCAGACCGACGCGCTGCGCCGATTCAGTCTCAGACCGGCTCCGCAAGCAGTCGCCACCGCCTTCAATGGCAGCTCGAATAGCGCCTCGAATGGCGCGGCCAACGGCATTCACTCGAACGGCGTCCACAGCAACGGCGCCGACGGCTCGACCGAGCCTGAAGAGGTTGCCGCGCATCAAGATCGCTCATGAGCGAGCAGGCGCCGACCGATTCGGCGCCAACCAGCGCGTTCGCGCGCAACATTCCGCTCTACTACCTCTTCCAGTTCGTCCGCGGGTTCCACTTCTGGCTGCCCATCTGGTTTCTCTTCCTCCAGTCCCAACACGGACTCTCATACGTCCAGATCGGCTTCATGGAAGTCCTTTTCGGCATCGCGACCATCCTCGCCGAGGTGCCGACCGGCGCGATCGCCGACCGCTTCGGACGCCGCGTCGCGCTCGGTCTGGGCGCGCTCGGTTTTGCCGGAGCAACAGTCCTGTTCGCCACGCTCAACTTCCCCAGCCTGATCGTCGGCCACCTGTTCATGGCGATCACGCGGACCCTGATGTCCGGCTCCGACGACGCGCTGCTCTACGACAGCCTCAGACGGCTCAAGCGAACCGACGAATACGAGCGCCACGCCGGACGCGCCAGCGCTGTCGCGACCGCCTCGTTGCTGGCCGCTACGATCCTCGCCGGTCCCCTGGTCTCGGTCCTCGACTTCCGAACTGTGATCATCATCAGCGCCGTGGGAATGGGACTGGCCGGATTGATCGCGCTCATCCTGCGTGAGCCGCCGCGAAGGGAATCAGAGATCGGCGACGACGCTGAACAGCCCGCATCGCAGGCCCATGGGACCGCAGTCATCAGCGAGATTCGCACCGGATTGCGTATCGCCCTCCGAACCCGCCCGGTGCTCTGGGCAATCCTGTTCGGAGGCATCCTGCTGGCCACGCTCGACCTACCCGAGTTCTTCATCCAACCATTTGTCCGCTCGCACGGCGTCGACCCCGCCATCACCCTGCTCGAGGGCCTGACCTACTCGGGATTCATGCTGCCCTCGTTCGTCGGCCTGATGCTCGGCGCAATCCTCGCCGCTCCCTTGGCCGAGCGACTGGGCGAACGTCGAGCATTGCCGGCGGTGCTGGTCTTCGGCGGGTTGGTGTTTGCGCCCTTGCTGATCTTCGACCATCTCGCCCTGGTCGCGTGCTTCGCGCTGCTGGCCGCCGGGACGGCAGCGGTGCAACCGCTCGCCGGCGGCTACGTCAACCGACGCATCCCCTCCGACCAGCGCGCAACGGTACTCTCCATCTTCTCGCTGTTCACAGCCGTGATGATCACGATCGTGATCGGGACAGCCTCCGCCCTCGTCGACTCCTTCAATTTCCAGGCTGGCTTCGCCCTGGCCTTTGTGTTGCTGTTGGCAGGTGGAGCCGTCTTCTGGATCGGTTGGCGACGCGCCCACAACGCCGTCTGATTCGGCGACACGCGCGTCTGAGGCCTCCCTCTCCCGCATTACTCTGAGCCTGGGACAGCATGACAACCCTCGGCGATGGAGAGAACCAGATGGGCAGAGTGTTCGCGAACATCGGCTTAAGCCTCGACGGCTACATGGCGCCAGAGGGCATGACCGTCGAGCACTGGGATGACCCCGAGCATTTGAACTGGGCCGCCAAATGGGGCGCGTTGATGGGCTGGATCTTCGAACTGGAGCACTTCCGGGAGAACCTCCAACTAGGCGAGGGCGGCGAGACGGGGCCAGTGAATGATCTGCAACAGCGGATTACGGATCACACTGGCGCCAACATCATGGGCAAACGCATGTTCGATCAAGGGGCAATCGGTTGGCCCGAGGATGCGCCCTTCCACACGCCGGTGTTCGTCCTCACCCACGAGCGGCGCGATCCATGGGCGCGTTTAGGCGGCACGACTTTCTACTTTGTCAACGACGGCCCGGAACGAGCCCTGGAACTGGCACGCAAGGCCGCCGGCGACCGTGACATTCGCATTTCCGGCGGAGCCAACGTGCTTCAACAGTTCCTTCGTCTAGGTGTGATCGAAGAGTTGGAGATCGCTCAGGCGCCGGTGATCTTCGGCGGTGGACAACGATTGTTCGAGGGCATCTCCGACGGGACATCTGCCTTTAGGATCGCCGACGTGATCGGCGGACCATTGGCAACGCACATTTGTTACAAACGCACGGAATAGGGCTGTCTCACGAGCGTGTTTCCCGGTCGCCTCGTGGCCAAGACGAGAACGACGAATAGCGAGCTGCGGCAGGATCAGGCAACGATCTCCCGTTCGCGCAGCGACGCAACCGCCTCGGAGTCGTAGCCCAGAGCCGACAATAAGTCTTCGGTGTCTTGCCCGCGCGTCGGAGCGCCGCCGCGAATGCGTCCTGGAGTCGCAGACAGCTTTGGCGCCACACCCGCCTGGCGCATCACGCCGCCATCCGGCGTCGGCACCTCGACGACCATCTCCCGAGCAATGTTGTGCTCGTCCTGCATCGCCTCTTCCAGCGACAGCACCGGCTTGGCGCAGACATCGACATCGTTGAGCAAATCATGCCATTCGTCAGCAGTCCGCGTCTTGAACGCGGCCGCGAAGGCCGAACGAATCTCCTCGCGACGCTCAGTGTCGGATGTCCCCTGGTCCTCGATGAACTCTTCCAGCCCAAGCGCCCGGCACAGGTTGGCATAGAAGTACGGCTCCATCGACCCGACCGAGAACCAACGCCCGTCAGCCGTCTCGTACACCTGGTAGTGCGGCTCCCCCCCATTCAGCACATGCTGCGCCGGACGCATATCCGCGCCCGCACCCTCATATCCGGCCAGCGCCGACGTGATTAGCGACATCGAACCATCCGACATGCCCAGGTCGATGTACTGACCCTCGCCTGTGCGTTCCCGCGCCTGGATCGCGCAAACAATCGCGAAGGCCGCCATCAAACCGCCGCCCGCAAAGTCGGCAATGATGTTGACCGGAATCGCCGGACGCCCACCAGTCGCATAATCGCCGATCATCCCCAGCGCGCCCGCCGTGGCGATGTAGTTGATGTCGTGACCCACGTGCGCGGCGTACGGACCGGTCTGCCCAAATCCCGACAGCGAGCAATAAACCAACTTCGGATTGCGAGCCGAGAGCGTCTCCCAATCAACGCCGAGCCGCTTCACCACGCCGGGTCGGAACCCCTCAAGCACCACGTCCGCTCCATCCGAGAGTTGGTAGAAGATCTCGCGAGCCTCATCAGCCTTGAGGTTGAGGCCAATCGATCGCTTGCCCCGCCCCAGGGCATAGGAGGAGTAACGACGCCGCTCCTCATTCGGATCGCGGGCAACATCCCGCCGTCCTCGAGGTCGGCCGGCCTGCTCGACC
>DAOUHS010000216.1:0-2454 GCA_034428415.1 Dehalococcoidia bacterium
CGATGAAACTGAGCCCGGCCTCGACGAGAATGATCCCGGCCGCCGAGAGCGAGGCCAGTACCAGGATCGGCGCAATCGCATTCGGCAGTAGATGCCGCCACATGATCCGAGCCGGAGATGCGCCCAGCGCGCGCGCCGCTTCGACGTACACATCGCCCTTGATCGAGACCACAATCCCGCGCGTCAACCGGGCGTAGCCGGGAGACCAGACAATCCCAATCACGATCATCGTGTTGGTGATCGACGGCCCCACCGCGCCGGTCACGGCGAGAATCAGAATCAGCCCGGGCAAGGCCATCACTGCGTCGACGACTCGCATGATCACCAGTTCGTCCAGCTTGCCGCCGATGTAGCCGGAGATCAGTCCCAGCGGAACGCCCAGCGCGATCGCCACGCCGATCGCGGCCAGGACGATCTGCCAGGCGATACGCGCTCCATACAGTGTCCGGCTGAGCACGTCGCGTCCTTGAGCGTCGGTCCCGAAGACGTGGTCCCAGCTCGGCGCCTGGAAGACGGTCTCGCGACTGAGGTTGGTGTCGAGCGGGTCGAAGGGGGCGATCAGCGGCGCAAAGGCCGCCACAATTCCGAAGCCAAACAACAATGCCGCGCCGACCACGGCTGGTCGGTTGCGCAGGTACACGCGCAAGATCGGCTGCGCCTCCTGGACCAGGCGAGAGTCGCGGATTCGTTGCATCAGACCTGGTTGGACATCTGCTTCAGCAACAATCGAGCTCATTCCCCACCACCTTCCGCCGCCATGCGGATGCGCGGGTCGAGCAGCGGATAGGTCAGATCAACGGCCAGGTTGACCAATACAACGGCAATGGCGAAGAACATGGTCACGCTCTGCACGACCAGGAAATCCTGTTGATTGACGACGGCATCGACAAACAGACGACCCATCCCAGGCACAGCAAACACCGTCTCGGTAATCACGGCGCCGCTGAAGATCAGACCGGCCTGAAAGCCAAAGACGGTGATGATCGGGATCAGCGCGTTGCGCAGTCCGTGACGGACCACGACCACCCGCTCACGTAGGCCCTTCGCCCGCGCCGTGCGGATGTAGTCGTCGTTGAGCACGTTAATCATCGCCGAGCGCGTCTGGCGCATCAGCAAGGTCGTCGCAGTGAGCGACACCGCAATCACTGGGAGCGCCATGTGGCGCATATTCTCGGCCGGGTCTTCCCAGAAGGGCACGTAGCCAAAGATCGGAAACCAGCCAAACTCAAGCCCGAGCACTACGATCAGCGCGATCCCGGTCAGGAACTCGGGAATCGAGTTGCCGATAATCATCAGCGAGCTGGCGCCCACTTCAGTCTTCGAGCCAGGACGCAGCGCAGCCACGACACCGACCGGAATCGCCACCGAGATTACGACAATCAGGCTGAGAATGCCCAACTGCATTGTCGCGGGCACACGCCGCGAGAACAGCTCGTTGATCGAAACCTCATTGACCAGTGAGGTCCCCAGATCGCCCTGGAGCGCTGACCAGATCCAGTTGCCGTAGCGCTCGACGAGCGGCTTGTCCAGGCCAAGCCGGCGCTTGGTCGCCTCGATCAGTTCCGGCGTGGCCTCGACGCCGACGATCCCAGCCGCGGGATCGCCAGGCAGAGCATTCATCAGCGCAAAGACCAGCACGCTAATCACCCAGAGGATGAATAGCGATGAGAGCAGACGCGTCGTGATGTAGCTCAGCATCCTCGATCAGCCCTCATAGTCAGACCTCCCCCTTAGGGACTGTCTCAACAGTCGGCGTTACCAGTCTCCGCGTTAAGCGGGGATTAGGATTCCACCGGTCGAGGTCACCACCAGGTAAGACACCCTCCTTTAGGGAGGTCTGGTGTGATCAGCCGGACGCCTCCGCTCAGATGTTGTTGAACCAGAGGTATTTGTAGCCCAACCCCTTGGGGAACCCGAAGAAGGGGATCAGTTCGAAGCCCTCGACATACTCCTGCGCTGTCCAGCCTGCCGGCCACTGCGCAATGTATGCCGACCACATGTGCTCTGCCTCCGCCTCGAAGACCTTCTCATAGAGGGGGATGCGATCGTCCTGGCTGGCCGGGATTGCGGCATCCCAGACCAACTGCTCGGTCGACTGAAGATTGGCCAGCACCTGGTCGTTGGGATACTGACTGAGGTCCGCCCGACCTGTTCGCGGCCCGCCCTCCGGCGATCCGTACATCCAGTTCTGCAGACCCTCGAACTTCGGTCGCAGGACCGGATCGGGATCAAACGGCGACTCCCAGGACAGCGTCGAAATCGTCCAATCGGTCGAGGCCAGGAGGCGGTCGATGATCACGGCCTCGGTGCCCTTGATGAACTCCATCTCGATCCCGACTTCACGCAACTGTGCATTGACAGGTTCGGTGACGACCGTCTGGAACTCGGCGGTGAAGCTGAGCTGGACACCCTTGACCCCGTCGCCGAAGCCGGCGGCGTCCATCAACTCGTGCG
>DAOUHS010000217.1:0-5354 GCA_034428415.1 Dehalococcoidia bacterium
AGGCGCGCCGGATTCGGCGGCGCAACCATGACTGTCAAGTGCCCGACGCCGACCGCTAGCGATACTTAGTACACTTGTCCTTCGAAACAACGTCCGCTGGGCGTCGCCCCGTCCTCATGATTGCGTTTATCGATAGTGTCGAGGTCCATCCTGTGCGCCCAACACCTCCCACCACCCGCCCGCCCAGGCCGAATGCGCTTTTGCAGAATCGAACAAGATCGAACAGCGTCGAACGCGCTGGACCGACAAAACCATCACAAAATCTCTCATTTCTGCCCGCCCAGATCGCGCGATCCTCAGCAATACGTTGGAGATCGCCGCATTTCCCGCGACGCAGAATAAATCTGCCCAAACACCATCCGTTCAGATCCTCCGCCCGCCAACACGCGGCCCGACCAGGTCGAACGCCCTCACTCAGAATCGAACAGAATCGAACAAGATCGAACGCGCTCAACCGACAAAACCAGCGCAACATTTGCCCTTTCTGCCCGGCCAGATCACGCGATCCTCAGCAATACGCTGCAGATCGCCGGAAATCCACGCCGCACAAGACACCGCCGAATCCCTGTCAACCCGGATCAGTTAGCCGCTCGGTGCGTCCCCGCGACTCGGCGGCCAGCGTGAACATGTTTTCGACGAACTCGTCGAATATGAGGTCCTCGCTGGATACGCTGACGGAATCTCCGTTGTTCGCTCCCTTTGGCGCTACGACCTACCTCGTCAAGTCCTGCTTGCCTTTCTGGTCGCGCTGGCGGTGACGGCGGCGATCGGTTGGCTGATCTCGGTGCTCGACCAGGTCACGGCGGAAGAGATTGCCTCGGCGGAGGTGCGGGGCGCGCGGGAGGGGCGAATCGATGGCTATGAGGCGGCGTTTGAGCGAGGGCGGCTCGACGGCGCCGGTCGTGCCGCGCTGGCGCTGCCGGAACTGCTGGCATCGGGCGAACCACTTGTGGGATACCAAACCGCGTATGACTACTCCTGGAACGATGCCATCGACACGGCGCTGAACGAGGCCAAGCGCAACAAACTTGAGGTCGAGTCGGCGTTCGAGTCCTGGGAAGACCTGCGCCGATGACGGACCGACGTGGATCACTGGAAGGCTGGGGTAAGGGCGAGCGTGAGCGTGTCTGGTGGAAACGCGGCTACGACCCGATAGGGCGTCACACCATGGCGGCGACGGTGCTCGGCGTGCTGATTGCCGCGCTGATTGGCGCGACGCTCGACCCGTTCAATCTACGCACGGCGGACGATCTCAAGCGGGCTGAGCTGGCCGCCCATGAAGCCGCCTACGCAGCCGTCCAGGCGGAGGGCTACGCCGACGGCGTGCCCTACGGCGAAGTCCAGCATCTCGGTGAAGAGATCATCGAGCAGGGTGCAGGGGCGGGTTCGGCCTATGGGCACCAGTTCGAGATAGGTTGGAAGCAGGGCTGGAACGACGCGCTGGATGCGATGCTGGGGGCTGCCGAGGAGTTGGGACTTCCTTCCGACTACACGGAGTTCCGAGTTCTGGAGGAGATTGAGCGGAGGTAGGCGGCTGGGTTCTCAGCCGCTGCACCCGCGCTCGCGGGCGTGTCTCGCCGCGACGCTAACGGACGTTGGCCACGCATCGAGATTGCCGCGACCGAGCGCGCAATGACGGTGTGGTGTACGTCGGTACACTCCTGACGCATCCGTCCCGACATACTCTGAGATCATGACTCGGATACTGATCCTTGGCGCGAGTGGATATGTGGGTGGGCACCTGGCTCCCCGGTTGGCCTTGGAGAGATTTGCAGTTCGCGCTGCCGCACGTCGCATTGATGCGCTGCGGGCTCGCGGCTGGGAAGGTATTGAGACGGTGCAGGCCGACGCGCTGGATCCTGACTCGTTGCGCGAGGTTCTGGAAGGCGTTGACATCGCTTACTACCTCGTCCACTCGATGGCCTCCGGCAGCGATTTTTCTGAGCTCGATCGGCAGGCTGCTGCCAACTTCCGCGACGCGGCCGCCGCGGCCGGACTGCAGCGAGTCATCTACCTCGGCGGGATTCAGCCGTCGAACGGGGCTTCCCCGCACCTCTCCTCGAGGCTTGAAACCGGCGAGATCTTGCGTCAGGGTGACGTGCCTGTGACCGAGCTGCGCGCGGGGATCGTCGTCGGCCCAGGGTCAGCGGCGTTCGAGGTGATCCGCGACCTCGTCTATCACCTGCCATTGATGCTGGCCCCCCGCTGGGTGCGTTCGCGCAGCCAACCGATCGCGCTCGACGACTTGCTGGATTACCTCGTCGGCCTGCTGCGACTTCAAGACGATGGTGAATCGCACGTCTACGACGCGGTTGGACCTGAGACGTTGAGCTACGGTGATCTACTGCGACAGTTCGGCGGCGTCGTTGGCCGCAAGGTACGAATCGTTGCGTTGCCCGTCCTGACGCCTCGGCTGTCCTCGTACTGGCTCGACCTGGTCACGGCGGTGCCGGCGAGCGTCGCTCGACCACTGATCGACGGTCTCAAACACGATCTGATTTCCGAACGTCCAGGAAAGCTGCGAGAGCTCGTCCCGATCACGCAGCGCGGGTATCGCGAGGCCGTCCAGGGCGCGCTAGCAGCGGAAGAGGACTCAGCCTTGACGATTCGCTGGACCGAAGGTGGATTTCGCTACCGCCGACAGCGGCACGATGTGTCATGGTTCGACAAGTCGGTACGGGTCGCAGTCGTCGCCCAGCGTTCGGCCGACGATATCTGGGGCGACATCAGCTCGATCGGCGGTGAACGCGGCTGGTACTTCGGCACCTGGATGTGGAAACTGCGCGGGGGGATCGATCGACTGCTGGGCGGGGTCGGGATGCGTCGGGGTCGTAGGCATCCGACCGACCTGAGAGTGGATGACCCGCTCGACTTCTGGCGCGTCGCGGCCCTTGAGCCAGGCCGGAGCCTGACCCTGGTCGCCGAGATGAAGCTGCCCGGCTCGGCGGTGCTCGAACTCTCGGTCGAGCCGGACGGCGACGGATCGGTCGCGCGGCTGCAGGCGCGTTTCCACCCGGCCGGTGTCTGGGGCCTGATCTACTGGTACGCCTTATGGCCGATCCACATGGTCATGTTCCGCCGCCTGGCCGAATCCCTGGCGAACAGTCCTAAGCGCCCCGCAGGCGAGGATCGAGCACGTCGCGCAGCGCATCGCCGAGCAGGTTGAAGCCCAACACGATCAGCATGATCGCACCGCCCGCGAAGACTGTCTGCCACGGGTGCAGGTCCAGCGATCCGCGCCCGGCCTGGACCATCTGGCCCCAGCTTGGAATCCCCTGCGGTCCGGCGCCGAGGAACGAGATCGACGCTTCCGCAAGGATGTACGCGCCGATGCCGATACTGAACGCAATGATCAGCACGGCCACGCAATTCGGCAGCACGTGACGGATCATGATTCGTAGGTCGCTCGCGCCGACCACTCGCGCTGCCACCACGAACTCGCTTTCGCGCACCTGAAGCACGGCCGAGCGAATCAGCCGCGTCGTAATCGCCAGACCGGCCACTCCGAGCCATAAGACCACATTCAGAACGGAACGCTCCGTGATCTGGGTAAAGACCAGGACGAGCACGAGGAACGGAATCGCCTGCAGCATGTCGACAATCCGCTGGATCAGCAGGTCGAATGAACTGGTCGGTGTCGAAGGCCTGGTTGAACATCTCGGCGATGATCCCCGGCGTCGCCGACCAGGTGGCACGCGAGGCCCAGAGTTCCGATGTGACCCAATCGATCTGGCCGAGTTCCGGTCCGCCCGCTGCGTTCCACAGCGCGCGAGCCTCCTCGACATCGGCGTCCTTATAGACCCGGTAACCGGGGATGTTCTCCAGGTCTTCCTGTGAGATCGTCCAGGCTTCCTGCATCCCGGAGACCGGTCCGAAGACCTTGCCCAGTCCCTTGTGCAGCTGCTGAATCAGCTGGCGCCGGTTGATCGCCAGGTCGATGGCACGGGTCAGTCGCAAGTCGTTCCAGCGCGACTTGTTCGACGGCGCGAAGATCACGACCGTGTTGGCTACGCCCTGGAAGCTGAGGTAGGTCTCGTCGACTAGGTCGTCGTGAATCGCCAGGATCGTGTTCGGATCCGGGTCGGTCATCGAGTCGACCTGCTTCTGCTCGAACGCGATCCGGTAGGCATTGGGGTCCTGGAAGGTCTGCACCCAGACCCATGCGTCTAGGTACGGCTGGGTTGGGTTGCCGTAGAAGTCGGGGTTCTTGATTGCCGCGATGCCCTCGCCCGGATCCCACCGAGTAAGGATGTTGGGACCGGTGCCGATCACCTTGGAGGCGTCGACCTCCGTGTACTGGTCCTCGGTGCCGCCGACGAGTTCCGGCTGATTGATCAGGTTGAACTCGTTTGCGAACCCCTGGACGAACGTGGCGTCCGGTTCGACAAGGTTGAGGCTGACGCTGCTGTCCACTTGATCGATCGAGGAGACTCCGCCCCAACATGAGGAACGGCCGAAGTTTCCGGCCTCTTCGCCGCTTTGGAGCAGCTTGTTGCGCTGGCGATCGATGTTCCAGACGATGTCCTCGGTGGTCAACGCGCGGCCTACTGCGGCGGCCAGGTGATTGGCCCCTGGTCCGTCAGCGTGCCAGTTGACGCCGTCCCGCAGGTTCAGCACGAGCGTCGTCGGGTCGGGAGTCTCCCAAGTCTCAGCAAGATCGCCGGTCAAGACGCCCGTGTCGGGGTTGCCGAACCGGAGAATCTTGGACCGTACCCGAGCCAGCATCTGGAGCACAGGCGATGCGACCGTCCGCTGTGCGTCGTAGGTCTCATAGACGTTGGCCGACTGCCCAACAACAACGCCACCGTGTTTCTTGGTCTACGCGACAACCGCCTGTTACTGGACCGCTTGCTGAACGGCTTGCTGCTCGGCCTGCTACTGCATCGCTTGCTGCTGGCTGCTGGTCCTGCTGCTGCATGGCCTGTTGTTGTTGCTGCTGAACCTGGGCAGCGGTCTGTCCATCATCGTCGTCGCCGCAGCCGACCAGCGCGAGCCGAGGCGCGGCATCCTGCGCGCCTCGGCTCATCCGCTTCCGGTTCATGTGCTGCCAATAGGAACGCTCGTTTGTCGTATCCCCTGTTCCTCGCGTCCGCGCTGCTCGGCGGATCCAGAGGTATCGCCGCGCGATACATGAGAAACTCGCTAACGTGACCCTGCTATCACGCGCAGCCGTAGGGATAGATCGCGATGCCTAGAGCAGTCCGGGAACTCACCTTGCGTGCGGTCCCCATTTGGCTTCTGCGTCAATATCTGGAGCAACTCGGCGCGGTCGAGATTGCTCCCCCAGCTCCTGGCCAAACCGATCCTGACGGTGTCGTTCGCCCCGACGCGGCGATGTCAGGCGACGGTTGGAC
>DAOUHS010000218.1:0-2120 GCA_034428415.1 Dehalococcoidia bacterium
CTCTTCTACGGCACCAACCGCAGCGCCGACTCCTACTTCTGGGAAGCCCGCCGCATCCTCGGCGAGGATGACACCACGCCACGAGAGGCCTTCGTACGAGTGGTCAGCGGACAGCCGCCGCACGGATATGAGCGCGCGGTGATCGAGCACGGTGAGTTGCCTCCCGAGATCGAAGCGGAAGTACGTCGTCGAGACGACCGCGCCGAGCGTCGACGCCGCGCTACTGAAGCGATCCTGGCGGAACCGGGAGCGCTCTTCCAGGCCGTTCCTGCGCTGCCGGGTCACGTGAAGTTGGAGCAGCGCCGCGCCCTCGCGGGCGCCAACTTCCAGCAGGCGTTTCAGCTCACCGTCGACTCCGGCGAGCGACGCTCGGAGCCCTACCCAATCACGGCAGTGATGGCCGCCTGCATCGGGCAGATGAACGGTCGGACCTCGCTCGGCGACATCGTCGCAACGGTCAATCGGCAGCACAATCTCCGCGGAGAGCAGGGGCTGAAGAAGATCATGGAGCGCGATCTACCCCCGCTAATCGACGCCGGCCTGATCGATTTGCAATCACAAACGGTGGGCCGCAACGACTCATGCCCCTGCGGATCAGGAAAGAAATACAAGCGCTGTCACGGCCGCTGAAAACATCCAGTGTCCTCGAGCATTGGATGGTGTACGACAATCGATTATCGGTGCTCGATAGAGTCCTTCTATCCACGACGCCCGTGAAACACTTCACATTGCCGAACAGTCCGACGGCGGGTAACCTTTTGGAAAGGCGCGGGTCCGCCTGCGTTGCGGCTGCGTGGAGCGAGAACACAAGGAGAGATATGGAACGCAACTATTGGTCACGGATGAAGCGACAACGGCTGAGCCGCCGTTCCTTGCTCAGCGCGAGCGCCCGGGCGGGCGTCGGCGCGGCAGGCCTGGCACTCGTCGGCTGTGGTGATGACGACGATGACGATCAGCAGGCCGTTGCGCAAGTCCAGCAGCAACAGCAGGCGATGCAGCAGCAGGCCGAGCAACAGGCCATGCAGCAGGCGCAGCAAGAAGAGGCCGCTCAGCAGCAACAGCAGCAACAGGCTGCCGTCGCGCAGGCCCAGGAAGAAGACCGCACCGATAGCCAGGGCAATGTGATCCAGACCGGTGGCGTCTTCAAGCGTGCCGCCGCCTCGCAGCTCACTCTGATCCGATTCCCCTGGAACTCCGCCGGCAACAACGGCACGATCGACCCGACCGGCTACATGTACAACTGCCTCACCCAGTACGGCGGCGTGCAGCTCAACGAGACCGCCAACCGGTTCTGGGAGTACGCCAACCCCGACTGGGAGATCAAGCCCGATGTCGCCGCCGGCTGGGAGACCCCGGACAACCTGACCTGGATCTTCGACATCAAGCCCAACGTCATGTTCCATGACGGCCGTGCCTTCACTGCCGACGACGCGGCGCACAGTTACGAAGCGATCCGTGACCAGGGCGTCTCCGGCGGCGGCTCGCCGGCCTTCAACCTGGGCAAGGTGATCGCCGGCACCGAGGCGATTGACGGGCTGACCATGCGCCTCAACTTGGGCGAGCCGCGCGGCTTCACCGGCGCGCTGACTGCCTACGTGCGCATGGGCCACCCCGAAACCGCTGGCTCGGCCACTGCACCGGCGCTCGACATGGCGCGCAACGAGGAAGCCGTGCTAATCGGCACCGGCCCTTGGAAGTTCGACACCGACAGCTACGACCCCAACACCGGCTGGCGCCTGACTCCCTTCCCCGAGAGCCACATGGGCGGCCCCAACATGGACGAGATCACCTACACGATCTTCTCCGACGCCGACGCCATCGGTATCGCCCTCGAAGCTGGCGACATCGATTCCCACAACGGCATCCCCTTCAACAACCCCGAGACAATCGACCGCCTGATCGACAGCGACGAGCACTGGGGTTGGGCCGGTACCAGCCTCGGCGGCCAGATCTTCCGCTTCGCCATCGACGTCGAGCCGACCACCGACCCGCGCGCTCGACACGGCGTCTGGCGGATGGTCGACCAGGAGCGCGTCGTGCGCGACTACTTCGGTCCCTACGACGACGCCGGCCGACTCTTCTTCCAGCGCGGCTCGCAGGGTTACATCGAAGATCAGGAC
>DAOUHS010000219.1:0-2989 GCA_034428415.1 Dehalococcoidia bacterium
AGCGTTAGCCTCTCGACATGCCGCTCGCCGATGCTCCTTCGTTGCTCACGCTGATGTGGTCTCCGCTGACTGTGGTCACGGCGGCTCACGATGGTGCTCGCGGCGGACAGATTGCTGTGGGCGCATTCGCCGCGTCGATTGTGCCTGCCCAACCTCGGGTCCTGGTCCAGATTCAGAAGCGCAACCACACCAACTCGCTGATTGAGGCGTCGGGTCAGCTGGCCGTCCACGTCATGGCGCGTGAGCAGTGGCAGTGGGTGCGGCACTGGGGCTTCCGCTCGCAGACCGAAGTCGACAAGTTCGAGGGACTCGACTGGTTCGAGCACGAGGAGGGCTTGCCCATCCTGGACGGCGTGCTCGGCTGGATGACCTGTCGAGTGGTCAACTGCATGGACGGCGGCGACATGGCCATCTGGCTAGCCGACGTCACCGACGCCGCGCGCAACACTCGCGCCCAGCCGATTCGCTGGCATGAGGTGCAGCAGGTCCTCCCGCCTGAGTGGGCCGAGGAGTACGGCCGCAAACTCAGCCACGACGTGCCTGACTCCGGTCGTCGGATGTCTGAACTTTCGGCCAACCCGCCCTGGAAACTCGACTCATAGCCGCGTCCACTGAATCGAATCGAGCAGGAGCTGTCTAATGAGCCGTATCAGCGAAGATCCCCGCATCGACCCGCGATTGAAAGCCATCTTCGTCGATCTCCCACCAGTCTCTGGATCAAACGTCTCCAGTCGGGAAGAGATCGTCGAGCGCTTTAACAGTCCCGAGGCGGTGGAGGCGCGAACCCGTGCACAGCCGATGATGGCAAGTCCTGAACTTGAGGTGCTGGCGCCCTCGGAAGGTCTCACCATCACCGACGAGACATTCGCATCGCAGCCCGACGGCAACACGGTGAACGTCCTCCTGATCCGGCCTGAGAGCGACGATCCGCTGCCGACGGTCTACTACATCCACGGTGGCGGCATGCGGGCCGGCTCCTGTTACGACCCGAACACCAGCGCCTGGGGGCGTCTGATCGCACACTTGGGCGTCGCCGTGGCGATGGTCGACTTCCGAAACTCGCTCGTGCCTTCCTCAGTTCCCGAGATCGCGCCGTACCCCGCAGGCCTCAACGACTGCGTATCGGGATTGCACTGGTTGATCGATCGAGCGGATGAATTCGGTCTCGACACAGATCGAATCATCGTGTCCGGAGCCAGTGGCGGCGGCAATCTGACGCTGGCGCTCGGGCTACGTCTGACCAGCGAAGGCGACGCCGGATTGATTCAAGGGCTGTACGCGCTCTGCCCGTACATCGCCGGTAGCTGGCCTCGGGATGATCTTCCGTCCTCCACCGAGAACAACGGCATCTTCCTCGACCTGCACTACAACTCGCACGCGTATGCGTACGGCATTGAAGCATTCGAGGCTCAGGATCCGATGGCCTGGCCGCTGTTCGCGTCCGAGGAAGACGTGCAGGGCTTCCCCGAGACGATCATCTCGGTTAACGAGTGCGACCCGCTGCGCGACGAGGGCATCGAATTCTATCGGCTGCTGCTCCGCGCCGGACAGAACGCGAGATGCCGTCAGGTGATGGGGACCGTGCATGGCGGCGATGTGTTCGTCACGCCGTGCCCCGATATCTCCCGGGACACCGCGCGCGACATCGCCGCCTTTTGCAAGGGCGCCTGAGAGCGGTCTAGCGGCCCTTCCAGTTTGGTGTTCGCTTCTCGGCGAAGGCGCGTGGTCCTTCGATCAGGTCTTCCGACTGACCCATGATCCGCTGCTGGTGGAAGCTGTGCGTCAGCGCGGCCGGGAGCGGCAGGTCGAGGCCGTTGTAAGCGGCTTCCTTGGAGGCGCGCACCGAGATCGGAGCGCAGAGCAGGATCTCGCTGGCCCAGCGCTTGGCTGTGTCCATCAGCTCGGCAGCCGGCACCACCTCGTTGACCAGACCCCACTGGTGCGCGACCGGAGCCGGGATGTGGTTGCCGGTCAGCATGTAGCCCATGGCAATCTTGAGCGGGATGTGTCGCGGCAGACGGTGCACGCCGCCGGCGCCCGCCATCAGGCCGACTCGCGGCTCTGGCAGCCCCAATCGCGCATGGTCGGCCGCGATGATGATGTCGCAGGCCATGGCCATCTCACAGCCGCCGCCCAGGGCGAAGCCGTTGACTGCGGCGATCATCGGCTTGGGGCATTCCCAGTCGGCGGTGATTCCGCCGAATCCGCCGCGCACCGGAGCGAATGTCGGTCGCTCATTGGCCGGCACTCGCGACATCTCGGCGGTGTACTTCAGGTCGTTACCGGCTGAGAAGGCGCGTTCGCCGGCCCCGGTCAAGATTCCGACCCAGGCCGTGTCGTCCTCGGCGAAGGTGTTCCAGGCGTCGGCCAGTTCTTCGGTCGTCGGCGGGTGAATCGAGTTCATCCGCTCGGGCCGGTTGATGGTGATGGTGACGATGTTGCCGTCTTGCTCGTACCTAATGAACTCGTAGTCCGCCATGGATGTCCCCTGTCAGGTGTGTTTCGCTGCCTGTTTCTGGTTCTGTCGAGCGGGACTAGTGCTGTACGCAGGTTCCGCCGTCGACATTGTACGACTGACCTGTGATCCACTCGCCCTGCTGCGAGCAGAGGAAGGCCGTGATGTAAGCGATGTCCTCGCCCTCGCCGGCGCGGCCCATCGGAATCCGGGTGTCGATGGCGCGCTGCCAGAACTCGCCCCGGCCCATGTCGTCCATCCGCGAGGTGTCGATGATGCCCGGACAGATCGCGTTCACGCGCACACCATGCTGGCCGATTTCCTGGGCCATCGAGGCCGTCAGCGCCTGCAATCCGGCCTTGGAGGATGCATAGGCGGCCGTGTTCGGTCCAAGCATCTTGCCGGCGATGGAGGAGATGTTGATGATTGCGCCGCCCTCGCCCTGCTCAATCAGCTTGCGGCCGAAGACCTGGCTCATGTAGAAGGCGCCGTTGAGGTTGACATCGAGCACGACGCGCCAGAGTTCGGGGTCGA
>DAOUHS010000220.1:0-5180 GCA_034428415.1 Dehalococcoidia bacterium
GACCCGTGGACCCAACGGTCGACGGCAGACGTTGACGAGATCGGAATGCGGCCGGCTCGCGAGTGGAGTCCTGGTCCTGACTCACAGCCTCTGATCGAGGCGCTGCTCAGTGCTGTCGATGATTCGTCTTGTGAGGGCGAGGGCATCGAGCTAACTGCCGATGCTGAAGTGCTGGCGCTTGATCTTGAACACTTGCGCAACGGTGGACCCAGTTCACGTCCCGATTTCTGGACTCAGTTCCTAGCGGCCAGCACGATCTTCGATCACCTGCCGGTTGAGGCTCTGCTGATCGTGGATGAGCCGCATGACGTTAGCTCGAGAGCGGCAGAGCGAGACGAGCGGGCGGTCCATGCGCGTGAGGAGCTCGAGCGCGGGGGGCGGGTTCCTCGCGGTCTGCCCCATCCCTGGCTTGGCTGCGAGGAGCTTGAAGCCCGAATACGGCAGCCGAGCGGGGCGGTTCGGTCGCTCTCTCGACTGGCCAGCGGCGATCAACGGCTGCCGTTCCGGCCGGCCCCTCGTCTGGCGGGCAAGCTGACCCAGCTCTTCGAATCGCTGCGCGACTCGCGGGGCGCCGGCGCGCAGGTGATGGTCTCGTTGCAAGAAGCGCGACTCTCCGAGCTGATGGCCGATCTCGGTCTGCCGCTGGCCCGGCTGGAGGCGGAGTCGCCGCCCAATCTCGAGGCGATCTCGGTTGGCCGCGCGGCGATCGCGGAGGGCTGGCGACTGGACGATCCGGACTCGGGCGAGCGGCTGGTCACGCTGATCAGCGACACGGAGATTTTCGGGTTCGAGCGCCAGCGCCAGCGTCGGCCGCTGCGAACTCGCTCGGTTCCTGAGGCTGACCCGCATCTGCTGGAATCGCTAAAGGCGGGAGATTTCGTCGTCCATGTGGACAGCGGAATCGGGCGGTTTCAGGGCATCGTGCGAGAGAAGATCGGTGGTCGCGAAGGCGAATACCTGGACCTGCGCTATGCCAAGGGCGACCGCCTGCTCGTCCCGACGGACAAGCTCGACCGCGTGCAGCCGTACGTGGGACCGTCAGATGCTCCGCCGACGCTGACTCGGTTGGGTGGAGGTCAGTGGCAGCGCGCCAAGGCTCGCGTGCGCGGCGCCGTTGCCGAAATCGCTGACGAGTTGCTCGAACTGCATGCCGCACGCGAGACCGAACCAGGTATCGCGATCGAGCCTGATACCCCGTGGCAGATTGAGCTGGAAGCCTCGTTCCCCTATGTGGAGACGCTCGATCAGCATCGCGCGATCGAGGAGGTCCGCCGCGACCAGGAGGCAGCCAAGCCGATGGATCGGCTGATTGTGGGGGATGTGGGCTACGGCAAGACCGAGGTGGCGATTCGGGCGGCGTTCAAGGCGGTGATGTCTGGGCTGCAGGTCGCGGTGCTGGTGCCGACCACCGTGCTCGCGCAGCAGCACTTTGAGACCTTCCGCCAGCGCCTCGCTGCGATGCAGGTGCAGATTGGGCTGCTGTCGCGCTTGCGTACGTCGGCGGAGCAGCAGGTCACGGTGGACGGGTTGAAGGCCGGTTCGGTCGACATTGTGATCGGCACTCACCGATTGCTCCAGCGGGATATCGGCTTCAAGAGCCTCGGCTTGCTCGTGATTGACGAAGAACAACGCTTCGGCGTCGAGCACAAGGAGCGATTGAAGAAACTGCGTCGCGAGGTCGATGTGCTGACGCTCTCGGCGACCCCGATTCCGCGCTCGTTGCACCAGGCGGTGACTGGAATCAGGGACATGTCGACGATTGCGACGCCGCCTGAGGAGCGTCTGCCGATCAGCACCTACGTGATGGAGCGGGACGACAGCGTGATTCGCGAGGCGATCCTGCGCGAGATGGATCGCGGCGGGCAGGTCTACTTCCTGCACAACGAGGTCCGCTCGATTGACAGCGCAACGATCGAGTTGCGCCGGTTGGTACCGGAAGCGCGATTCCTGATCGCCCACGGTCAGATGCCGGCCAATGTCCTGCGCGAACACATGGAGCGATTCATCAACGGCGACGCTGACGTGCTCGTTTGCTCGACGATCATCGAGTCGGGCGTCGACATTCCTCGGGTCAACACGATCATCCTCGACCGCGCCGAACGGCTTGGCCTGGCCCAGATGTACCAGTTGCGAGGGCGCGTCGGACGCTCCAGTGTTCGCGCCTTCGCGTATTTGATGACCGAGCCGTATCGCTCGCTGTCGGAGGTTGCGCAACGCCGGCTGGCGACGATCATGGAGGCCGACGATCTGGGGGCTGGATTCCAGATCGCGCTCAAAGACCTGGAGATCCGCGGGGCAGGCAATTTGCTCGGTGCGCAGCAATCGGGGCACATTGGCGCGGTCGGATTCACCCTGTTCACCCAACTACTCGCCGAAGCAGTCGACCGGGCCAAGTCCACACGCAGCGGAGAACGCCCGATCAGCCGCAGACAGGGCACCACAGTCAACGTCGACCTGGCCTTGCCCAGGTTCCTTCCGGAAGCCTACGTGTCGGACCTCGGCCTGCGGATGACGCTCTACCAGCGCCTCGCTGGGGCCGAATCGCCCGAAGAGGTCGAGGAATTCGCCCGAGAACTCGTCGACCGCTTCGGACCCCTGCCGATTCCGACCACCAACCTCCTTGGTGCGGTGAAGCTGAAGGTGCTCGCCTCGAGGATCGGGGCGGAATCGATCCAGTCCGAGGGCGACCAGGTCACCCTCAGACTCGCCCCTGGGCTGAGGTTCAGTCCGGAACAACGCGGCATCCGGGCGCCGAGACAAGTCGTGATCGGCACGACTCAACTGCGCTACACGCCATCCGGGAGGCTGGTCGAAGTGAACTGGGAAGAGACCCTGTCTTCGGTGCTGGAGCAACTGTCGGCAGCCTGACTGCTGGCCCGCGCGCGGCGATGACGAAGCTGGTCAGCACGCAATGTCTCTCCTGCACTCCCGCCTTGAGATTGAATGGGATCAGTCGCTGATCGTTGCCCAGTCGCCAGATAGGCTGGCCTGGTGCAACTTCGATCCGCCTGGACGCTGCTGATCGGCGCCGCGCTGATTGGATTGCCGGCGCTGATCTTTCGCATCGGCGGGTTTCAGCTCAGCACGGAGCTCGAGGTCACGATCTTCGGGCTGGGCATTCTCTCCGCCGCGTTCCTGATATCGACCGGGGCTGAGGCGGCGCAGCACGATATTCCTGCGGCGCTGTCGGTCGCCCTCGTCGCGTTCATCGCTGTCCTGCCCGAGTACGCCGTCGACCTGCTGCTCGCCTTTGAGGCCGGCGGCGAGAATCTCGCGCTCTGCGGCGCAGCGGGCCAGCCGGAGTGCAAGCGCGAACTGGCGTTGGCCAACATGACCGGCGCCAACCGGCTCCTGCTGGGCGTCGGCTGGGCGACCGTGATTTTCCTCTTCGCCTGGAAGCGCGGCGGTCCGCGCAAGATCGTCACGACGGCCGTGCGGAGCACCTGGCGCTACGTGCGCCGCCGCGACCCCGATCCCGACGAGCCGCTGCTCTCCCTGCCGGGCGGGATCGGCCTCGAGATCGGCATCCTTGCGGTCGCGACGGTCTACTCGTTCATCATCGTCGCCAAAGGCAGACTCGCGGTTGAAGACACGATCGTTCTGGGACTGCTCTTCTTCTGGTATGTGCTGCGACTGACCCGCTCGCCGGTCGAAGAACCGGAACTCGAGGGGCCGGCTGCGAGAGTCGGCAGTCTGCCGACCGTCCAGAGACGAATCGCGGTGACCTTCCTGATTGGCTACTCGGCAACGGTGATTGCGCTGTCGGCAGAACCCTTCGTCCACGGTCTCGAGCAGATCGGCCGCGACATCGGAGTTGGCGAGTTCTTCGTCATCCAGTGGATCGCTCCGTTGGCCTCCGAGTCGCCCGAGTTCCTCGCCGCGCTGTATCTGGTCTGGCGGGGCTCGGCCGGACTGGGCGTCAACATGTTGATCTCCAGCAAGGTCAACCAATGGACCCTGTTGATCGCCTCCATTCCCATCGCGTTCATTGCCGGCGGCGGCGTCGTCGAGGGGATTGCCTCTAGCGACGTGCAACGCGCCGAGGTCTTCATCACCGCGGCTCAATCGGCCTTCGGCGTGATGTTGATCATCGACCGGCAACTCACCGCGCGCGCCGGCTTCGCGCTGATCGGTCTCTTCTTGGCGCAACTGATCACGCAGTTCTTCCTTCAGGAGGACAACACGCCTCGCATTGTGTTTGGAATCATCTATCTCGCAATCACAGCGTTGATGGCCACGCAACACTGGCGTAGCATCATGCCCACGTTGCGCGACGCGTTCCGCTCGCCGGATGCGGCAGCGGCGCGGTACGCACAGCAAGACCACGCAGACGAAAGCAGACACGAATGACCGCCGAATCGAACAATTGGGCCGACCTCTCTGAGCAACTCCAGGGCGCGTTGGGTTTAGCAAACAAGCCGCTCGCGATCTCTTTCCACGACTCCGCTTCCGGCGTCGCCGGGTTCAACAACCCGATGCCCGCACCAACAGAGGATGGTCGCACCGGCCGCGTCCCCGCGGGTTGTGTCTTCTGGACGCACGCCGCCGATCGAACGTTTTCGACCGTCGCCGCCGACCACCGAAACTGCTCGGTTGGATCAGTGACGCACGGATTCCTTGAGTTGGGCGACGTGCTCGACAGCGGCGATGTCGGTGCGTTGCTGGAGTCCGGCTGGGTGACGGCCGAGGCGGCGATGGGCATCCCTGTCGTCGAGGAGAAGCCCGAAGAGGTCGTTTATGGACCGCTGGGAGAATCTCCGACTGAACCCGACGTCGTGCTCCTGCGCATCACCGGCCGCCAACTGATGGTGTTGCACGACGCCTTCCCGTCATTGCGGATCGAAGGCAAGCCGCAGTGCCACATCATTGCGATCGCCAAGGCCGGCGAAATGGCGGCCTCTGTCGGCTGCCAGCTTTCTCGCGTGCGCACGCAGATGCCCAACGCGGAGATGACCTGCGCCATCCCGGCGTCGCAACTCGAAGGTCTGCTCGATCGCCTGAGCGAGACTGCGGCGGCGGATCGTGCGGTCGCACAGTACGCCGCCGACGACATGGCCCGCTTCGCCTAGGTCGGAGATTCGGCGTGCCTGGTTTGTGGTTCGAGGAGCTTGAGCCCGGGCTCGTGATCAAGCACGAGCCCTCGCGCACCGTGACCGAAGCGGACAATCTGCTGTTCAGCG
>DAOUHS010000221.1:0-14510 GCA_034428415.1 Dehalococcoidia bacterium
CGCGGCGACGTGGGTCTGGACCAGCTCGAAGAGGAAGATCCAGGAGGCCTCGAGGTAGTGGATGCGTACGAGTTCACTCAGTAACTGTTCGCGCTTGTCCGTGTCGAATTCGGTCTTGGCTTCGGCGAGCAGACGGTCGACCTCGGCACGCTCGTCACTCAGCACCTCAACGCGATGTTCGTAGGTCGCAGCACTGTCGACGGAGATGGCCATCGAACCGATCGACGTGAATCCGGCAGACTGTGGGAACAGGTATGGAGCGGTCAGTTCCTTGTTGCGCGCCTCGCCGAGAAACTTGGAGATGTCCTCGGGAATCAGGTTGACGATGAAGCCAACCTCGCGCAGCATCTCGGCGATCGCTTCCATGAACAGTTGGTCGTTGGTGTACAGACCGGCGAGATAGATCAGGTCGGTCTCGACGCCGTCTTCGTAGCCTGCTTCCGCCAGGAGGCGCTTGGCTTCCTCGGGGTCGTAGCCCCAGCGCTGCTCGGGCAAGTCTTCGGGGAATCCGAACTGGCCCGACGAGAGCGTGTACGTGTAGTTCTCGCGACCGGTCATGATGTTCTCGGTGATCGCGTCGACATCAACCGCGAGGTTTGCTGCAATTCGCACGCGTCGGTCACGCCAGGGGTTGGGCTGACCGGGGTTGTACGGGTCTTCTTCGATCGTCATCGGCAGTTTGATGTGCAGACCACGCTGGGCCGGGTGATAGAAGACGTTGTAATCGCCACTCTCGCCCAGTGGGACCGCGAGGTCGGGCGGAATCGAGTTGGCCAGGTCGACTTCGCCCGCTTCAAGCGCCGACACGCGAGCGCCGATTTCCGGAATCAATCGGGCTTCATAGCCTGCCAGGTAGGGCACCCGCGGCGCGTACTCGTAGCTGCGGTCGTTGTAGTAGTCGTCGTTGCGCACGCTCTTGATGTACTCGTCGGGCGACCATTCCACGAACTTGAACGATCCTGTGGCAACGGGGAACTGGCCGTAGCCATCGTCGCCGACTTCTTCGATGTAGTCCTTGGGGAACATCGGGAAACCGCCCAGGGCCAGGCTGTTGGCGGCGTCGACGCTCGGCGCTGCCTGCTCGATTCGCAGCGTGTTTTCGTCGACCAGCTCGTTGTCGCCGGTCCAGCTCAGCTCACCGGTCCAGGCCGAGTTGTACTCAGAGTTGTATTCGGCCTTGCCGGTCAGTCGGTCGATCGTGAACTTGACATCCTCGGCCGTCACGGGAGTGCCGTCGTGGAAGGTTCGGCCGTCGTTCATGGTCACGATCAGCGACTCGGCGCCGACGAACTCCCATTCAGCCAGTCCGCCGGGAACCGCGCTGCCGAACGGGTCGAGTGGGAAGACTGCGGCGTAGTGATAGTTGTTCGATGCTGACTGTCCACCGCGAGCCAGCGCGCTGCCCTGGTCGAGAATCTGCGGGAATGCGCCGTAGGCGCCAATCGCGGTTGCCTCGTAGTCGATGTTATCGTCGGCGACGGCCTGCTCTTCTTCCTGCTCAGCCTGCGCTTCGTCGGCAGTCTGTTCCTGCTGCTCAGCCTGCCGCGCCTGCTGTTCAGCCTGATCATCCTGCCGCTGTTGAGCATCCTGCTGCATCGCCTGCTGCTGCTCTTGCTGCTGCATGGCCTGCTGCTGTTGCTCTTGTTGTTGCTGACTCTGTGCAACGGCCTGTGGCTGATCGTCGTCGTCATCGTCGCCGCAGCCGACGAGGGCCAAACCGGCTGCGCCCACCCCTGCCCGGGCCGACGCGCGGAGCAGCGAACGCCTGCTCAACCGTGCGCGGCTGAGATGTGTCCAATGTCGTGTCATTTCGCTCTCTTCCTTGGTCATGGAACGGTTTGCTCTCCCGAAACATAGCGGATGACCTGTTTCGAGACGGCGACCAGGTCCGGCCTCGTCGCCGCTGCTGCGAGGACCTATGAGCATTCGTTTGCGGACGGCGCGCGGGTTTGGACCGCTCGAATGCGATGGCGCGTTAGCCTGCTCAGACCACGTTGTGATTGTGCGCGCTGAGTGCCGCAGCGAGACCTGACTATCAGTGACATCGCGGCTCCATTCAGTGTTTAGTGCAATCTCACCTGACCGGAGGCGGCCTGGACTATGAACCAGATCCTCGATCGGTTGAGCCGTTTGGTGACGGCGCGTCCGTACGTCACCCTCGGCGTGCTGCTTGTGATCACCGTCGTCCTGGCCGCCGGGGCGGGTCAGCGCGTCCCCGTTGTGGATGGCACGGATGTGGCGCTCCTGCCCCAGGACGGACCGATCGCCACTGCGATCCAAGAGATCAGCGACACTTTCGAGGCATCGGGCGACGTTCGGCAGGCCACGATCGTCTTCCGCGGGGAGGCACTCACGCCCGACGGTCTGGCGCAGATCGGCGAACTCACTGAAACCATCGCCGCCGATCCCGATATCGCTGGGTTGCTGACCCCAACCGATCCGATCATTTCGCCGGCGCTGCTGATCCAGCAGGCGCTCGGGGTAGACAGCGTGGCATCCATCGGACAAGCGGAGATCGATGCAGTGAGCAGCTCGCCAGAGCTCGCGCCGGTCCTTGGCCATTTGACCGGCACGGACGCAGACGGTAGCTCGGTCGCGATTGCCACGATCCTGTTGCGTAACACGCAGGATGACCGCGTCGCTGATGCTGAGCGCCAGATCAACGCGCTGTCCGCCGACAGTAGCGGCCCGCTTTCCGTCAGCAGCGTCTCGCCCGCAGTCGTGGAGGACGAGTACAAGCAGGCCACCGAAGACGGCATGGCCCCGCTGATCGGCATCGCCTTGCTGCTGATCGCCGTCTTGATTCTGCTCTTCCTGCGTACGCTGTCCGATCTCTTGCTCGCGTTGGCCGGACTCCTGCTTTCCCTGATCTGGGTGATCGGCGTGGAGGGCTGGCTCGGGCCAGGCGCGCTCAGCGTCATTGGCCCACCGAACGCGCTCACGGCGATGGTCCCCATCATCATCATCGGTCTCACGGTCGACTATGCCATCCAGGTCGTCTCGCACTACCGCGAACAGCGCAGTACGGGCGCGTCGGTGTTGCAGGCGGTACGCTCAGGGCTGCGCAATGTGGTAATCCCGCTGTTGCTTGCTGCCGTAA
Source organism: Dehalococcoidia bacterium (assembly GCA_034428415.1). GTDB lineage: Bacteria > Chloroflexota > Dehalococcoidia > Bin125 > Bin125 > Bin125. The sequence continues at coordinate 3,101 of DAOUHS010000221.1, forward strand.
CGACGATGGTCAGTCTGTTGGCCAACCTCTTCTCTCCCGTGGAAATCGTTGCCGACTTCGGTGTCGTCGCCGCACTCGGCGTCGGGATGAGCCTGATCGTGATGTTGACGCTCGTCCCGGCAGGACGGACGATCATCGACCGGCGGCGCGAGGCTCGGAGTTCGCTGCCAATTCCTCGTCTGGTCTCGCAGGCCCTGCCCGGGGTGGAGCGAGCGGCCGAACTGCTGGGCCGGAGCGTCGCGCTCCGACCGGCCCCGTACCTCCTGGTCGTCATCGCGCTGACGATCGGTCTCGGCTTCGCGGCGACCGACCTCGAATCCGAGTTCAGCATTCGCGACATCCTTCCTCGCGGCGGGACCGTGTTGGAGGACTGGGACACGCTTGACGAAGCGGTCGGCGGCTCAACCGAGGTGACCAACGTCTTGATCAAAGCAGAGGCGACCGAAACCAGAACCCTGCTCAACCTGCGTGACCTTGCCAACACGTTCGAGGACGAGCGCAGCCGACCGGAGTTCGCAGCCGGACCGCTGCAGACCTCCTACGAATTGTTGGTTCGAGACTGGATCAGCGACAGTGGAAAGCCTGGCGACAGATACGACGCGAGTCTGGCAGCACAGTTCCGTGAGGCATCCGCAGGCCTGCAGATCGACCCGGCGGCCATGCAGCGGATCCTCGACCAACTCGAAGCACAGGATCCGACGTTCTCACACAGCCTGGCCAACGATCCGAACGGGATCGACACCATCTTGGTGCAGTTCCCCACGTTCGCAGGCGACTCCGCCGGTGCCAGGCGTATCCAGGAGCATTTCGAGGCCCTCTGGCTCATCAGCGCCGATCAGACCATCACAGCGACGTCGGAGGGCATCATCGGCGTCGAGATCACGGACTCGATCACCGAACGACAGACTGAGGCGATCAGCATCACTATCGCCGTGGCGCTCGGTATCCTCGCGATCTTCTTCTGGATTACGCAGCGTCAACCGGTGCTGGCGCTGGTCGCGGTCGTGCCGATCGTGTTCGTGCTGATCTGGGTGCTGGGCACGATGGCCCTGCTCGGCATCCCCTACTCGCTAATCACCTCGATCATCACGGCGCTCTCGATCGGCATCGGAGTCGACTACACCATCCACCTGATTCATCGCTATCGGGAAGAATTCTCGCGCCTGCGCAACCCGGAACAGGCAGCGATTCGAACGCTCGCCACGACCGGCTCCGCGCTCCTGGGCTCGGCTATGACGACGGCGCTCGGCCTTGGCGTCCTGATCGCCTCCCCGTTACTGGCCTCACAGCAGTTCGGAATCACGGCGGCGATCACAATCGCCTACTCGCTGATCGTTTCGATTCTGGTCGTGCCGCCCGCGATGACCGTTTGGGGCGCCTACCAGAACATGCGCCTGCGCTCCACGATGCAGCGTATGTGGGATGAACTGGACGAAGCCTTTGACGACGCCGATCGCCGCCACGGGCAACAAGCCGGTCCCTCCTGAACATTGGCTGAAGCGCCCTGGATCGCGGTCGCTCCGATGGCCGCCTGTCAGACCGGCAGTTCGCGCCGTTGCCCGGCGATGACGAACTTCACCTTGCTACTGATCGACTGCGATGGGAAGGGGCTGATTCCCGGTCTGGACTTTGCCGACGGGACCTCGATATCGAAGTAATGGGCGATCATCAGCAGGTCGATCGCCAATTGCAGCTCTACCCAGCGGTGCCCCAAGCAGGTGTGCGTGCCCAGGCCAAATGGTGCGTACCCAGGACTGCGGTGTTCATCTCGGCCCGGCAGATAGCGATCGATATCGAACTTGAACGGCTCCGGGAACACCTCCTCCATGTAGTGGGAGGCCGTCTGCATGATCAAGACGCGGGAGCCCAATGGCAAATCGTAGCCACCGACCACGCAACTGTTCATCACGTCTCGCATTGAGCCGGGCACAATCGGGTACAGGCGCAGGCATTCGATCACGAATCGACGAGTCACGTCGGTCGCAGGCCCGTGATAGGCCTCGGCGCCCGGATCGCCGTCGGCGAAAATCTCGTCCGCTTCCGCCCGAATCCGCTCGTAAAGATCCGGCTGCGAAGCCAGGGAGTACACGGCGAAACCCAGCGCATCGCCCAGGTACATGCTGGCCAGTAGCGGCGCAGACAACGAGAACTTCAGACTCGACTCCGGTAGCAGTTGCGGGTCATTCGCATGCAGGCTGAGCAAGTCGTCCACGATGTCTCGCGGCTGATCGGCTCGCAGCGTCGGCGTATGTGCCCGCTCGATTCGGTTCAGCATTTCTTCGATGCTCTTCGCTCGGCGATTCATGGTCGGGGTGTTGAGCAAGAACTTGGGCATGACATTGGCGACCCGGGTGTTCAGCGCGCGCTCCTTGTATTCGATCAACTCTTCGATGATGTCCTGTGAATCCACGCTCACCACGATTGGCGAGATCTGAGCATTAGTCATCAGCCGAGCCATGCTCCGGGCGGGCAGTGAATCCCCTACCTTCCATTCCGCCATGTGCGCGCGCACGAGCCGGTACGCCTCGTCGAGCTGGCTTTCAAGCCTCGCACGCGAATAACTTGGTTGCATCGCCTTCCGCATGCGAAAGTGATCGCTGTTATCCAGCGCAGGGATGATCCCGTGCGCCCCGTACACGGTCTCCAGGCCCTCCAGGTACTTGGTCGACGTCAGGAACATCCTGCCTTCACGTTGCGCCCAGCGATTGACTTCCGGCCCGGCGAGGATCGTCAGCGGTTTCTGAAACGGCGGCCGGAGGTCGAACACTGGCCCGTACTGCTTGGACAGATCGGCAAACAACGCGGGCAGATTGCCTGCTCGGGCATGTCGATTGAACGGCAGACGAAGCAGTTTGATCCGCGGGATCGACCGACTCAGCGACGACCGGCGCACCAATGGGCTGGCCAGGTTGTTCGACACCGCGTCCGAGATCGAGCGGCCGATCAAGTCCATCTTGCAAACCAGTTCGACACGCTGCTCGGCCTCGGGTTCCAGCTGAAAAACGAAGCGCAACACGTCGCAGGTGCTGAGCAACGAGATGATGATCACTTCTCGCGGCTCCGGAATCTCGTCCCTGAAGATCACGTTGGCGATCCGCGCCTTCACAAATTCGGCCGCAGTGCCTTCCGCCGCGCCGCTGGAGCGCTCGGTCTTCCAGGCTGTATGGGCCAGCGACCAGAAGTCGCCCTCGTGATGCTCCACGATCTGCATATCGACCAGACGCTGCAAGGTCATCTCGATAATCTGCTCCGCCTGTGGCGCCAGGCGTTCGACCCAGTACTGCGCGTCGCGCTGACCCGGCTCCGCCGCGATCACCTCGAGAATGTGGTCCAGCAGCGGATCTCCGCTGGGCGACGCGTCCAGCACATGCAGGGACTCCATGTCCGTGTCGACGTTTCCGATCAGCGAAAGTTCGGCCAACACCGCGCCAACCACCGCGCAGTTCAGATTCCAGCCCGGGACCTGGCGAAAGTAGCCGCTCTCCTCGTTGAGCAGCATCAGGATCAATTCTTCGGGTAGGCTCAGCTGCCCGATCGTCGCTCTAGCCGGCCCAAGCGTCATCGGTCAAGGCTCTCATGTATCGTTACGCCGGTCACTCAGCGTCTGGCGTACGCCAAGCCCGATCCTTACCACTATATGCCAATGGCAGTCAAGTGTTCGCAGCGGCGCCCTCGGGCCGCTTCCATAATCCAGCCCTTACTCGCCGCTTGCTCTCTCATTGACGTTGCTTACGCTAAAACTCACAATTGGAGACGGCGGCCACTCACGCTATCGGGATGAGATGAGTCGTACGATGTCAGCCTCGCAGCAACATGTTGCCGACGCCGCCCTGCCGTCCCCGTTCCCCGAAGGCTGGTACTTCGTCGCGAGCCGTCGAGAGCTGCGCAAGGCCAATCTGATTCAAAAGACCTGGATGGGTGAGGAAATCATCATCTGGTGCGACGACCAGGGGCGCGTCTGTGTCGCCGAGGCCTACTGTCCGCATCTCGGCTCCTATCTGGGGCCCGACGCCGGCGGTCGAATCTGTGATGGCCGACTCGTCTGTCCGTTCCACGGATTCGAGTTCGACACCATCGGTCAATGCGTCGCGACACCCTTTGCCGCCCCGCCCAGGTCGGCCCGCTTGAAGGTCTACGAGACCCGCGAAATCTGCGGAATGGTGTTCGCCTGGTGGGGAATCAACGGACGCGAGCCGCAATGGCAGCTGCCCGACGAGGAACCCGAGCAAGTCGGTTGGTGCGACATCGACATCCAAACCTTACGCTTCCCGGGTCATCCCCAGGAAACGACCGAAAACGCAGTCGACATGGCACATTTGCGCTATGTCCACGGCTATCACGGCGTCAACGCCGACTATCCGGTGCTTGTCGATGGGCCCTACCTCCAGAGCCGCTTCGACTTCAGCAGAACTCAGTCGATCGCCGGACTCGCCAAGATTACGCTCCAGGTCAGCGCCAGGGCTCACGTCTACGGGCTCGGCTATTCCTTCGTCGAAGGTCGGGAGCACTCGATCGGGCTGGACTTCCGCCTCTGGGTCCTCGCAACGCCAATCGATGGCGCCTGGATCGACCTCTCCCTGGTTGGCCAAACCGGCCAGATCCGAGACCCAAATCGACGGATGATCGGCCTCAGCTTCCTGCCCCTCGATCGTCGCGCGCCGCTGTTCAACAAGATCTTCTCCTTCTTCCAACGCCGGGACGTCTTGCAGGACGTGATCATCTGGCGCCGAAAGCGTTACCGGCCGCGCCCCCGCCTCTGCCGCTCCGACGGTGAGATCATGACCTATCGCTCCTACTGCGCGCAGTTCTATCCCAGCCAGCGACAAGTGCTCCAACTGCCCAGGGAATCAGCTCGATCCGCACAGTCGGCGAGACGCTGATCATGCCCAGGCGAGTGGCCATCGTCGGCGGCGGGATTTCCGGTTTGGCCGCTGCTTGGGCGCTCCATCATCATCCCGACCGCTTCGACTTCTGCTTGTTCGAGGCCGGGGACCAGCTTGGCGGCAATGCCGTCACGGTCGATATGCCGCAAGCCGACGGCAGCTCCATTCCCTTCGATATCTCCGTGACCGCTTGTATCCCCTCGGTCTATCACCACATCGTGCTGCTCATGCAACAATTCGGCATCGAACTGGTCCAAACGCGGTTCAACTACAGCGTCAGATACCGCGGCCAGCTCTACGCCCACGATTTCGAATCCGATATCCGTGCCGAACTGCAGGATGAGATCGCGCGGTTTCAACGCCTGCTCAAGATGTTGCACACGGTCGGCTGGCTGACCCGCGCCCGATCGAAGTTGCTCAATGCGCTGAATCCGTTCAACTACATCAGCATGGGCACGATCCTCAATCTCGGCGGCTTCTCCGCCGACTTCAGGTACAAAGTGCTCAAGCCGATGTTCGTCAACTTCCTCATGGCGACCAACGTCTTCGACATGCCGGCCGCCCTGTTCTCGAGGTATCTCGAGTTCTTCGACATCGAAACGGCCACGCCCATGCAGACCTGGGACCAGGGCGCCCAGCGCATCTATGAGTGTCTCTCCGCCGAGTTTCAGGACAAGATTCACCTCAACCGGCCTGTGCGAAAGGTCTATCGACGCCAATCCGCTGTAGTCGTCGAAGACGATGCAGGCGTGCAGGAGTCGTTCGACGACGTGATCTTCGCCTGCAACGCGAACCAGACGCTGATGATGCTCGACAAGCCCAGCTACCTCGAGCGCTATCTCCTCTCATCGATCCGCTACGAGAGCGAGCTCCACAACCACGCCATCGTCCACTCCGACGCCTCGGTCTTGCCCGACAACGAGGTGAAACCCCTGACAACGCGCAGCAACCACATCGAGCAGTACGGCGCCAGACCAGACAACTACGAAATCACCTACATCATGCACAACCAGCAGCCCTGGGCCAACGCCTCCGACAAACCCTGTCTGGTCACCTACAACCCGATCAGCCGGATTGACGAAGACAAGATCGTCCAACGGCGCTGGTTCCAACACGTCGTCCACGACGTCCGCCACGTGGTCTTGCTCGTCAACCTGTTTCGCCTCATCCAGGGCAAGCGCCGAACCTGGCACTGCGGCGCCCACACCCTGGTCAACAGCCAGGAGACCTGCTTCCTGACCGGACTCGCCGTCGCCCGACAGCTCGGCGCCGACTACCCGTTCAGTGACCCTGAGGCCAAGCGCTGGTTCAACCACTACGGAAGCATCCTGCACGGCTCCGCCTTCAAGCAGGCCTAGCAGGCCGAAGAAGCCAAAGACCTCGCCCGGACCCACATCCGCCAAGCCGATATCGTGGCTTGGCAGCCACTCCCGCCCGAGCCGACTGCCCAACCCTCTGCTTCGCTGCGCTCCAACGGGCACATACCGAGACCGATCGAGAACGCATTACACATGGCGAACCGGCCGCTGGCGCAACTCCGCGAACGTCGCCCCGAACTCGCGGGGCATGTCGAAACGGCGCTGCCGCGTCTGCTCGAACCGCTCATCTGGGGCGCCTTGTCGGCCGGACTGCTCGCGCTCGTCCTCGTCAACCTCGCGCTGGGCGCGTTCGACGTTGAGCTGGGACGGATCTTCAGCATCCTCTTCGGCAAGATCGGGATCGACCTCGGCATCGACTACACCGCCCGCGAGGAAGCCGTCGTCTGGGTGATCCGTCTGCCCCGCATGCTGATGGCTGCTGCCGTCGGAGCCGGCCTCGGCGTCTCGGGTGCGGCGCTGCAGGGCATCTTCCGCAACCCGCTCGCCGACCCCGGCCTGATCGGAGTCTCCAGCGGCGCAGCCTTCGCCGTGGCGATCTCGGTCGTGCTCGGAATCTCCAGCTGGGGCCTCTTCGTGCAACCGGTCGCCGCCTTCATCGGCGGACTCGCGCTGACCTTCATGATCTACGGTTTCGCCCGGCGCAGCGGTCGCGCCCAGATGGCCACGATGCTGCTGGTCGGCATCGCCGTCAACGCGCTGCTCGGTGCCGCGATCAGCTTCATCCTCTCCTTCTCAGACGACGAACAGTTGCGAGACATCGTCTTCTGGATGCTGGGCAGCCTGGCTGGCTCCCTCTGGGAGTTCGCTTACTCGGCGGGACCACTGATCCTGGTCGCGATCTTCGTCCTCGTGCGCCAGTCGGGCGCGCTGAACTTGTTGTCCTTGGGAGATAGCGAGGCTCGCCACCTCGGCGTCTCCGTCCAGCGGACCCAGTTGCTGATCGTCACCGCCGCCGCACTGGCCACCGGCGCCGGCGTCGCCGTCGCTGGCGTGGTCGGATTCATCGGCCTGATTGCGCCGCACATGGTGCGCCTGGTACTCGGTCCCGACCATCGCCGCCTGATGCCGGCCAGCGCCATCGCCGGCGCGATCCTGGTGCTGGGCGCCGACCTCGGCGCGAGGACGATCTCCGCTCCCGCCGAACTGCCGCTCGGCGTGCTGACCGCGATCATCGGCACCCCGGTCTTCCTCTTCCTGATCGATCGCTCGCGGCGCAGCCTCTCCGCGGGATTCTGACCGCAGCCGCACAGCCGTCCGCCGCTCCAGCCGGGCAATCTGCTGGGCCGTCGCCTATCCAACTGCGACCAGTGGACTGGGTCGGGGCGCTCTGAGGCGGATCCTGATTCGCGCGCAGGCACCGCGCTTGGGACAGGTCGGAGCCTGTTAGGCGGGCGCAAGCAGGTCGAGCACTTGCGAGAATGAACCCAGATTGCGATGGCGCCACTTCCGCATCGCCCTCAGATGGCTCTGCGTGCGACGTGGGTCTTCGTGCGGGATTCTAAGTAACCAAGGAGTCATCCCAACACGAGCCGCACCGTCTAACTCATTGTCGTCTCCGTCGCCAACATACAGACACTTCTGTGGTGCTATCTCCAACCGCGAGAGTGCTCGTAAGAAAATCTCGGCATCCGGTTTGGCAAGCCCTTCAGATGCCGAGAACACACACGTGTCGAACAACGAAGCGAAAGGAGTGTTGCTCCACAACTCGGGAATCTCAATCGAGCAATTGCTCAGCAGGCCAAGCGAGTAATCTCGCGCCTTCAGGGACTTCAACAGACCAATTGCACCTGGGCGCGGGGCCAACTGTGCCCGCTTTGACTGGTATCTGGCAACCTTCGCGGCCCGGATCGCGTCCGGCTCGACGACTGTGTCCAGACGTTCAACCGTAGCCACGATTGCCTCTTCCACTGTCCATACGCCCTTGTGTCGCTGCCATCGGGTTCGTCCCCATGCCTCTTGAAACCTGTCGACCTCGATTCCCAGAGCGCTCGCCATCCGGGCGCCATCCTGTTCCTGCGCACCGGGAAGGTCAATGAGAGTCCCATACAGGTCGAAAATCACCGCATCGTATGTTCTGGCGGACTGGGCTGCTTCGTCTGGCATAAGTACTACTGTTCGTCCGCGCACACTCTCCGCATCGTGACCGCTAAACCCATCACAGGTCCAACTCAAGCCCCTGTTGCGCGAGTTCTGAATCTTGTCAAGTTTGGTGGGCGATGGAGGACTCGAACCTCCGACCTCCCGGGTGTAAACCGGACGCTCTAGCCACCTGAGCTAATCGCCCATTACCTATCGATCAGAGCTTACCGCTGCGTCTCGATCACTCCTGCCAGATTCTCGGCGACGCGATCGAACACGTCGCGGAAGCTGTCGAACAGATTCGTCGCGGTCTCCATGCCTCCCGCGTTCTCCGCTTCCAGCGCATCGCGGACCAATGGGCCCGCCGCATTGGCGATCTGCGCCATCGAGTCCGACACGCGTTCGTGCAAATCCGCCCACTGTTCCGGCGGCGTCAGCCCCGAAATCTGTTCCCCGAGATCCGACCAGGCGCGAGTCTGCGCCTCCATGTTGCGCTGCCAGCCCGGATCGTTCAGCACCTCCGGGCGCTCTCGCCAGCGGTCAATCAGTTCTGCGGCCGCCGCGTAGTTTGCGTGGGCCGAATCAAGGACGTTGAGCGTTGCCTCCGCGTAATCCTCGGGTACGGCCTCCAGTTCCGCTCCGCCGAGCTCTTCGCCGATCAGCGCGCCGACCAACTCGCGCAGCGTCTCCAGGTTGACGATGCCCACGCGCAGCTCCTTGATCAGCCCGTCCGCGCCGATGAAGAAGGTCGTCGGCCGGCCGACCAGCGGATACGGACCGTCAGTCATCGATTTGGTCGGATCAAGCAGGACGAGGTAGCTGACCCCGGTGACCTCGTAGGCGAACTCGCGGGCCGTCGCCAGGGCCTCACCGTCGTTCACGCCGACGAATGTCACCTGGCCGCCGGCCTCCTGATTAACGATCTCGAACTCGGGCATCTCCTCGATGCACGGTTCACACCAACTGGCCCAGAAGTTCAGCACGATCGGTCCGCTGATCTCGGAGAGCCGATGCGGGTTGCCTTCCAGATCCAGCAGTCGGAAATCAGGCGCCAGCGCGCCCTTGTCCGAGGCGTCGCCTGCGCGCTCGAGATAGCCGAGTCGCGTCTCTTCCTGAAGCCGCGCGATCCGCGCGTCCAGGTCGGTCGATGAGCCTCGCTCGTCGCGTTCAGCTCGCGCCTCCTCCAACTCGGCCAGTAGCGCGGCGTATGCGGCGCTGGCCCCTTCCGTCGCATCGCCCCCGCCCCGACCGAGGAAGATCGGCGCGACGATCGCCGCGGCGATCGCGACAATGACCATGCTTCGGTTGATCGCGTCGCGTCGCGAATAGGGCTTGCGTAGAAAGCTGAACAGAACGTAGGACTGTTGCTTCTGGCGCAATCTGCTCAGCAAGCTGTCGGCCATTGCCTGTTCCTCCCTCTCCCCGTGCCACCCGCTTCGCCTGCTCCGAAGTTGTCAGTTGTTCTCCACGCTCGGCCCGTCGATCGCCCTGACCCCATGCCCGCTGGCGGCCGCGCTCGAAGCCTGGTTCCATAGCGTCGCCGGATCGCTGGTCAACGGATCGAACCCCTCATGGTCGAGTACCAACCAGCCCCCAGCCTGGATCTCGCTCTCCAGTTGGCCGGCACTCCATCCAGCGTATCCCGAGTAGATCCGCAGATCACGGACGACACCGGCCAGGTCGCCCGGCTGTGCGCTCAGATTGACGATCCCCAGCTCCTGCCCGGGCGCACGGATCGACAGCGAAAACCAGGTGTGCTCAGGGTCGACCGGACCGTCCGGGCGGGCTAGGCCGATCGCCGCCGTCCGCTCGACCGGTCCGCCCAGGAAGACCACCGCCGGTTTCGCCGCCAGCTCCTGCCAGTCCGGCACCACATCGGCAATCCGCACGGCGGTCGGACGGTTGAGCACCACGCCCAACGTGCCTTCCTGGTGTTCGAGGATCAAGACCACCGTGCGAAAGAAGTTGGGATCGGCCAAATGCCGCGAGGCGACCAGCAGCTGTCCCGACAGCGACGAATCTGGGTCGTTGGCACGCCACTCGATTGGCACGCTCGCCGCCCTTCGCATCGGTTCGACTCTGATTTCTGCGTCAGAGTATGCGATTCGCGAGCCTCAGGCCGGGACCCCCGCTTTGACGACAACCGCGATGCCCGATAGCGTGCGATACCCTGAGCAGAAGTGGCAGCGTAGCTCAGTTGGCAGAGCAGGGGACTCATAAGCCCCGTGTCGCAGGTTCGAGTCCTGCCGCTGCTACCAGCACCTGAGAGTGCTTCCGCCGAATGCGGGCGATTAGCTCAGCTGGCTAGAGCGTTCGGTTCACATCCGAGAGGCCGCAGGTTCAAGTCCTGCATCGCCCACCAGCACCCGAACAGCCCATACCCTGCAAGGAGACGCAAACTCGCCTCACCCGTGCCGACGTGGCGAAACTGGCAGACGCGCTACGTTCAGGGCGTAGTGGGCTTAAGCCCGTGGGGGTTCGAATCCCTCCGTCGGCACCATCACTGATCCATCCCGCTTCCATGCGCCCGTAGCTCAGCGGATTAGAGCGCTGCCCTGCGGAGGCAGAGGTCGCAGGTTCAAGTCCTGCCGGGCGCGCCACCCAAAACCCATTCCCTCACTCCGGCCCCCTGCGTTCCTCCCCCCTCTTCTTTCCTCCCCCTCTTAGGGGGAGGTGCCGAAGGCGGAGGGGGTACGGTCCCCCAATCCGTCTCCCACTTATCACTCATCGACTCCCTCGCCAACAACACCGAACGCCTGTTGCTATCATCGAACCGGACGGAACAGACGTGCGGACGACGGGGAGGAGCAAACAATGTCGTTTCCAATCAACTACGAGACCGTGATGACCGAGACCGCCAACCTGGCCATGGACAAGGGCGAGCCCGGCTACGTCCGCGTCCGCGCCTTGGTCGCGCTGGTCCGCGAGCTCTCGCCGCTCAACGAGCGCCATCTCGAGGTCAAGCGCGAACTCAACATCGACGAGGCCCGGGTCGTCGTCATGATCGACGAAGAAGCCGAAGCGCTGGCCTACATGAAAGGCATCCGCGACGCCCAAGCCGACTACGCC
>DAOUHS010000222.1:0-7882 GCA_034428415.1 Dehalococcoidia bacterium
AACGGCGGCGATTCGTGGCGCAAGCTGGACCGGGAGTTTGGCGAGATCAGGGCGCTGGCGATCAGCACCGCCTAGGTTCGAGCTTTGGCCGTCGCCGCGCTCTGACCGCGGGTGCGCGATACAGTGCATCTCACGCTGATTCCTTCGGTCGGAGGTTCGCTGATGCGCGTTATGTTGCTGCTTGCCGCCGTTTTGGCGGCGAGCGCTGTGGCGCTCTGGGGATGCAGCGGCGACGACGAGCAGCAACAGGCTCAACAACCGAAGGCGGAGCAGGAGCAAGCGCGGACTGGGGCGCGCTCGCCGGCCGCTCAGACCGAGCAGCCGACCCAAGGACTGACGGCACGACAAGTCGTAGCGGCGCAACAGGATTCCTCGGCCGAGGTTGCGCAATCCGCACGCTTCGGTGATCCACTGTTGGAGGAAGCGTTCGCCGCCTTCACGGAGTGGTCGGAGGGGCTGGAGTCGATCGTCCTCGATGTCGAGGCGGACTTCAATCTGGCTGGACTGGCCGCGCAAATGGCGGCGACCGTTTCCGCGCAGTTCGATCCGTACACCATCCTGACCAGGCTCGATGCCTCGCAGCTACTCGCGATGTTCGGAGACGCCGGAGCTGGAGAGGCGGACGGCGAGGAAGCACTGCTGCTTATGGCCATTCTGATGACCGAAGATGCCGTCTACCTGACGATGCCTCTGGCCGAGGGATGGATTGATCTCACGAGCGAGGCTGAGGGCGCCCTCGAGGGCCTGACCGGCATGCTCGGCGGCGACCCGGGCGAGCTCGCCGACCCGGCGCAGTTCGGCCTCGCATTTGGCTGTATCGACGCGGTCGGCGGCTCGGCAGCCGTCGCAAGTCACGATGGCGAATCAGCCTGGATCATCGATTGCGAGATCGATGTTGACGCGTTGAATGAGGCAACCGCGACGACATTGCGAGAGCAGGGAATAGAGGTGGTTGACGCCGGCATCAAGGCAATGCGCCTTCGTCTCGCGATCAGCCAGGCGAGCGGCGCGCCGCTGTTGATCGAGACGGAGACGACGCTGGGCGACGCCTTCGGTCTCTCCGACGATGCGGACGATGATCAGACGTCGGCGGAATTTTTCATCAACACGGTGACCAGGCTGCGAAGCTGGAACGAACCGATTGATTTTCCCACGCCTGAGCCGCTCATCGATGGCTCGCTGGTCGATGCGTTTGCGTCGGCTGCGGATGTCGGGCCCACACGCAACTCGGCGAGCGGGTCGGAGCCGCCCGAGCCGCTGAACGCTGAGCAACTGATCGACCTGGCCTCGCAATGGGTCGCTGATACCGACGAGATGCAGCTCCAGTTCGTCGCCCAGGCGGTGATCGACGGCGAGTCGAGGTTGGCCGCTACGACCGTGCGCGGATCGCGCAGGGCTGGTGCGTTTGAGACGACCGTCAACATCGACGACGGCAGCACCTTCCGCCTGCTCTGGAACCGGGACGGTATCTGGGTGAGTGACTCGGATGAGGACGGGCAACCGAACTGGACCACGTCCCATCCTGCCCTGTTGGGGTTCGCCGGCATGAGCGTCGATGAGTTTCTTGCCGAACCGGAGCGGCTGGACCTCGAACCCATCCGCGCACTGCTCGGCCTTTCCTGGGTGACGAGGACAATCGAGGGTACCCGGCCGCCGGTCTACGAACTGGTCATCGAGGGCGGCTACATGGTGCCAGGTGATCCGAATTTTGATCAGATCGCGGAGATGCTCAAGGCGGACACGGCGGAGTTGCTAGCCGAGGACGTCAGCGTTGAACAGATCGAGCACTTCTCGGTGATCATCACGTTGATGGGCGATGACGGCGAACTCGTCAGCCAGGTCACCAGGGCGGAGTTCGTCACGAATGCCGGACGGGTCGAGCTGCTGGCCAGCCTCAACCTTGTCTCCGACGGATCGATCGTCTTCTCCACGCCGACCAACTAACCCCTTAGAACTCGATTGGGCCGGCATCGGCGTCGAACGAGCGATCGGTCGTCAAACACGATGGCGTCTGTCAAGGTCAGTGCTAACCTGACCGCTATCAAGTTTGTCAGCTCGGAGCGAGTCCTCTCGGCGCGTGGAAGTGCCAACGGGAGAATCCGGCAGAAAGGATCCAGCGAATGGCAACACGGAACTATTGGCAGCGCATGCGCCGCAACAAGATGTCGAGGCGCTCGCTCTTGCGAGCCTCGGCCCGTGCCGGCGTCGGCGCGGCTGGTCTCGCGCTCGTCGGCTGCGGAGACGACGACGACGCACAGCCAGCCGCAGCCCAGATCCAGCAGCAACAAGAGCAGCAGCAGGCGATGGCCGAGCAGCAGGCTGAGCAGCAGGAGCAGCAAGCAGCGACAGCCCAGCAGCAGCAAGCGCAGCAACAGCAAGCTGCCGTCGCACAGGCTGATGCGGGACCAGGCATTGCCTCGCAGTGGAATGCCGGCGTGCACCTGAACACGACGTCTCTGGACCCGCATACCGGTACGTCCGGAACTGACGCCTATTTCTTCCAGCCGTTCCACGACTATCTGGTGATGCACGACACGGAGAACAACCAGCGCGGCGACATCTCGCTTGCCGAATCGTGGGAGTTCCCCGACAACACGACGATCATCTTCTCGCTGCGCGACGGCGTGACCTTCCACAATGGAGACGCCTTCTCCTCCGAGGATGTACGGCTCAACCTCGAGCGCGTCACTTCGCACCCCGCCTCGACGCCCAAGGCCAACTTCGAGGTGGTCCACACCGTCGACACCCCCGATGCCACTACAGCCACGTATCTCCTCTCCGAGCCCTCTGCCGCCGTCATGCACCTTCTCGGGGACCGCGCCGGCGCGATGATTCACGTGCCGACGGCGGACGAGTTGGGCGACGAATACGGTCTGAACCCGGTTGGCACAGGCCCCTACAGCTTCATCGAGTGGGTGGACCAGTCGCACGTGCTGGGCAAGCGCAACCCGAATCACTGGATGCGCGGCCCGGAGCCGGGATCGGCGACCGGCAGCCAGCTGCCCTACTTCGAGGAGATGCGCTACGACATCATCACCGAGAACTCGACGTTGATTGCGACGGGCCTCTCGGGCGACCTCGACACGATGTTCATCCCCGAACCGCAGTTCAACCCGCAGGTGGAAGAGCATCCCGACTGGCGCATCGTCGAGATGCAAGGCGCGTTCGTCTCGGAGATTCTCGTCTTCAACTCGAAGAAGGCGCCGCTGGAGAACATGAACCTGCGGCTGGCGATTATGCACGCCGTGCACCCCGAGGCGGTTAACCAGGCGGTGCACAACAACCTAATGATCCAGGCGCTGGGCGGTCAGTGGCCGAACGGCACGCTGGCCTACAGCGAAGTGCCGGGCAACCCGCAGGTCGCCTACCCCGACATCAACGCCCGCCGCGAGCGAGCCAAGGAGCTGCTGGCCATGTCGGGCGTCGATGTCGACGCGCTCAACGCCGAGGGCGGTCTCAAGCTCACCACTTACGTCAATCAGGTCAAGATCGACGCTTGCCAGGTCTACGTCCAGCAGATCAAGGAAGTGCTCGGCATCGACGTGGTCTTCGAACCGCTGGAGCTGGTTCAGTTCATCCCCGCCTTCTTCGAGAACGGCGAGTACCACATGACCATCACCGGCTGGAGTCGATACCCGGAGCCCGACTGGATCGCCTCGCTGGCCTACACCGAGTCCGGCGTTTACAACCCGACGGGCGCGCAAGACGTGGCCAGCCCGATTCACCCGGACCTCGACCAGCTGGTCGCCGATGCTCGCGCGACCTTCGACGTCGAAGAGCGGCGCACGCTGTATGGCCAGATCAACGACATCATCGTCGGCGAAGGCCACTTCTACACGATGCTCTACGGCGTCAACTTCACCGGTGTGCGCAACGCCATCCAGAACGCCGAAGAGACGCTGTTCAACGGCGAAGGCAAGTGGCAGAGCCGCTGGCTGTGGAGCAACGAGGTCTAGGCAACCCGAGCGCTCCCCCTCTGGGGAGCTGCCGCGGAGCGGCTGAGGGGCGCAGTCCGGTGCAGGACGACTTTCGATTGTTGGTTGGCGCCCCCTCCGTCACTTTGTGACACCTCCCCCAGAGGGGGAGGTCTAAGACAGCGCAATGTGGACATACATCTCTGTCCGTGTGCTCCAGTCGATCGCCGTGATCATCCTGGTTGCGATCGCTTCGTTCGCGATCTTCCGGATTCTGCCGGGTGATCCTGTAGCCGCGCTCTCGGGCGAGGGCGAGGCGATCTCGGAGGAGCGGCGTCAGCAGATCGAGGAACGGCTCGGACTGAACAAGTCCGTGCCCGAGCAGATGGTCAGTTGGCTCGGCGACATCATCACGTCGGGCGACTTCGGACAGTCGACGCTGACCAACCGGGATATTGGACCGGAACTGCTGGAACGCCTGCAGAACACCCTGCATGTCGGCGTGGCCACGATCATCGTCGGGATGTTGATCGGCATTCCGGCCGGTGTGCTCTCGGCGATCAAGCCAAACTCGATTGCCGACCGCCTGGTGACGATGCTCTCGGTCGGGGGCGTTGCGATTCCCGACTACCTGACCGGGTTGATCCTGATCCTGATCTTCGTCGTCACCTGGAATGTTCTCCCAGCCGCAGGATTCGAACGGATCTGGGTTGATCCGGTGGCCTCGATCAGGTCGTTGATCATGCCCACGATCGTGGTCGGCTGGGTCCTCTCCGCGATTGTGGCGCGGCAAACGCGATCGTCGATGCTGGAGGTGATGCGGCAGGATTACGTCCGCACTGCGCGGGCCAAGGGCCTGCGAGAGCGCCGCGTGATCGCCTTGCATGCGCTGCGCAACGGCCTACTGCCGGTCGTCACGATTGTCGGTCTACTGCTGGCGCGCGTCTTCGCCGGCGCGGTGATTGTGGAGCAGATATTCAACATCCCCGGCATGGGGCGTTGGCTCGTCCAGGCCGCGCTGCAGCGAGATCTCCTGATTGTGCAGGCGATGATCCTGATCATTGCGCTTGCGATTGTGATTGCCAACCTGCTCACTGATATCTCCTACGGCGTGTTGGATCCGAGGATCCGCTATGGCTGAGCAGGCAACCGTTGAGACGACCGCCGGCGGCTACCCGATCCCCGTGGATTCCGGCCGGTTCGAGCCACTGCGCATTTTCATGCGCCGATTCCTGCGCGTGCGCCTGGTCAAGCCGGCGGTCATCATCCTCGCCGCGTTCGTCCTGATCGCCGTCTTCGTCGATCTGTTCCCGATTCCCGGTTTTGAGGAGCAGGCAACCGACGATCAGGGACTCTATATCTCCTGGCAGTCGCCAAACGCCGACCATCCCTTCGGTACCGACAAGATTGGTCGCGACACCATGTCGCGTGTCCTTAATGCCACGCGCGCGGCGCTCGCAGTGGGCTTCGGCGCGTCCCTCTTTGGTGCAATCCTGGGACTGCCGATCGGCATCGCCGCCGGCTACTCTCGAGGGATCGTCGACGAGGCGCTCATGCGAATCATGGACGCGGTGCTCGCCTTCCCCGGACTGATCCTCGCGCTCGCGCTGGTCTCCGTGCTTGGGCGTGACATTATCAACATCATCGTCGCCGTCGGGATCGCCAACATTCCCTGGGTGGCTCGGATTGCGAGGTCGATGGCGCTGTCGGTGCGCGAGCAGGACTACGTGCTCGCCGGGCAGACGATCGGCGCGGGCAACCTGCGGATCATGATGCGCTACGTGTTGCCCAACAGCTTCCAGCCGGTGATCGTGCAGGTCTCGCTCGGAGCCGGGTTCGCGATTATCGCCGAGGCTGGGCTTTCCTTCCTCGGACTTGGCATCCGACCGCCGGATCCGACCTGGGGTGGATTGGTCTCCGAGGGCCGACAAGTGATTATCACAGGCAACGGCTGGTGGCTGTGGGTCTTCCCGGGGGCGTGCATTGCCCTGCTGGTCTGGAGCCTGAACATCATCGGCGATGGATTGCGCGATGTGCTCGATCCGCGCCTGCGCGGCGCGCTTGAGGGCGATTGACGCCTGCAGGTTCAGATTCCCGAGATCGCCAACATTTGCCAGGCTCCATTGCGGAGTCCGACCAGGGCTAGCGCTTCCTGTGCGACGCCATCGCGCTCGACTCGGAAGGTAACGTTGGCGCCGCTTTCCCCGCAGTTAACGATCTCTACGGCGCCTGGCGGCAGGTCGAGCTGATCTTCGTCGGCGCTGCGCATGGCGGCGGCCATCTCGGGAGCGGAATCGATCTGGATGACTACACCCGGCGGCCCGACCAGGGTGAAGGGATAGGCGAGGGCGGCGCAGTAGTCGCCGATCTTGCCTGCGCCGAGCAGGGCAAGTGTGGACTCGACGGCGGCCAGCACTGCGGCCTCTTCGGCTGAGTAGTCGCGGCCGTCAATGAAACTGTCGGTCTTGAGCTGGGCTTGTAGGCCCCAGCCTTCTTCGGACAGGGTTGCGACGTAGACGACCCGGTTCGAGGCCATTGGGCGGTCGTCGGCGTCGAAGCGGGTCCAGCCGCCGGCGATGTGGGCCTTCTTCTCTGAGGTCTGCACGATTTGTGGCGGCGTCGACTCGGAGCGCGCCCAGCCGGTTGCCTCGAGTTCGTCCCAGAGCGGGGCTGCGAGGTACTCATCGGCGCTGGCAAACACACGGGTTGGCGGTCGCCAGTGGACGGAGCTGTCGGGTGCGGCGGCCGAGACTCGCGCGTGCGGCCAGGAGTTGACCCCGGCCCAGCCGTCGGCGTCGCGGGCGTTGAAGGTCTCGAGGAAGGCGAAGTAGGCGGCCTCAGGAGTTTCGTATCGACCCATTTGCGCCCCTTCAGTTACATGTCAGGACGCACCGCTGATACCGCCGCGCCGGCCCAGACGCCGTCGCGCTCGACGAACAGGGACGATTGCTGGAAGGAGTCGCCGGCGCTGGTGATCGACTGTTCGATCAGCACTCCCGACGGACCCACGGCCGTCACCTGAGCGTCGTACGAGATTGGGCGCGGCTCGCTCGCCCACTCGCGGTAGGCGTCGGCCACTTCCTCGCGCGTCTGGTAGCGCTCCAATTGGCCGGGCGCGAAGACGATGACCGTGGGATAGTGAAAGCAGTCGACCCAGGCTTCGAGATTGCCAGCCTCGAGCATGGACATCTCTCGCTTTAGAGCGGCCATCGCGGCCTGAATCGCCGATTGCGCTTCGTCGCCGCTGAGATGGCCGTCGACGCCGAATGCGCCCTGGATGCCCCAGCCCTGTTCCATTTTGGTTGCGATGTAGAGCAGGCGGTTTCGGCTGATCTCGGAGCCGTCGGCCCGGAATCGCGTCCAGCCGCCGGCGAAGTGGACTTTGTCTGAGGAGCGGTGGACGACTCGCGGGGTGATCGGTTGGGTCCAGGCCCAACCGGCGCGCTCGAACTGTTCCCACGATGCTGAGGCCTCGAACTCCTCGGGAGTCTGCTGGATCGATGGCTCGACTCGCGTGGCGGCGACTCGCAGGTGGGGGTAGGACATGACGCCGGCGCGACCGGAGGCGGACTTGGCGTTGAAGGTCTCGAAGAAAGCCCAGTATGCGGCTTCAGCCGATTCGTACGCGCCCATTGGAAGCCTTTCGAACTGTCGGGACGGTTAAGCAATCGCTGTGACGGCGAGGATCTTCCATGCGCCTGCTCGTTGGGCGACGAGGAAGGATTGGTGGAAGGAGTCTTCGCCGCGGGCGATCGACTGTGAGAGAGTGACGCCGTTCTCGCCTGCGGCAATCACGTCCGCTGTGTATTCGATCGGCAGCGCCTGAGCGGCCCAGTCTCCGTACCCGGCGCGCATGGCTTCGGCGTCTTCGATGGTGCTGACCTCGCCTGGCGCGCCGATGAGGGTGAGTGGGTAGTGGAAGCAGTTGAGCCAGTTGTCGACGTCTCCGGGCTCGAGGGTGGCCATCA
>DAOUHS010000223.1:0-7426 GCA_034428415.1 Dehalococcoidia bacterium
AGCACGATCTCCAGTGTTTTACGGGCGCTCGCGCGTTCGGGGTGTTCAGGTTTGTTCAGCCTGGTCCAGTCTGGTTCAGGTTCACTGAACAGTGGGTGAACGAGGTCCGCGTGTGCGGAGAGTCGGGTGGATAGGTGTTCGGCGAGAAATCTCTCGGCGGGTCGATTTGTGCGAAGACGCAGTGTTCTACGGGAAATCGTACGCGGAGGGTGGACAGTTTTGGCCAATTTTGGAGTGGTTTGGTCAGTCTGCGGGAGGTTCTGAAGATGAAACGGGTAGGGAACGAAAGGTGTTAGGGCGCGCTCGGATGTGTTCGGACTTGTTCGGCTCTGTTCGAATGCGTTCGATTGCGGGCGAACAACGCAGGCGTTGATCATCGCGTCTCTCCCCTCCTTCGTCGTCGCCTGATCTGGCGGCTTGTGGACTGCGGGCCATTGTACCGCACTTGCGTTCTGATGAGGGGACGCGGGATGTGTCGGGGTGTTCGTGTGCGAGTTGGGAGCTGGCGGCGGAAGCAGGGGCTAGCAGTCGAGTTGGGCGGCCAGGTCGTGGAAGTCGGTGGCGACGATGTCGAAGGATGGGTCGGGGGTGAGGTCGACGGGGAAGTTGGGGCCGGCTTCGTCGGGACGGGGGACGAAGGCGGTCTTCATGCCGGTCTTGGCGGCGGCGAGCAGGTCTCCCTGGTGAGCGGCGACCATCATCACCTCTTGCGACTGGCAGCCCAGCAGCTCGGCCGCTCGCTGGTAACACTGCGGCTCGGGCTTGAATGCTCCGGTGACCTGGGCCGAGAGGACGCAGTCCCAGGGCAGGCCACCGAACTTGGCCATGTTGACCAAGAGGTCGACGTTGCCGTTGGAGAGCGTGGAGACGACGAAGCGCGAACGCAGGCGCTGCAGCCCGCCGGGGGAATCGATCCAGGGATGCAGCCGGTGCCAGGCGCGGTTCAGCTCGGCCACCTCGGTCTGCGGCGCGTCGATGCCCAGTTCCTCGAGCAGCATCTTGAGCATGCGCAGGTGGAGCTGATCGGCAGTCTGGAAGGGCAACTCGCCGTCGCGGACCAGCCTCATGCCGCCGGCGTAGCCTTCCCGTCGCCAGCGGTCGGTGAACATGCCCGGGTCTGCTGGAACGCCATAGCGCTTGAGAAAGGTTTCGACCTCGGCCGAGACGGAGGATCGCCAGTCGACGACAGTGCCGAAGACGTCGAAGGTCAGCGCTTTCACGGCGCTCAGGTCAGTCACGGCTCGCCTAGAGGATCTGGCTGAGGAACAGCTTGGTTCGTTCCTCGCGCGGGTTGGTGAAGAAGTGCTCGGGCGTGCCCTGCTCGACCAGCGCGCCCTCGTCGAAGAAGACGAGCCGGTCGGCGACCTCGCGTGCGAAGCCCATCTCGTGGGTGACGACGATCATCGTCATGCCCGACTCGGCGAGCTCCTGCATGACGTCAAGGACCTCCTTGATCATCTCGGGGTCGAGGGCCGAGGTGGGCTCGTCGAAGAGCATGATCTTGGGTTGCATCGCCAGGGCGCGGGCGATGGCGACTCGCTGCTGCTGGCCGCCGGAGAGTTGGGAGGGGTACTTGTCGGCCTGCTCGGGGATGCCGACCCGCTCGAGCAGTTGCATGGCCAGGGCCTCGGCCTCGAGCTTGGGCATGTGGCGGACCTTCTGCGGCCCGAGGGTGATGTTGCCGAGCACAGAGAGGTGGGGGAAGAGGTTGAACTGCTGGAAGACCATGCCGACTTCGGAGCGAATGGCTTGGAGGGCGCGCACGTCCTCGTTCATCTCGATGCCGTCGATCACGATGCGGCCGGCGTCGTGCTCCTCGAGGCGGTTGAGGCAGCGGATGTAAGTGGACTTGCCCGAGCCGGAGGGACCGAGGATGACGACGATTTCCTCTTCCTTGATCCGCAGCGAGACATCGTCGAGGGCCTGGAAGTCGCCGAACCACTTGTCGACGTGCTCGGTGACGATCATGTCTTTGGAGCCGGCCAGTCGGGGTGAGAACACCTCAGGTTCGCCGTTGGCGACCGGATCGGCCGTCTTGGGCCCTGCCGCCTCGGCGATGATGTCAGCCGCTGCCAGTTCGTCAGTCATCTCATGCTCCTCCAGCCGCCTCTTGACCGAGGTTAACGCTCGCCGATGCCCTGTGCGCGCTCAAGGCGCTGGGAGATGCGCGACATCATGAACGCCACGACCCAGAAGACAACCGCCACGAAGACATATGCCTCGATCCGGTCGGGGATGAACTCCGACTGCGCGATGGCGGAATCGGCGTTGCCCTTGAGTTCTCGCAGCGTGAGGATGATCGTCACGAGCGTGGTGTCTTTCCAGATCGCGATCGCCTGGCCAACAATCGGCGGAATCGAGATCCGCAGCGCTTGCGGCAGGATGATCAACTGCATCGACTGGAGTTGGTTCAGGCCGACCGACTGGGCTGCCTCGTACTGCCCGCGCGGCAGCGCCTGCAAGCCGCCGCGGATGTACTCGGCCATGTAGGCGCCGGTGAAGACGGCGAGGACGACCATCGTGTTGATGATCAGGTTGTCGCCGATGACGTCGGTGAGGATGAACAGGGCGACGAAGAGCCAACCGAGCAGCGGCGCTCCGCGCACGATTTCGATGTAGGCGGTGCAGGTCCACTTGATCGTGCGCATCGTCGAGGCGCGACCGAGCGCAAGCGGGATCGCGACCACCAGCCCACCGACGATCCCGACCGGAGCGAGAATCACGTTGAGCACGAAGCCGTCGAACTGGCGCGTGGTTGCGCCGCCGGCGGCCATCAGGATGACGAGCACCATCGGCAACGACAGGGCCAGCAATCCTCCTACGATGCGCTGGTGCCAGGTCCGGCGCGTGGAGGTCTCGCGCGGCATCCAGATAGTCAGGTAGTAACCGACGTAGAGCAGGCCGATCGCGACCAGGAACCAGATTGACGACCAGATCGATGCGCCGCCGTGGGCCATGAGGAAGATGACAAAGGCGCCGGTGAGAGCGACGAACAGTGAGTCGCGCCGGCCCAGGCTGGACCAGGTGCCGTAAGCGAGGCCGATCAGGAACATCACGACGGCGATGCTGGTCCACAGCCGCCAGGCCTCATCACGCGGGAAGGAGCCGGCGAAGAGCAGCCAACGGTTGGCCGTGATCACGTTCCAGTTCGCGTCGAAGAAGACGAACCAGATCACGCCAGCGAGCAGGATTCCCAGGAATCCAGCGGAGAGGATTGTCAGGATCGTCCCGCCGGGCGAGGGGAAGAGATTGCGGCGGATCCACTCACGGGCCCGGATGGACCACGGGCGGCGCGCGCGTTGGCGGTGGGGCGGCAGGACGATCCTCCGCTGGCCGGGCGGCGGCGGCAAGGGAAACTGTTCCGGCCGTGGGATCGGGGGAAGGTCAGACATCAATACCCCCTACAGCCGATGCGCGGTGACCCGCGCATTGAGTATGTTCATCAGGGCCGAGATCACGAACGAGATCAGCATGTAGGTCACGATGATGATGAAGAACATCTCCAGCGCGTGACCGGCTTTGTTTTGGACCACCGTCGCAACTCGGAACAGGTCGTCGTAGAGCACCGCGTAAGCCAGCGAAGAGTTCTTGTTGACGTTGAGGTATTGGTTCGTCACCGAGGGGATCATCTGACGCAACGCCTGGGGGAGGATGATCAACGAAAGCCGCTGATAGCCGGAGAGGCCGATCGAGTTGGCTGCCTCCGTCTGTCCGCGAGGCAGCGCCTGGATGCTGGCGCGCACGATCTCGGCGATGAAGGCGCCGGTATAGGCGGTCAGACCGAGGACCAACGCGGCAAACTCGGGCTTGATGACCATGCCTTCGGCGTACTGCGTTCCGTCGATGATCGGCCGGTCGATCGAGACCACGACGCCGAGCAGCAGGAACGAGATCAGCGCCGCGCCGGCGAAGATCGAGAACGCCCAGCGGTTGGCGAAGTGCGGCTGTCCGGTTTCGCGCTCACGCTCCTGCCTGGCAGCACGAATTCTCATCGCGACCAGCAACGCGGCGATCAGCGCGATCACCCAGACGCCGACGAACCAGTCGGGCACGCCCCAGAGTCCGCCCGAGGGGACCGGCCAGGGGATCGCGATGCCGCGATTGGAGAGGAAGAAGAAGTCGCCGACGTTGAGCACGTTTTGGATGATCGGCGCGCCGACGAGGAGGATGGCGTACCACAACACGACCTGGACCAGGAGCGGGGTGTTGCGGAAGATCTCGACGAAGAGCATCGCCATCTTGGAGACGAGGAAGTTTGACGATAGCCGCGCGACGCCGACGAGCACTCCCACGATGGTGGAGAGGAATATGGCGACGAGGACGGCGCGAATCGAAGCCCATACGCCAACCAGATACATCGTCAGCCGGGAGCTGGTAACTCCGTCAACGTCGATCAGCCATTGCGAGCCGACGGCGAAGCCGGCCGGGTCGTTGAGAAATCCGAATCCGAACTCGCGCAGATCGAGCGAGGTATAGACGTACCAGGCGACGATCGCCGTGGCCGCGACATAGATCGCCTGTTGGAGCACATTGCGGAATCCGCGCCGGTAGAACAGGGGCACTTCGCTGGCGGGCAGAGGCGGACCACCAGGAGGCGCGGGAGGCGCGGGCGCTTGCGCGGACATGCTGTTCCGTTCGTTGACCGATTCAGCCACTTGGGCGAGGCGCGGCTCCGCCACAGGTTAACCGAGATACGAGAATCGAGCGGTTCTGATCGTCCCGGAGACCAGGTAGAACGCCAAGGAGAAACTAGGCGAAGCGATGACAAAGGGGCCGTCCTTGCGGACGGCCCCTTGGATCAGGATGGCGAAGGTTGCCGGTCTAGCGGTAGGGCAGCGCGTACTGGATGCCGCCGGTGCCTGGCGGACAGTTGCTCTTGTCCTCCGAGGCCAGGGCGTTCAGCGAACAGGCTCGCGGAACGGCGTCGCCGACGTTGTTCTCGTAGACCTCGCCGTAGTTGCCGACGGTGGCGACGGCACGCTGGATGAACTGCGCGCCAACCGAGTCGAAGCCGAGGGTCGAAACCTCACCGCCTTCGAACGAGACGCCGAGCAGTCGTGCGACGGCGGTGTTCGGCGGGTTGGCGGCCATGGCGGCCACGTTGGCCTGGGTGATGCCCATCTCTTCCGCAGCGATCATCCCGTGCACGACCCAGTTGACGATGTCTTTCCACTCGGAGTCGTAGTCGCGGACGCCGGGAGCGAGCGGTTCCTTGGAGATCAGCTCACCGAGGATGACGAATTCGCTGGCGTTCTCGAGCACGCCGATGCGGGAGGCGAGGTTGGACTGGTCGGCGGTCCAGACGTCACAGCGGCCGGCGAGGAACGCGTCCTGCGTTTCCTGGTCGGAGCCGCCCAGCGGCGTGTAGCTGAGGCCGAGGTCGGTGAAGTGGTCGGCCAGGTTCTGCTCGGTCGTCGTGCCGGACTGGACGCAGATCGTCGAGCCGCCCATGTCCATGGTCGACTCAATGCCGGAGTCGGCGTGCACCGCGAATCCCTGACCGGTGTAGAAGGTGGTCTGGGCGAAATCGACGCCCAATTCGCGGTCGCGCGATGCGGTGATGGTGGTGGTGCGGATCAGGACATCGATGTTGCCGTTGGCCAGCAACTCGAAGCGAGTCGAGGCATCAGACGCGTCAACGAGTTCGAGGTCGACTTCCATCGCGGCAGCGATCGCCTTGCAGAAGTCCACGTCGAAGCCGACGACCGAACCGTCTGGCTCGCGGAAGCCGAACAGCGGCTGTGTCTGCTTGACGCCGCAGAGGAGGGTGCCGCGGTCTTTGACCAACTGCACGGTGTTTTCACGGGCCTCGCCGGTCACTTGCGCCGGTTGATCCTGCTGCTGCTGTTGTTGCTGTTGCTGGGCTGCGGCTTGCTGCTGCTGGTCCATCTGCTGGACCTGCTGGTCCTGGGCCTGCGCCTGTTGGTCTTCTTCATCCGAGGTACAGGCGCCGATTACGGCGCCGGCGATCAGCGCCGCGCCGGCGAAGAGCAATGCGCTCGTCAGCCTGCGCCCCTTCAACGTTGGAAATCTCATTACTGCGACCGGTCCTTTCAACCCCTGCTAAGTGCCGTCGTTCGGCACTTCACTAATGGCGGATTATACACAGGTACGACCCGCCGATTGATACGCGAGTTAACTCCAATAGCAGCAAGGCAGCGACTTAGCGCTTTGACTCAGGAACCTCGAAGTTGAACAGCCGGGCGGCGTTCAATCCCAGGATCTTGCCTCGCTCTTCGTCGGTCAGATCGCCCATGGTGCGCTCGATCGCAGCGGCGGAATGGGGCCAGGAGCCCTCGTGATGCGGGTAGTCGTTGGCCCAGAGCAGGTTGTCGACGAGGTCGTACTTGCGGGCCAGATCGATGCCTGGGCCGTCGTCCTGGAATGAGCCGAAGCAGTGCGCGCGGTAGTAGTCCGAGGGCAGGCCCTCGAGCTTGGGGAAGGCCCACATGTGGTGCTTGTGGTAGGCCTCGTCCATGGCGGTCAGCGCCCACGGAATCCAGCCGATGCCGGCCTCGATCGTGCCCGCACGCAAATCGGGGAAGCGCTGGAAGACGCCCGAGGCGCACATGTTGATCACGGGCTCCATGGTCATCGCCAGTGAGTGGAACACGTAGTTCGTCACCGCGCCGCCATTGCCGCGCGCACCGCGCGGGTCGCGCCCGGTGGAGACGTGGAACGTGATCGGTAGATCGGTCTCTTCGACGGCTGCCCAGAGCGGGTCGAACTCCGGCAGGTTGTAGTTGCGGGAGTCCTCGCCCGTCGGTCCCCAGACCGGCTTGGCCGGGAAGGAGAAGCCGCGGAAACCGCGCTCGGCCGAGCGCTGGATCTCAGCGATCGCGCCGGGAATGTCGCCGGTGGCGACGCAGGCCAGCGGCGACGAGCGGTCGTAGGTGTCGCCGAAGGTCTCCCAGGCCCAGTCGTTCCAGGCGCTGCACATCGCGTTGGCGAAGACGGGGTCGTCGGTCGCCCACATCGAGAGTCCCTTGTTGGGGAAGATGATTTCGGCGTCGACGCCGTCGCGGTCCATGTCACGGAAGCGCTCTTCGGGGAAGGCGTTGCCGTGCTTGTCGCGGACCAGGTCTTCGCCGGCCAGCTTGAGGTCGCGAATCTTGGTCGGGCGGTGACCCTCGGTCACCTGCCAGCGGACGCCATCCTCGTCGACTTCGATCCTGGGCAGCCGGTGTCGGTACTTTTCCTCGACGCGGCGCTCCCAGAGGTCGACGGGCTCATGCACGTGGCAGTCGGCCGAGACCATGAAGTACTTCTTCGGGTCGTCGGGACGAGCCGTGCGGGTCCAGCCCTCGATCCCGGGGGTCAGCGTGCGGTGCTCAGGAATCTCATATCCAACCGGGTCAGCCGAAGCTCGTTCAGCGGTAACCATGCGCAGATCCTTCCGGGCAGGCGTCCGCCTGCCAACTCTCGA
>DAOUHS010000224.1:0-9150 GCA_034428415.1 Dehalococcoidia bacterium
GGCACCGCCGCGGACCTCACAGCGGCTCTGGACGCCGCGGCCGCCCACGCCGAGGCCCTGCTCGGGCATGCGCTCAGCGACGACTGCTGCGAGGGGCGCACCGGCGACCCGGTGCCCCTCACCGTGGTGACTGACAACGGATCGCCGATGAGATCGACAACAGTCGCCCGCTGGTTCGCCGCCAGGCCGAACTTCGCGCACGTGCGCACCCGACACCGCTCTCCGCATACCAACGGCGTCGTCGAGCGCTGGTTCGAGTCCCTCAAATACGAGCGCCTCTACCGCCACGACCTCGACGACGGCATCGATCTCGCCGCCCACGTCGCCAGCTGCCTCGACGAATACAACCGTATCCGGCCCCACGAGCACCTCGACTGGCGCCGACCCCTCGAAGCCCACCTCGAACCGCCAACCCTCAAACCCCACCAGCCCGAAACCGAGCAAGAAGCTTGACACGGGACAGTCGCGCAGAGTATTGCGAGCGGAGAATGATCCCGTCGGACCTCGAAGCCAAGCGACTACGGCTGCTTTTCCCTCGTCGTTGCTTGGCGGCGCTCGCGGCTGGGTGTGTGGCCATTGGCGTGATTGCACTTGTTCCGCATGCGCCTGTGGCCGCCGAGCACGACTCGGCGCCGGTCGTGGTGGCTTCGGGGTGGTCAGCGCCTGACACCGCGGTCGCGGCTGCTCTTGCAGTGGTTGTCGAAGGTCAAGTGCTACACGCGTACAGGGATCGCCTGGGGGCGACTACTGCTGCAACGCTCAGGGATCTCGGTCCTCAGCAGGTGTACGTCATCGGGGGTCCGGCTGCGGTGCCCGACGCTGTGCTCGACGAGATCGCCCGAGCGTTGCCGAGAGCAGAGATCGAACGTGTGTCGGGCGCCGGCCGGGTCGAGACCGCCGCTCAGGCTGCGCTCTTGCGCCCGACCAGTGCAGGCAAACCCGTAGTGCTTGCATCTGGATGGTCACCGTGGGACGGCGCTGTCGCGGCCGCGACTGCCGCCGGCTTCGGAGGGTCAGTTCTGCATTCGTACCCAGACCGACTCGGCTCTGAAACGGTTGAAGCGCTGGTGCAGCTCGCCCCTGAAATAGTGATCATCGTGGGCGGAACCGATTCGGTCCCCGACCGCGTACGCGCCGAGATCGCCAGCGTGGTGGGCAGCACGCCGATCGTTCGAGTAGCAGGCTCTGACCGTACTGAGACAGCGGCGCGGGCGGCAGGGGTGCGACTGGCCGGGCACCCGGTTGTTTTGGCGTCAGGCTGGTCAGCCGCCGACGGTTCGGCGGCGGCAGCGCTTGCTGCAGCTTTGGGCGGTTCAGTGCTGCACGCCCGCCCCGACGGACTCGGCAATTCGGAAGTAGCGCTGCGCAGATTGCAACCCGCGGAGGTCTTTATCGTGGGCGGGCCGGCTGCGCTAAGCCCGTACGTTCAACAGCAAGCCCAGGAGCTGCGTGGCGACATAGAGATAGTTCGCATTTTCGGTTCCGACCGCGTCGAAACAGCAGCGGAAGTCGCACTGTTCGTTCATCAGCGTTCACGTGACGGCCGGGCCGTACAGCGGAATCCGAACCTCGTCTACGAGGAGCCGCTTTTTGACCCGTTCACTTCTCCGACTCGATCCGGCATTGACCTTGAGCGTCTCCGACAGTCAGTGGAAACAATCAAACCTGGCCGAGCAAACTGTGATGCAGCACCGGCACTGATGATTCCCGGTATCAGTGTGGTGCAAGCTCCGGCGAATTTGAACGACCCCGAAGCGACTCTGACGGTCGTTGAAGTCGTGCGTATCGCCGGCGGTTGTCTGATTGTCGACTACGTGGAACTTGACGGGCGAACGCTCGACGACATCCGCGAACTCCTCACAGACGAGCCTTCAGTGCACGCCGTCGGACAGCCTCCGCGAGATGTGCGAACGCCACAGACGGTGTCCAGTGAGCCATTTTGGGGACCAGTATTCTGGGACGATGGCCGCGACGGCATGAACACCAAACAGTGGCATCTGACCGCCGATATCACCGTCGGAGATCCACACGTCGGAGGTGATGGACTCTGGGAGGGTTGGAACGGCGCCAATCCGGTCACTGTCGCCATCTTGGATACCGGCGTGGACACTTCTCATCCAGATTTGGACGACCGGATTGCTGACGCGGCCCCTGGGGGCTGCCACCACACTGATCAGAATGGCCACGGCACGCATGTCGCTGGCATTGTCGCTGCCGAACGAAACGGCAGCCTTGTAGCGGGTGTGGCTCCGAAAGCGAGCATATTGCCGCTGCGAGTGCTGAATCGAGGTGACTGCCCTTCAGGCAGCGGCGCCGCTGAGACCATCACGCCGGCAATCGCGTATGCCGTCAATAACGGGGCGCGGGTCATCAACATGTCGCTGATTTGGCGCTCTCCTGACTACACTACAGTCAACGTTGGAGGCATACATGTAGATGGTGCGTCCGACGACACTGTTGAACTAGCACTGCGGGCTGCATCGATGCTTGGCGTGGTCTCCGTCGCCGCAGTCGGCAATTGCGGCGATCCGCTAAAGCTTAAGAAATGTAAGAGTCACAACGAGAACGGCGCTCCGGCAATCTATCCTGACGTAGTCGCTGTCGCAAGGATAGACAACGATGACATATATTCGGAATTCAGCGTGGCCGAAAGCAGCAGCAAAACACCTTATGTCGAAGTTGCCGCACCGGGCGGCGACATTCGGTCTACATTTCCCGTAGCTGATCCTCAAGATGTGCACGGGAATAGAACCTGCACGGTGCTCAATCCAGAGAGATCTTGCGAGATCGAGGCTCTCAGCGGAACATCGATGGCGGCTCCATTCGTAGCAGGGATCGTGGCCCATCTGCTAAATCGCCATCCAGATGCCACAACTGGACAGATTCGATCCGCCCTCCGCACAACTGCAGTCGACGTGGAGGATCGAATACCAAAGATTGGAAAGGATGATGAGGTTGGGTGGGGAGTCGTCGACCCATTGGCAGCCCTTGCAAGACTTTCCGCGCTCGTGGCCGACTCACTGCCAACTGATGCGGATTTCTCCGGAGCGCTGGTGGCGGTGTCGGCTAGCGGGGAGAACACATGCGGTCTGCGCGCGTCTGGGGCTGTTCAATGCTGGGGCGATAACCGTGACGGACGATCTGTGCCGCCGTCCAAGAAATTTCGGAGCATTTCAGCTAGTCGTGACATCAGCGATCCCGATACCGGCGGCCACGCCTGCGGAATAATAGACGACGGCCTTGCTACACGTGACAGCCGCGGCATTGCGCAGTGCTGGGGATTTGGCACAACCGCCAGCGCGCTGGATTTAGCTGCCCGGGGTTCGTTCACACAAGTATCCGCTGGCCGCACGTTTACTTGCGGCTTAAGGCCAGATACGGAGCGAAGAACTATTGGGAATGCGCCGAGTGGTGGTCATGCAGTCTGCTGGGATCATCTGCCGACCAGCCGAGTCTTCGCAGACGGCCGGTCGAGTCCGCCGACTGATGTCTTATTCAAGCAATTATCTCCGCCAAGCTGTATGGCTGGCTTGGCTCCCGCCTTGCCGACCAGCCCTACGACGATCGCTACGGATTTTGGATCGACATGTACTCCAGTCCCGACTACCTGGAGAAAGTCGACATTATCCAGCGAATGCTGGATGAGCAGGGCGACGACTCGTCCTCGGAGGCGATCAAGTTCCGCACCGCGATGGAGCTCGAGTACCACTTCTTCGACTCGGCCTGGGTGAACGGGGAGGCTCAGTGACTACACCACTCCGCCTGCTTGCTGCGGTCTTCGGAGCATCGCTGCTGATCGTCTCTGTTCTTGTCGCCGGCTGCGGGGAGGATGAACCCGATCTGATCCGCGTCCAGCTCGACTGGACACCGAATACGAACCACACCGGCGTGTACGTCGCGCTCGCGCAAGGTTGGTACGAGGACGAGGGCGTCGAGGTCGAGATTCTCCCCTATAGCGGCACCTCCGGCGATTTGCTCGTCGCGGAGGGCGTGGCCGATGTCGCGTTTTCCTTCGCAACGGTTGTGCCGTTCTCGAGAGCGCAAGGACTCGACGTGGTCAGCATCGCCGCGGTGCTGCAGACGAGCCCGACGGAGATTGCGGTTCTCGAAGATGGACCGATCAAGCGGCTGCGCGACATGGACGGCAAGCTCTACGCCGGCTGGGGGCTGCCATACGAGCTGCCGCAGTGGCGGACCGTGATCCAGGCCGACGGCGGCGAGGGCACCGCCGAGTTGGTTGTGCTCGATACCGGCGCCTACGACGCGCTCCTGGCCGGACGCGTCCACGCCGTGGAGATTTTCGTGACCTGGGAAGGACTCGACTGGGATCGGCAGGGAATCGAGTACCGCACTTGGCGTCACGCCGACTTTGGCGTGCCAGATCGCCCGGCCGTGCTGCTCGTCACCTCTGGCGAAACGCTCGATGGCAAAGAGGATGCGTTGATCCGTTTCATGCGCGCCACGCTGCGCGGCTATGAGTTTGCCGTCGAGGATCCCGATGAGGCGGGTCGGTTGCTGATCGAGACCGCCGGCGAGGACGCCTTCCCCGACCCGGAACTGGTCTACGCATCGGCGAAGCTTTTGGCCGACGAGTATTACCTCGCCGCCGACAATCGTTGGGGCTCGCAAACGCTCGCGCAGTGGTCGGGATATCCCGGCTGGTTGTATGAGCACGGACTGCTCACCGACGAGAACGGCGATCCGTTGGCCACGGCGCCTGATTGGTCGGCGCACTTCAACAATGCGATCATCGAGGACGCGCGGGAGTAGCGGCGACCGATGCTGGAGGTCGAGGGCGTCGGCAAGCGCTACGGCTCGGACGAGCAGGCAGTCGTCGCCCTGGCCGACGTCTCCCTGAGCGTCGCCGACGGCGAGTTCGTAGCGCTGGTTGGACCTTCGGGCTGCGGCAAGACGACGCTGCTCAACCTGATCGCCGGCCTTGACGACCACGACAGCGGGCGCATCACCGTCGATGGCGAATCGCCGACGGCCGAAGAACGCCTGACTCGATTCGGCTACATGCCGCAGGAAGACATGCTCTTTCCTTGGCGTTCCGTCCTGGAGAACGTCTCGCTGGGCCTGGAGATTCAGGGTCTGGACAAGCGAGAAGCCAGAGACCGCGCTGCCGAGCTGTTTCCACAGTTTGGACTCAGCGGATTCGAACATCGCCGACCGCACGAACTCTCGGGCGGCATGCGCCAACGAGCCAGTTTCCTGCGCACCTACCTGCTCGGTCGACCGTTTCTGCTGCTCGACGAGCCCTTCGGCGCGCTCGACGCGATCACTCGAGGACAGTTGCAGGCATGGCTGGCGGAGACCTGGAATCGAATCGGAGGCTCGGCGCTCCTCGTCACCCACGATCCGCACGAAGCCGTCGCGCTGTCCGACCAGGTCTACGTGATGTCGGCGCGGCCGGGCCGAATCACAAACGTGCTCGAAGTTGATCTGCCGCGGCCGAGGACCACTCGCGCAGCCGAAACCGAAGCCGCTCACCGGCTGATCGATTACCTGCGGCATGAGACAGAAGTAGAGGAAGTGATCGCGTGAGCGGTCGAACCCTCAGTCGCGAACTGACGCTGAGCGTCGGAGCGCCGCTCGGGCTCGTCTTTTTCGTGCTGGCCGGCTGGCAGATCTATGTCTGGCTATCCGATATCCGACCGCAGACACTTCCGGGACCAATCCGCATCGTGCGCGAGAGCGTAGAGTCGGCGGGGTCAATCTGGGAGCACTCACTGGTCACGATGTCCGAGGTAGCGGCCGGGTTCGCCATCAGCGTCGTCTGCGCACTCGCGTTAGGTCTGCTGCTCGACCTCTCGGCGACAATCCGCCGAGCCTTGTATCCAATCATCGTCGCCTCGCAGACCGTGCCGATTCCCGTAGTTGCCCCGCTAATGATCGTCTGGTTTGGCTTTGGCGTCACGCCCAAGATCATTGTGATTGGACTGTTCACGTTCGTCCCGATCGTGTTGGGATTCGCCGCCGGTCTCGCCTCGACGGAGCGTCCGACGATCAACCTGATGCGCAACTTCGGGGCTTCTCGCTGGCAGATGTATCGCTACGTCAAGATTCCGGCGGCGCTGCCCGATCTCTTCACCGGCCTGCGGATCGCCGCCATCTACGCCGTCCTCGGAGCGATCTTTGGCGAGCTCGCGGGCGCGACCGACGGACTGGGCATTTTTCTCGAGCAGTCACGGCTGTCCTTCCGCACCGACCTGGTATTCGGCGCAATCTTTGTCGTGGCGTTGCTCAGCTACCTGCTCTTCCTCGGGGTGGTGCTAATCGAGCGCCGAACCATCCCCTGGCATTTCCTCCGGCGCGAATCATGATCCTGCACCGACTGATGCTGATCGCCGACCAGCAAGGCACGAATGGCCGTCCACTGCCGGACGTGATCGTTCGTGCGGCCAACGGAGTCGGCGGTCGGCTGATGGTCCAGTTCCGCGAGCGAGAGTTGTCGGATGCCGAACTGATCGCGGTGATTCGAGCCGTTCAGCGCCGAGTCCCGCCGCAGACGGTGCTGATGGTCAACAATCGACCGGACCTCGCGGGGGCGCTCGAGATCGGCCTGCACTTGCCCGCCGCCGCTGAGACGCCCAACGGTCAATACGCACTGGTCGGCCGATCGGTCCATGACGAAGCTGAAGCGCAGTTCGCCCTGGCCGACGATGTTGACTACGCGATCGTCGGCACGATCTTCGAAACGGAATCGCACCCGGGTCGCGCAGGGGCCGGTCTCGAACACCTCAGCGCCATTCGAGACCTGCTGGGCAATGTCGCCTGTTACGCCATCGGAGGGATGACGACGGTCACCGCTCCACAGGCAGTTGATGCTGGCGCCTGGGGTATCGCTGTGCGAAGTGCGATCCTCTCGGCCGACGACCCCTCGGAAGCGGCGTATCGGCTGCACAGTAGCCTGCCGGCATGACTACACCCAGCGCCCTGAGGACGGTGATCGAAGGTCGAACGCCGTCCAGCTTCAGTTCAGTCCGGCGCGCTCGGGCGATGCTCAACAACGGACCGAATGCCTTGAGTCCGCTCGCCCTGGACCTGCAAGATGCGCTCGCCGACCCGTCTGATGTCTTGATGGATCGTCCGTCGCGCCTGCTCTACGCGACCGACGCCTCGCTCTACGAGATGGAGCCCGTGGCAGTCGTCTTCCCCCGCACGCGGACCGATGCGGCAGCAGCGGTCGATGTCGCCCGAACCCACGGCGTACCCGTCCTCCCGCGCGGAGGCGGCACCAGCCTCGCCGGTCAGGGCGTTAATCACGCAGTCGTGCTCGACTTCACCCGGCACATGAATGCCGTCCTGGAGATCGATGACGAGCGGCGTCTTGCGCGAGTCCAACCGGGACTGGTGCTCTCTGAGTTGAACAAGGCCGCCAAACCATACGGTCTGCACTATCCGATCGATCCCTCGACCGCCAATCGCGCGACAATTGGCGGCGGGATCGGCAACAACTCTTGCGGCACCCACAGCGGTCTCTACGGCAAGACGGTCGATGTCGTCGAGTCGATGGACATCATCCTGTCGGACGGAGAAGGACTGCGGCTCGAGCAGGTCGACGAGCGACGGTTGCGCGCGCTGATCGATGCCGGCGGGCGTGAGGGACGTCTCTATCGCGATATGCGCGAATTGGCCCAGCGGGAGCGAGCCGAGATCGGCGAGCGCTTCCCCGACATTCCTCGCCGCGTCTCCGGGTACAACCTCGACACGCTGCTCGATCCCGAGGGCGTCAACCTCTCGCAGATGGTCGTCGGCTCAGAAGGCACGCTCGCCGTCGTAACCGAAGCCACGGTGCAACTGGCGACACTGCCCGCGCGCCGCGGGATCCTCGCCGCTCACTTCCGCACGTTGGTCGAGGCGGCCGAGGCGACGGTGACGGCCAACGCGCACAAACCAGCCGCGATCGAGTTGGTCGACGACATCATCATCGAGCGCTGCCGCTCCAGCGTCGGGTACGCACCGTTGGCCGAATTCGTCGTCGGCGAGCCGGGCGCGATCCTGCTGATCGAGTGCTTTGCCGACAATGACGCGGAGATCATCGAACAACTCCGAACCATCCAATCCGAGTTGGAGTCTCGTGGCATGGGCTACGCCTTCGTCACCGAGACCGATGCGGCAGCGCAGGCTCGGATGTGGCAGATGCGCCAGGCCGGGCTAGGTCTGCTGATGTCGATGCACGGCGATCCCAAGCCCGGAGCCTTCGTCGAGGACACGGCCGTCCCACCGGAGCGTCTGCCTGAGTTTGTCGCGCGATTCGATGCTGCCGTCCGAGCCAAGGGCTTGCGCGCCGGCTACTACGGTCACGCCGCTGCTGGATGTCTGCACATCAGACCGGTAGTCAACGTGAAGGATCCGGTGGGCCTCGACCAGACCGAGGCGCTGGCATCGGAGATCGCCGATCTGGTCGTCGAGTTCGGCGGGTCCCTCTCCGGCGAGCACGGCGACGGCATCGTGCGCGGCGCATTCATGGAGAAGATGTACGGTCCGCGCCTGGTCGACGCCTTCCGTGAGGCCAAGCAGATCTTCGACCCGGACGGCTTGCTAAACCCGGGCAAGATCATCGACACACCACCCTTCCGCGACAACTTGCGGCTCAGCCCGGAGACGATCAACCACGAGCCGCACGGCTGGCTGGACTTCTCATCGGAGGGCGGGTTGGCCCGAGCCGTCGAGATGTGCAACGGCCAGGGCGCCTGCCGCAAGTTCGACGGCGGCATGTGCCCCTCATACATGGTCACCCAGGACGAGGAGCACTCGACCCGCGGCCGCGCCAATCTCCTGCGCCAGGTGCTCAACGGCGCGATGCCACTCGAAGAGCTGTCCGGCGATCGCCTGCACGACGCCCTCGACCTCTGCGTTGAGTGCAAGGCCTGCAAGGCGGAGTGTCCGTCGGGCGTCGACCTGGCCAAGATCAAGTACGAGGTGCTCGCGCATCGACACCAGTCGCGGGGTGTGCCCCTCCGCGATCGAGCCTTCGCAAACATCGCGACGTTGTTGCGCTTAGGCTCAATCGCCCCGAGGCTGGCAAACCTCGCAGCCTCGACACCTGTTGCAAGGATGGCGCAGAGCCGGCTGGGAGTGCAGCCCCAGCGACCGATGCCGGCCCTCGCGAATGAGACGTTCGACCAATGGTTCAAGGGTCGC